>CAUJKE010000285.1 GCA_963205385.1 Planctomycetota bacterium | reverse complement strand
ACCGTGGGCTCGGTTTCAGGAATCGCAGGCGACGGTTCTTCTGCGACGACTGCGGCGGGTTCAGCCGTTTCGCCGGTCTCAGGCGTCTTAATGCCGGCGGCGAACGAAGGACCAGCCGGCGTGTGCTTGATGATCTTGCCGAGCGGCGTTTCCTTGCGCGGGGGCGCTGGCGGAGGAACGTGCACGGCCAGTTCGCTCAAGCTGCTATCGAGCTTATCGAGAATGCGTGTGGCGACGTCGTAGCTTTCCGGGTGAATCCAGGTCGCGTCGAGTGCGTTCTGGCCGCCGAAAATCTTGAGGAATCCAGCCGCTTGCACAAACGTCGCGTCGCCAAAGCCAATCACGTCCTTGAACTGCTCGCGACTCTTGAACGGGCCATGCTCGGCGCGATGTTCGTACAATCGCCGGGCGGTGAGTTGATTAAGGCCGGAAACGTATCGCAAGAGGGCCGGGCTGGCCGTGTTCACATCCACGCCGACATAGTTCACCGCCGATTCCACCACGGCATCGAGCGAGTCGCGTAAATGCTTGGCTTTAATATCGTGCTGGTAGAGACCGACGCCGATATTCGCCGGATTGATCTTCACCAACTCCGAGAGCGGGTCGAGCAAGCGGCGGCCAATCGAGATTGCGCTGCGGAGCAGCGGGTCGTAGCCGGGGAACTCCTCGCGGCCGATCGGGCTGGTCGAATAGACGCTCGCGCCGGCTTCGTTGACGATGCAATACTGCACATCGCGATCCGCGAGTTCGGTGGCGATGATTTCGGCGGTGAGTTGCTCGGCATCGCGGCAGCCGGTGCCGTTGCCGATGGCGACAACGCTGATGTTGTGCGTGCGCAGCAAATCGACAATCGTCTCGCGCCCCTTCTTGCGGCGTTCTTCGTTGCCGACGACATGAATGATCGCATGCCCCAGCACGTTGCCGAACTCATCGAGGGCCGCCAACTTGCAGCCACTCTTGAAGCCGGGGTCGATCGCGAGCACGCGGCGGCCGTTGACCGGCGGTTGCAGCAGCAGTTTGCGCAAGTTGCGCACGAACACCTCGACCGCGTGCTGCTCGGATTTCTCCGTCATCTCGCGGCGGGCTTCGCGCTCCAGGCTAGGAATGATCAGCCGCTCGAGGGAGTCTTCCAGGCAATGCCGGAGAAAATCGCCATGCGGATGATCGGCCCCGACGAGAATCGGCTCGATTTCGCGGTACATGGCCGCGCGATCGACGTCGATTTTCACCCGGAGCACCTTCGCCCGCTCCCCCCGATTGATGGCCAGGACGCGATGCGGCGGGATGTGGGCCGCCGGTTCGTGATAGTCGAAATAGTCCTTGAACGCCGCGTCGAGCGCCGCCGGCTCTTTTTTCTTCTTCTTTTTCTTTTTCTTCTTCTCCGCCTTCAGCGGCGGAACGGTCGGCGGAGCAGCGGCCGGAAGTGCCGCAGCCGTTGTTTCGGTAGCTGGCGAGTCTGCCGCGGGGACGACCTCGGCCGGCGGAAGGGACTCGGCTGCGGGCACTGCCTCTGCGGCCGGTGGTTCAACAGCGGGGGACTCTGCCGCCGCTGTTGCTTCGCTCGCTGGAACGGCTTCGCTGGCGATAACGGGAGCTTGCTCGGTGGTGGTTTCCGCCGGCGTTTCGGACGCAACAGGCGCTTCCGCCTCAACTGCGGGGGGCTCAACTGCAGGCGACTCGACGTTTTCCCCGGTTGGCTCCACAGCGGTCGTAGTTTCGGTAACCGTCGATTCGGCGGCTACCGGGGCAGTGGTCTCAAGTTCTGCCGGCGCTTCGGCTGGCTTTTCGGCCGGTTCGATCCGCGTTGTTACGAGCTTGCCGGTGCGCCACAGGATGCGACGCAAACGGCCCCGCACATCCGCCCGCTCGCTAAAACGCTCGGCAATTAAATAGCCGACGCCTTCGAGCACTTCCGTATTGGTGGGCAGATTCTTTTCGGCGTCGACAAATTGGGCCGCGCGGGCCTCCAAATCGTTAGCCGCCTCATCGGCGTTGAGAATTTCCAGCGCGAACGGCTCGAGCCCCTGCTCGCGGGCTTTGGTCGCCAGCGTTTGTTTCTTGGGCTTATAGGGAAGATAGAGATCTTCCAGCCGCTTCAGCGAATCGGCCGAGTTGATTTGATTGGCCAGCTCCGGCGTCAGCTTGCCTTGCGCTTCGATCGATTTGAGGATCGTCTGCTTCCGCTCCAAGAGCAAGCGCAACCGGGCCACGCGATCGGCGATGTCGCGGATGACTTCTTCATCCAGACCGCCGGTCTGATCTTTGCGGTAGCGCGTAATAAACGGCACCGTGTTGCCCTCATCGAGCATCTCCACGGTCCGCTGCACTTTGTCGAGGGGGAGGCCAAGGTCGCGGGCGACATGCCCCAGGTCGAAACTCATAGCTACGTCCGAAGTGGACCGCTGGGGACAGGAGCGGCGCACGGGCGCACGGTTTTCCCAGTCGATATCAGCCTCGAAATCTAGCGCTTCTGCCGGCGCTTGTCAAGGATGACATCGCTCCTCCGGCGGGTTATGCGGCAGATCGACTCGCTCCAGACGTTTCAAGCGAGCGAGCGTGAAGCGGAATTCCTCGTTCCTGTACTATCCGGCTGCGCCTGCACAACTTCCTGTAATCAACGCACATCGCCTAACTTTACGCACAATTGGTGCAATCCGCAAATTTGTCAACTTTCGCCAAAGCGACCATCGCGCAGCAGCCGATAAATAGTTCCACTACCTCCTGCTAGGAGTCACCGCCCCTTGGGCAGCGGCTCGGAGGGAAAAAGAGAAGCTGTTCTTGACTCTTGTTGTGGAAGGAATGCGTAGTGGCGCATCCGAAGTTACGAATATTTGTCGGCGACGAGCCGACCGTGAGCATGGCGGAAGACGCGCGCTTGGCGGCGGAATCCGTCACGGTGCCGCTTTCGGACGTGTTTCCGTTATTGGCGGAAGCCGCCCGCAGTCGCCGCGCGTGGCTCAGCGATTTTGCCGACGATCAAATCACGATCTCGCAGGATTTGTACGAAGTGATCGTGGCCTATCAACACCTGCGTCGCCCGGCCTCCAAAGCAGGCTAAGCAGCGCCGGCGAAAAAATTCGAACCGTCGCCGCCCGGGAAACCGGGCTTTTTTGTTGCTAGCGTGGTGCATCGACGCTGTGCGTCCGGCGGCGCGGTGGCCAGGCGGGGTTAAACGAGCATTCGCCCGGCGCGACTCGCCGCATACACACTTCCGCCGCGCGAAGTATAATGAAACGAGCGCGCAGTCACCGCTCGTCTTTCACGCTGGCAGGAGTTCGTTGTGCCCCCAGAAAACAATTCGGAATCGACCTCGGCGGACGATCTGCACCGCACGACGGTGCCTAGCTTCGACCGCGATCGCACGCGCCAGCAACATAACGACGACCTGATTGCACAGATCAAGGAATCGGCCGATAAGCTCGAGGCGGACGGCTGCTCACGCGGCGATTTGAAGATTCTCAGCCGCACGCTGCGCGAATTGCGGTATGCCTTCAAGGTCTTCTCGCCGTACCGCTGGCAACGCAAGGTGACGGTCTTCGGCTCTGCGCGGACCAAACCGGAAGAACCGGCCTATCAGCAAGCGGTCGAGTTCAGTCGCCAAATCGCGGCGCAGGATTGGCTCGTCGTGACCGGCGCCGCGAGCGGCATCATGGAAGCGGGGCACGTCGGCGCCGGGCGAAAGATGTCGATGGGGCTCAACATCATGCTCCCCTTCGAGCAATCGTCCAACCCGATCATCGCCGGCGATCCCAAGCTCGTGCACATGAAATACTTCTTCACGCGCAAGCTGATGTTCGTCAAGGAGTGCGACGCGGTGGTCTGTCTCCCCGGCGGGTTTGGCACGCTCGACGAAGCGATGGAAGTTCTCACGCTGCTGCAAACCGGCAAACGCGACATGGTTCCCGTGGTGCTGCTCAACGCTCCCGGCGAGACCTACTGGGAAGGCTTGCACAAGTTCATTGTCGAGCACATGCTCAACGCACGCATGATCTCGCCGGAAGATTTGAGCCTCTACAAAGTGACGGACGACGTACAGGTCGCCGTCGACGAAGTCCTCGGCTTCTTCCGCGTGTATCACAGCATGCGGTACGTCAAGGACAATCTTGTCTTTCGCTTGCAATCGCCGCTCTCGGCCGAACTCTTGGCGGAGATCAATCACGCCTTTGCAGATATCCTGGTCGATGGCCGCTTCGAGCAACGCGGCCCGCTCGAGCTCGAGCAGGATGAGCCCAACCTCAATGAGCTGCCGCGGCTGGTCTTTCATTTCAACCGCCGCAGTCTCGGCCGCTTGCGTCAGCTCATCGACTGCCTCAACCGCGGCAGCATCACGCTCGAAGCCGCCATCAGCCCGAGCGAAGCCAAGGACGAAGTCTTGCCGGAGGAATAACAGTCTTAAGCAGGCTTCTCTATGCCGTCCGCGCGGAACGTTATAAAATCCGAAAATCTATGAGGCCCGAAGCCAGCGGCGCACACGAGAGTGGGCCTGCTACTTTCAGGAGAAACAACCGTGGCATGTGAAACAGCAACGCTGGCTGGGGGGTGTTTTTGGTGCGTTGAAGCGGTCTATCGCGCGCTGCAAGGCGTGGAGAGTGTGCAGTCCGGCTACATGGGAGGGCAAACGCCGCATCCCACGTATGAAGAAGTCTGCACCGGTCGCACCGGGCACGCCGAAGTTGTGCATCTTGCGTTCGATCCCGACCAGATCAGCTTCCGCGAGATTCTGGATGTCTTCTTCACCACGCACGACCCCACGACGCCCAATCGGCAAGGGGGAGATGTCGGCACGCAGTACCGCTCGGCCATCTTCTATCACACGCCGGAGCAAGCCGAGACCGCGCAGCAAGTCATCGCCGCCTTCAACGCCGAGCGTCACTGGCCCGGCCCGATCGTCACCGAGGTCACGCCGGTCAGCACGTTTTATAAAGCCGAGGATTATCACCAAGACTATTACACCAACAACCCGCAGCAACCGTACTGCAGCGCCCTGATACCACCGAAGCTCGCGAAACTCCGCCAGAAGTTTGCGGAGAAGTTGAAGCAGTAGGAGCGGGGCAACTTCCATCACTCGTTCCGGGCCGTCTCATGCAGCGCGCGGGTGGCCTGGCCGGCGTTGCGGTTGCCGGGGATGTTGTGGACGCCGGGGAGGATGCTATCGACCTGGCGGTTGATGCCGAAATTGGCCATC
>CAUJKE010000284.1 GCA_963205385.1 Planctomycetota bacterium | reverse complement strand
CTTTAGCTCACCGACTTGCTCACCATCGGGACGAGGCCGATGGGGTCGTGGGGGAGGAGGGGCGGCGAGTCCTTTAGCTCGCCGACTTGCTCACCATCGGGACGAGCCCGAAGGGGTCGTGGGGAGGTGACGGGGATTGCGCGGAGGGGCTAATAATCGCCGTTATTGGTGGGGGGCGGTGATCGGTCTAGGGTTGAAAACGGCGGTATTCAGGGCCGTTCACGGTCCTTTCCCGCCGTCAGGCGGGTATTAGGGCGGGGAATGCGATCCGCACAGGCAAGTTGCCGGAGGGCCATTCATGGCCGTTCTCGCTGTGCGGGTTTAGCCGCGAACCCGGCGAGGTTTTATGGCTAGAGTCGCAAATGTGCGTACTTATTTGTAAAGATATATTGACAAAATTGAATCTATGTCGTATAGTGTGAGCAACTTCACGCATCGACGATGCTTTCGTTCGTGATCCGAAGCTGCCGCACGGCGCTGCACCCCAGCGGTGGAATGAGGTTTGATTCTGTCTTGACCCGTCCGGCAAGCGGTCCCTATACTCCCGCGACTTGTGGGAAGGGAATCCGGTGTGATTGCGCCGGTTGCTAGCACTCATTGTGGTCAAGGGAGTTGCCTCATGCAGGGCTCAAGTGCGCAGGGCGGACGGAATCGGATGCGTCAACGTCGTAGTGTGGCGCAAGTGCTCAATTCATTAACCGCGGTCGCGATGGCCAGCGCCATGCTCGGCGGTACAACGTCCGCTTGGGGGCAAGCGTCGCGGCTCGCTCCGCAAGCCGCGCGTCCGGCGCAACCGACTGCCGGCCGCCCCGTGCAGCCGACAGCGGCCACGGTGCAGGCGGCGCCGCGCGTGGCGAGCGAATTGCCGGCGTCCAAGACGCCACAAATCAAAATTATGGCGGTGGTCAACGGCGAGCAATTGTCGCGGCAAGAGTTGGCGACCGAATGTCTGCGGCGCTACGGCACGGAGGTTTTGGAAACCATCGTCAACCGGCAGGTCATCGCACAAGCGTGCCAGAATGCGAAGGTCGAAGTCACCGACCAGGACGTCAACGCCGAGATTACGCGATTGGCGAAAAAGTTTGGGCTCTCGCCGGATGCGTTCTTAATGATGCTGGAGCGCGAGCGGGGCATCACGCCGGAGCAGTATCACAACGAGATCGTCTGGCCGACGCTCGCACTCAAAGCGTTGGCTTCCAATGAACTGCAAATCACACCGGAGGAATTGCAGCGGGCATTTGAAACGAACTACGGTCCCAAGGTTAAAGCGCGGATCATTGCGATTCGCAACAAAGACAAGGCGGTCGAAGTTCACGCCAAGGTGCTCGCTCAGCCGGAACTGTTCGGCGAAGTGGCCAAGAACCAATCAGAAGACGTGAACAGCGCGAGCGCGCACGGACTCATTCCGCCGATTAGCAGGCATGTCGGCGATCCCGAGATTGAGCGCGTCGCGTTTGGGCTCGCCGAAGGCGAAGTTAGCCCAATCATTCCAATCGCGGATCAATACATCATCCTCAAGTGTGAAAAGCATTTGCCGGAAACGTACATCGCGAGCCAGAATTTGAAGGATGCGGAAGAACGTCTACGCGATCAACTGCACGATGAAAAGCTGCGCGCGGCATCGACGCGGCTATTCGGGGAGTTGCAAACCAAGGCGAACGTCATCAATGTCTATAACGACGCCCAGTTGCGCGCGCAATATCCCGGCGTGGCGGCGATTATCAACTCGCAGTCGATCACCATTGCCTACCTGGCCGAAGAATGCATCGAACGCCACGGCGTGGACGTGCTCGAAGGCGAAATCAACCGCAAGATTCTGACGCAAGAACTGAAGCGGCGGAAGTTGGAAATCACCCAGCAGGATCTCGACGAAGAGATCGCGCGGGCGGCCATCTCGTACAACCATGTCAAGCCGGATGGCACGGCCGATATCGCCGCCTGGCAAAAGAGCCTGGAAGAGAACGACGGCGCGACCCTGGACCTGTACGTGCGCGACGCCGTGTGGCCGAGCGTGGCGCTGAAGAAATTGGTGTCGTCGTCGATTCAAGTGACCGAGGAAGACCTGCAAAAAGGTTTCGAAGCTAACTATGGCGAGCGCGTCGAAGCGCAAGCGATTGTGCTAACGAATAACCGCCAGGCCCAGCAAGTGTGGGAAATGGCCCGCGGCAACCTGACCGAGGACTTCTTTGGCCAGTTGGCGCAAGAGTACTCGATTGATCCGGTATCGAAGGCTAACGGCGGGCGCGTGCCGCCGATTCGCATGCACAGCGGCCAGCCTAAGATTGAAACGGAGGCTTTCCGGCTCAAGGCAGGCGAGCTCTCCGCGATCATTGCGATCGACGACAAGTTCGTGATCATGCGCTGCATGGGACGCACGCGACCGATCGTCACGAAATTTGAAGTGGTCAAGGACGAGTTGGCGGCCGACATTTACGAGAAGAAAATTCGCCTGGCGATGGCGCAAGAGTTTGACCGCGTACGCGAACGGGCACAGCTCGATAATCTGTTGACGGGCGAATCGCGTCAGGGGGCCGCAGCCAAAGCGGTACTCGGACCGACTGCGAACGACACCAACGTTCGACCGGCGTCCGCAACACGGGCAGGTTCGGCGCTCGCCCGGTAATGGACGGAGCTTTGCCCCAGTACGTTGCCGCAGCTAACAAACGCAAAAACGGCCGTCTTGCATCGATTGCGAGACGGCCGCTGCTGGTTAGCTCGGGGACTAGGATTCGAACCTAGACTGAGGGTGCCAAAAACCCTAGTGCTACCTTTACACCATCCCCGAGTGTGGAGCATCGTTATCGACGCTCACCGTAGTCTTCCTATTGTAGAAATCGCGGCCAACTGAGCAACGGCAGGTTGCGAAATGCTGGCAAAGTTTCTAAATGCTTTCGTCACAAGGCTTTGGATTGCGACTGGCGACTGCGAAGGAGAGTTGCTCCAATTCAATCGCCAAATCGACGCCGACCAATCGCACCTCTTTGGGGAGGGTGATGGTCATGGGGGCGAAGTTGAGCACTCCTTCGATGCCGGACTGCACCACTTGATCTGCGGCGGCTTGGGCGGCAATTGCAGGCACGGCCAGGATGGCCAACCGAATCCCTTTGGATTTAACGACTTGCGGCAAATCCTCGGCGGCGTAGACAGGCACGCCTTCGATCACGGCCCCGACTTTTTGCGGGTCGCTGTCAAAGGCCGCGACAACCCGAAAGCCCTGCTCGCCAAACCCTCGGTAGCCCAACAACGCGCGACCCAAGTTGCCGATGCCGACCAGGGCGATGGGCCAGTCACGGTCCGTACCCAGGATGCGCTTGATCGCATGCACCAATTCATCGCAGCGGTAACCGATGCCGGGGTAGCCGAACTGGCCGAAATAGGCCAAATCCTTGCGCACCTGGGCATCCGTAAACCCAAGCATACTGCCAAGTTGCGTCGAGCTGGTCGTCTCCTGGCTGTCGCGCAAGAGATGCTGCAATTCGCGGAGGTAGAGGCTCAGACGGCTGACGACGGCCTTGGGGACCGCGCTTTCGCTGTTTGTGTCGTCGATTTTTCCCTTGGGCTCGGCCATCGTCGCAACTCTCGCAGGCGGTTCATGATGCGCCCGGCCGCCCTTCCGGTTGTTTTTACTCTAAAACATAAGTCGCGCCGCCACAAGCGCTTGAGGGTTTTTCCGCGAGAGTTCTGCGGTGTTTTTATCAGCGCAGCGAATAGGCCGCGTCGACGACTGGTCAACGCGGCCTTGCTGGGATGGATTGGTTGGGGTTTAAGGATCCGCCAGTTCCGCGTTTGCGCTCAGGCCACCGCGAATCCGTCCCTGGTTAAGCCTTCACTCGGTCACGTAGTCGGCGTGGTCGGCCCAGATTTCTCCGGTTGTCTTGTTAAACAGCCAGCCACCGGCGTTGTTGGCCGTGACATCGCCGACTGCCGCCGGGGAAGAGGCGGTTTCGGTCACAATGTTCTTGTTCGTAAACGGGTTATCCGGCAGCGCGCGGATGTAGGGGCCAAACGGGTAGTTGGCGCCGGTCCCCACGTTGCCATCGACGTCGGTGGATTTCGTCAGCTCGACCATCGTTCCGGAAGGAAGATCGCCGTCGTGATGGGTGCGGTACAACTCGACTTGCGAGCGGAGCGTATGCAAGTTGAACTTCAAGGTGCTGATCTTGGCATCCGTGGTCGAATCGGCAAATTGCGGAATAATCGTTGCCGCCAGAACTGCCATGATCACCACGACAATCAAAACCTCCACCAAAGTGAAACCAGTACGACGTGCTTTCATGGGTTGGACTCGCATTAAGTTAAATCGAATGGGACTGGCGAAACGAAGTGCAAAGTTCCACTTAACTACATGTCTTAACCACATGTCATGCAGAATTGCCCTCTGCATTTTCTTAGGTTGACTTTGGCGCACGGTCAAGCAAATGCCATGCTGCACATCCGACGAATTTCACGCTCTAACCCATGCGCTTGGTGCTAGCAGGTACGCTCGCTAAGAACGTATTTTGCGGTTGCACGCAAACATAGCTCCATTGAGCGAGTGTGCTGACATCCGCCTTCGTTTTTATTGCATTTCATCGTTTGTCACCGTGGGCAACGCGGAGTTATCGGTGACAGAGCATGCGCAGCGGAAATAGGCGGGAAAGCAGGGTCCAATCGTCACAATCGTTGCGTGCGTCAGAAGCGGCGTTACGAGCAAACTCCGCGTCTGTGGGATTTTCTGTGTAAAGCCTGCATTCTACGCCGAATTACCAAATGTCGCGTGAGATGCAAGCTATCCAGTTACTCCATCTCAAGCCATTACCCTAGTTTGTCGATATCAGACGACATACGGCCAATTTAGTGGGCCGACCGTGATGTTTGGGATTTGTTGATCGAGGCCGCAACCTCTGAGGATCGCACTTCTCCGGCAAGCCAGGCAAAACGGTTGGTCCTACCAGAGTCCATGGCGAGACGTCTCGCCGGACCAGACGCCCTTCCATGGTGAGCAAGTGAGCGAAGGAGAACGGAAGATGAGAACGATTTTGGGGTTACCGATTTTGGCAGTGCTGCTCGCTGCTTTGTCGGTAAACACGGCTTCCGCGTCCTGCTGCGGCGCGGCGAGCTACAAGAACTGTGGCAGCGATGACGCGGGGAGTTACTGCACCGCCAAGGCGCAGTGTCACACCGTCATGAAGACATGTAAAAAAGTGGTGTACGAGAAGCAGCAGTACACCTGCTACAAGACGTGTTACGACACGGTCTATGTAGACAAGACGATCAATTGTGTGAAGCACGTCGCGGAAACGCTTTACAAGGATTGCACCTACACGGTTTGCAAGCCTGTCCGCGAGACCCACATGAAGACTTGCACCTACACGGTTTGCAAGCCGGTGTGGGAAACAAAGACCAAGGACATTTGCTACACGGTCTGCAAGCCGGTCTACGAGACCAAGACCAAGCAGATTTGCTACACGGTCTGCAAGCCGGTCTACGAGACCAAGACCAAGCAGATTTGCTACACGGTCTGCAAGCCGGTCTATGAGACCAAGACCAAGCAGATTTGCTACACGGTCTGCAAGCCGGTCTACGAGACCAAGACCAAGC
>CAUJKE010000283.1 GCA_963205385.1 Planctomycetota bacterium | reverse complement strand
ATCCCCAGCAGGAAAAAATACAGGTGATCCACCTGCGCGGCGGCAGCCGAGGATTGCTCGGGGAGCAGGCGGAAGCTGCGGTCAATCTGCTGAGTCGCAGGCGAAGCTTGCGCGAGTACAGAATGAAAACTGATGTCCATGATGATCCCATCACGCGGTGTGAGCGGACTCGACGGCCGCTGCTTGACTTGTTCGCTCGCGGCGAGCCATGACAAAGATCGCCCCGGCCAGGCCCAGGACGGTAGCCACGCCGGCCAGCCGCAACACGTTCATGATCGCCAGCCCGTAACGGCCGGTCGTCGGGTCGTAGTGGTAGCACAGCAGCAAGACCTGGTCGTTGGTCGTGCCGATGTTTCCGCCGGAAGCTTCGACCAGCGCCAAACGCAAGTCGCGCTGCGGAAAATCGACGCCATACAGGTATCGCGACACCTTCCCCTGGGGCGTCAAGACGATCAGCCCGGCGCCGTGCGCGTATTCTCCCGTTACGGGATCGAACTGGTAACGGAAGCCGACGGTGTCCATCAGACGGCGCACTTCCGCCTCGTCGCCGGTGAGGAATCGCCAGCCGCGCTCGGCGCCTGGGCGGCCGTAGCGTTTCATGGCGGTCCGCTTGGCGGCCGCGGCGAGCTCGTGCGTTTCCCGCGGATTGAAGCTGACCGTTAGCGCCGTATAATCCTCGCCGGCATTGAGTGTCAACTCCGTCAAACAGCGCACCTGGCCATCCATTGTCATGTTGCAAAGCATCGGACACTTGTAATAGACCGGGGTCAGGATGATCGGCTTGCCGTCCAGCAAGTCGCCGAGCGCCACGTCGGCGCCGGTTTCATCGCGCAAGCGAACATCCAACGGAACCTGGGCATTCAGGTTTTGGTCGATGCCAACATCCCGCGGCAGTTCGTTCGGCGTTACGCGTGCGCCGTCTTCATCGCGCAGGCTAGCGTAAACCACCACGACGCAGGCGCCTGCGGCCAGCACGACACACGCCGCCGACCAGAGCCAGAAGCGCGCGCGACGCCACGGCGCTTTGCGCCGCGAGTTGTCGCTGCGCGAGTTGTCACTCGGGCTTATCGCCATCGGATTTCTCACTTTCTGCCGTTGTGGCCGGCAAGCCCTGTTTCGCCAGGATTTCCATCGCGCGAGCGATCGGAATCTGGGCGACTCCGCCTGGCTGGTCGATCCATTGGTAATGGTTCAAGCGCTCCTCTTCCGCCTCGTGCAACGCGCGCAACTGCACTGATTGGTCGCCAGATAGCTCGGGCCCGAGCGCGATCTTCGGCGGTGCGGCGACCGGCGGCAGGCTGGCGGTTGGATGTTGCGCATCGAGCAGACGCAACACGCCTAGCACCGCCAGCAGCCCCAAGGGCACCAGCAGCACCAGGCCCGCGCCGGAGAGCCTCAACACGCGCTTGTCGACCGTGTCCGGTTCGTGGCCGCGCGCGATGGCGTCTTGTGGTGTTGTGGGATTTTGTTCGCTCATGATGGATTGGCCGCCAAAATTTCCGGCAGGCGCCGCCGCGCTAGCCACAAGTACGCGCTGACCCAGACTCCGCCGACGGCCGCGAGCGCCGCGAAATCGGCCCAGTGAATATAAAACTGCCGCGGATGGAACGACGGGCTCAAGCTCCACAGGACATATAGATACTGCATAACGAACACCAGCAGCGCGACAAACTTTAGCCTGCGGGGATGTTGTTTCACGTCGCGCGAGAGGAGCAGGAAAAATGGAATGACAAACTGGCCCAGGACAATCGTCAGCCCCAGCCATTGCCAGCCGCCGTTCAAACGGTTGACATACCAGATGTTCTCTTCCGGCAGATTGCCTGACCAGATGATCAAAAACTGCGAATAGCCGAAGTACGCCCAGAGGATCAAGAAGGTCAGGATCAGCGAGCCTAAATCGCCTAGTGTGAGCGGCGCAACGAGCGGGGGCGTGTCCGGCGCGCCGCGGTCGAGCGCGGTCAAGGTCAGGGTGACCAGCGCCATCGCGGCTAATGCTCCACCCATGGCGACCAGCGCGCCGTAGATCGTGGAAAACCACTCGGGATCGAGCGACATTCCCCAATCAATCGCCGCGAACGTGACGCCTAGGAATAAGGCCACGAGCCCGCCGGCGCTGAGCAGGATGCGCCAGCGCGGGAACTCCGCGGCGGCGGCAGCAGTTCGCCGGCACAGCAACCAGGCCAACAGCCACCAGATGATGAAGTACACAACCGCCCGCGCGTAGAAGAACGGCGGATTCAGATACAACGCCTTCTCGGGGGTGATGTCGTCGGCCTGGACCCACGGGTAAAGACGGTCGATGCCCAGCGCTACCGGCAGGAACAACAGCGCCGTTAGGGGAGTGAGGAGGCTGCCGAATTCCAGCAGCGGCTTCACCGCCGCGCCCCAGCGCCCGCCGACCAGGTAGTACATCATCAACAGCCCTAGACAGCCCATCGAGACCGACCACCAGAAGATAAAGCCGACCAGGTATGACCGCAGGAATTGTTCGAGGTTGACGATCGCCGCCAGCCCGCACAGCGCACCGCCGACGACCGCCGCGATGATGGCGATGCGATTCCAGCGGCTTAGTGTTTCGCGAAGTGCGTCGGCCTGGCTCATGGAGTGTCTTCCTCGGCAGGGAGTGCGGCGCGATCGGCAGGCGGCAACTCGCCAACTTCCGCGTGCTGGCTTAGTTGTAACGCGCGCACGTAGGCCACAATCGCCCAACGGTCGGCCGGCGGAATTTGGTCTGCATAGTCAGGCATCCGGCCGAAGCCTTGGGTCGCGACGACATAAAAATGCCCGACCGGCGCCGCGCGCAGACGATCGCTGTGATAGGACGGCGGCGCGGGAAAGCCGCGCTGCACCACCATCCCTTGGCCGCTCCCGGTGCGATCGTGGCACGCGGAGCAGAAGATATTGAACCGCTGTTGCCCGCGCTCCAGAATCTGAGCCCGCACGTGCTCGTCAACTTCTTGGGACTCCGCGCCGTCTGCAAGTAACCCGAGTTGCCTGGCCACCGCTAGCCACGGATACACTTCCACCGGCTTTCCGTCCACTTGTCCTTCGAAAAAAGCCCGATCGATGCGCAAATGGCCGCGGGCGACCGTTCCAGAAATGAGCGGCCGCGACGCTTGCCCTTCGGCGAAAAATTCGCTGGCCTCCAGTGGTTCGTAATGCGGCTGATCCGCCATGTCCTGATAACCGCAACCTGCAGAGACGAGAAGTAGCACGCATAGCGACAAAGTTGCAGGCACTATCCAAGCACCATTCGTCCACGCGTCGACTGCATCGCGACGCTCTGCGCAGGTCTCGCGCTCGGCGCACGGGAGTGCGCCTGCTACGATCGTCGGCAAGGCTCTAACGCGGAACATCAATCACCTCGATAGCGCCGGCGGCGGTCAACAAGTCGCGCGTCTGGTCCAGCGAAAACTTTCGATCTGACGTTTCCACGCAGAGAAAAAACCCGTCGCGCGACGCCCGCTTGAACTGGGCCACGCCGAACAGCGGGTGGTGCGGCCGGGGCAAGCCGTTGAGGGCCAACATTCCGAACACGCCGGCAAAGGTTCCCAGAAGAATCGTCGTTTCGAAGGTGATCGGAATGAACGCCGGCCAGCTATGCAGCGGACGCCCGCCGACATTTACGGGGTATTCAATTACCGCGACCCAGTATTGCAGCAAATAGCCGGACAGACCGCCGATGATGCCCCCGATCAAAACGATCAGCGGCATCGACGTTCGCCGGAAGTTCATCGCCTCGGCCAGGCCTTCGACCGGCATCGGCGCGTAGGCATCCAAGCGTCGATAACCGGCGGCGTAGACTTGCGCCGTCGCCTGGACCAGCGGTTCAGGTCCGGGAAACTCGGCTAGCAGCCCGTAGAGTTCGTTGTTGTCGGAAGTGTTCATGGCGCTTGCTCCTGCTTTTCTTCCACCAGCTCGCGCATCTCGAAGATTGAAATCATCGGCAGTAACCGAATGAAGACGAACAACAACGCGGCAAATAAGCCCAGGCTGCCGAGCAGCGTCGCCCAATCCCACACCGTTGGATAGTACATGCCCCAGGACGAAGGGAGATGGTCGCGATGCAGGCTGACGACGACGATCACAAACCGCTCCAGCCACATGCCGACGTTGATGACCAACGCCAGGATGAACAGCGCCGGCACACTGCGCCGCATGGCGCGAAACCAGAGCAGTTGCGGAATCGCAATGTTACAAGCGATCAGCAGCCAGTAGCACCAACCATATGGCCCGAACATGCGGTTATACATCATGTATTGCTCAAAGATGTTGCCGCTATACCAGGCGATAAACGTTTCCATGATGTAGCCATAAGCCACAACCATGCCGCTCGCCAGCATCACCTTGGCCATGTTGTCCAAGTGGCGAATGGTCACGAGGTCTTGCAGGCTATAAACCTTGCGCAGCGGAATGGCGATGGTCAGCACCATGGCGAAGCCGGAGTAGATCGCCCCGGCCACGAAGTACGGCGGGAAGATCGTCGAATGCCAGCCGGGCACAATCGACACGGCGAAATCGAGGCTGACGATGGAATGCACCGACACGACCAGCGGCGTCGCCAGTCCCGCCAGGATCAAATACGCCCGTTGATAGCGCAGCCAATGTCGAGCGGAGCCGCGCCAGCCCATCGACAGAATGCCATAGGTGATTTGCGCGAAGCGGCCGGTCGCCCGATCACGCAGCGTCGCCATGTCGGGGATCAAGCCGACGTACCAAAACAATACCGAGACGGTCGCGTAAGTGCTCACCGCGAAGAAGTCCCACATCAGCGGGCTACGGAATTGCGGCCACACGCCGGTCGTCGCCGGATACGGAATCAGGTAATAAAAGTATTCAGGCCGGCCTAAATGCAGCAGCGGAAACATCCCCGCGCAGGCGACCGCGAACAGCGTCATGGCTTCAGCGAAGCGGTTGATCGAGGTCCGCCACTCTTGCCGCAAGAGCAACAAAATGGCGGAAATTAACGTCCCCGCGTGACCGATGCCAATCCACCAGACGAAGTTGACGATCGCAAAGCCCCAAGCGACCGGGATGTCGATCCCCCAAATGCCTACGCCGCGAACGAACAAGTACGTGACCGCCCACAGCAACAACATCACGAGCGCGAAAGCAATCGCGAAGCCGACGTACCAACTTCGCGGTGTTCGACCGGACAGCACGACCGCGCTGATCTTGTCGGTGACTGTCCCATAGGTGTAGTCCCCGTGCAGCAAATCGGCGGCAGTCGTTTTGTTGTCGTGTTCGGCCATGATTTGTGGGGTTTGTAAAGTACGACAGGCTTCCAGCCGGTCAACCTATAGAAACAACGGCAGCGGGCGACAGGCGATCCGCCTAGCCTACGTGCTCCAACTTCGGATTGGGGTTTCTCAGCGAGGCTAGATAAGTAGTGCGGGGCCGTGTGTTCAAATGCCCCAGCAACGCATAATTCAACGGATCGTCAGTTTGCTGCGTCACGCGACTGGTCGGATCGTTCAAGTCGCCGAAGACGATTGCCTGCGAGGGGCAAGCCGCCTGGCAGGCGGTGGCCAAGGCGCCATCGGCAATCGAAGGGGCCTGGTCGCCGGCATGAATCTCGGCGTGAATGCGCGCGGCGCTGATCCGCTGCACGCAGTAGGTGCATTTCTCCATCACGCCCCGATTGCGGACCGTCACATTTGGATTGTTAAGTAGTTTCAAGCTGGGCGTTTCGCGGTCGGAGTATTGCAGGAAGTTGAACCGCCGCACTTTGTACGGACAGTTGTTCGAGCAGTAGCGCGTGCCGACGCAGCGATTGTAGACCATCTGGTTGAGCCCCTCGTCGCTGTGAACCGTGGCGCCTACCGGGCACACAAGTTCGCACGGCGCGTTCTCGCAGTGCATGCAGGGCACCGGCTGATGCACGACCTGCGGATTGGCCGGCTCGCCTTCGTAGTACGAATCGATGCGGATCCACTGCATCTCGCGCCCCAGGCTAACTTGCTCCTTGCCGACCACGGGAATGTTGTTCTCCGCCTGGCACGCGACGGTGCAAGCGTTGCAACCGGTGCAGCGGTTGAGGTCGATCGTCATTCCCCATTTGTAGCCTTCGTAGGGGAACTCGTTGGGTGAAAACAGCGAAGTCGCTTCGCCATGTTCGTGCGCCTGCATGAATTGTGGCGCGCGGGGATTGTCCCGCACTTGCTCTAGCGGGCCTGATCTTACCAGATCACGTCCATCCATCAGGTGATGATGTTGCGTGGCGGCCAGCGACATGCGTCGCCCCGTTGTTCGCAGCGTCACGCCGCTAACGTGCCACGGAGACATGCTGGATTGGAACTCGTAAGCGTTGAAGCCGGCCCCCGTGCCGACGCGCCCCGCGCGCGTCCTGCCGTAACCAAAATGAACCGTAACCGACTGCTCGCAGTGGCCAGGCACAATCCAGATCGGCGCCGTGAGCGTGCGCTGCTCATGTTCCAACTCGACCACGTCCCCGTTCTTCAATTGCAGCCGCTTTGCCAATTCAGGGCCGACGAGCGCCGCATTGTCCCAGGTCAGTTTGGAAAACGGTTTCGACAACTCTTGCAGCCAACCATTGTTTGCGAAACGTCCGTCCCACACCGTAGGATCAGGCCGAAACACGACGTCGATCTGATCCTCGGCTGTGTCAGCCGCGCGGTCGTTACTGGGCAGGTTTGTTAACGCGCCGGCATCCAGCTTGACGGTGACGCTCTTGGCAGGCAGTTCCGTGTTGGGAATGACGCCTTCATGCAGCGCCGTCTGCCAGAGGGTGTCAAAGTTCGCCGCGTCATGGAGTTGCTTCTGCCAATGCTCCTTGACCAGATCGAGCGCTGACGGCCCTGGATTCCCCAACATCGCGGAAAGCAGTTCGTTCGCTGTTTTGCCTTGGTAAAGCGCGGCGATCAGGGGCTGCACAATCGTAGCAGTTCCCCCCGCGGCCCGTCCATCACTCCACGACTCGAGGAAGTGCGCTTCAGGGATGTGCCAGTGACACAGCGCGGACGTCTCGTCTTCGTACAGACTCAGCCGGACGCGGAAGAGGACTTGATCCATTGCGGCGGCGAACTGCAAATCGGCCGGCGACGTGTAGACCGGATTACCGCCAAGAATGAATAGCAGCTCCACCTTGCCGGCTTGCATGTCCGCGACCAAAGTGCGCAAGGAGTCCATCTGCAACATGGGCTCGGCTTCCACCGGCTCGGTGTACGTCACCGTCTTGCCAACGTTGCCTAGCCGGTCGTTCATGGCATACACGAGTGCGTGCACCAACGGCGAAACGGACGGGCCAGCGACAATCAGGCTGCTACCGGGATCGTCCGCGCGGCGATAGCTTTGCAAATCCGTGGCGACGGCGTCGAGCCACGCGGTCGTATCCGCGCTTGTGAGGAATTCGGACGACTGCTCGTTGGCAGTCTTGACGACGTCAGCTAGTGCTGACAGATCCACCCCCAGGCGCTGCGCCAGCGCAATCGCGAACCATTCAATCTGCTGCGCGCGCAGCGGCCAGCGATGGTCGGCTTTGGCGCCGGTCAGCGTCGGCGTGCTTTCGAGCACATACAGCCGATTCATTTCCGCCTGACTCTTCGGCGACAGCTTAACGTCTCGGCGATTGGCGAACTCCCACGCATGCCGCAGATGGTCGGGACCGCTGATCAAGAAGTCCGCGTCCAGCGCGAGAATCACATCCGCGCGATCCAAGTGATAGTGCGTGCTCACAAACTCGCCCAGCGCGAGCTTGGCGCCTGCGAGTTCGTTGTCGCGGTTAACCGGCTCGAATTGATGCCACTGCGCCTCGGGATACAGTTTGAGAAAGTCCGCGATCTGCGCGGCCAAGGTTGGCGAAGCGACGGTTTCGGTCAGCAGCCGAATTCCCCGCCCCTGGGCAGACTTTTGTAGTTCCAGCCGCGGACGAAGTGCGGTCAAAAACGCGCCCCACGTGCTAATCTCGCCGCGGCTCGTGACCGTCCCTGAGCGATCGGGGTCGTACATGGTGAGCATCGCGGCTTGGGCGAAGATGTCGCTCACGCCTGGCGCGGTCTGCTCAGCGCCTTGCCAAAACGTTGCGGGGACGCTCGGATGTTTGGGATTCCCTTCGATCTTGGTCGGGCGACCCATGTGGCTTTCCACCAACAGCCCCGTCGCGAGCCCCCCCATGGTCATCGCGGTCGCGAAGTACAGCGGCTGGCCGGGGATGATCTCTTCCGGTTGCTTGACATAGGGGACGATCAGTTCCGGCGGCTGCCCCCAGCAACCAGACAGGCCTGCCAACGCGAACGAAGCCCCCATCAACGTCAGAAATTGCCGCCGGCTCGCGCCCCCCCAGAGTTCAGCGGTGTCGGAGAATTCCTGCGACAGGTACTGCTGAAACTCCTCACTATCGGCCAGCTCTTCCAAGCTTCGCCAATATCCGCGCCCCGTCTGCGACGCCAGGCGGCTGCGCAATTCTTGAAGTTTGGAAGCATCTTTTCTCGGCATGGCCTCACCGGTGGCAGGTGTAACAATCGGTCTTGCTCTGGATGTGGTATTTGTCCACCAGCGCGTTGGCGGCGACCGGATCGAGTTGCACGTCGATGGCCGTATTGAAGACGTTCGCGCGATCCCCGACGAACAACTCCGGTTGCCGGTGACAATCCAAGCACCACTTCATATGCAGTGTCTGCTCACGCCACATTAGCGGCATCTCGTTCACCGGGCCATGACACTTCACGCAGCCGATTCCCTTGTGAATGTGGATGCTGTGATCGAAATATACGAAGTCCGGCACATCGTGAACCCGCGTCCAATGCAGCGGCTGGCCCGTGGCGAAGCTGTCGCGCACCGGCTGCAACATCGCGCTCTCCGTGAACAACTGCGAATGGCAATTCATGCACGTTTTCGTCGGCGGAATGCCAGCGAACGAAGAATCCTCGACACTCGTATGGCAATAACGGCAATCCAGCCCCACGTCCCCGACGTGATGCTTGTGACTGAACGGCACCGGCTGCTCGCGGACCACGCCTACATCGGTGACGTACGGCGACCGCACGACGAGCAAGAGCAACGCGATGATCGCAGTAAGGATGAATACCGCCCCGAAAATGCTCACGCGAGCAATGGTATTCATGCTGGGATGGAAGATCTGAGGCATCGTTGGCCTTCCACGCGTAGCTGTTCAGTGTGCGCCGCCTTCACTCCCGCCACGATGCCGGCGAGACACGCTGGGGAATTCGCAGTAATATGGCAAATTGCGTGCCGCGATATTCGTACATTTAGAGTCGAATATCCCAAAAGAGACTGTGGTTGGTGACGATGGCGTTCGAGCCGATTTGCGGAGGTTGTTCACCGCTCTGCTGTGCAGTTTCTGAACGGCGCGGCTGTTCAGTTTCCGAACAGAAGTGTGGTGGCACTTGGCATTCCTGATGCCCCACGCGAGCACGAAAGTTCGCTATCTTCACGGGAGGATGGCTGCCGTGTTGGTGGTTGTCGCCGTTAAATGCAAAGTCCAGGTCGAGACCAAACATGCCGCGCACGCACCACGCCACTGTCACGTGTCAAATTTGCCATCAACAAAAACGCCGTAGCGAGGTGCTTCCCGCGGAACTCGTACGGTCGCCGGTCGTTGATCTCATTCGTGCCGAGCACCCCGATTGGTCGGAGACCGGCTTCATCTGCCTGTCCGACTTGGACCACTACCGCACGCGATACGTGGAGCAAACCCTGGAAGCAGAGCGCGGGGAACTGACGACCTTAGAAGAAGACGTGCTGCGCAGCATGGAAGAGCATGAATTGCTCGCGGCAAATGTTGACGCCGAGTTTGATGAGGCGCTGACATTCGGGCAGCGGATGGCGGACAAACTGGCGTATTTCGGTGGAAGCTGGACTTTCCTTATCTTCTTTGCCGTGTTCCTGGCCATCTGGATCGTCATCAACTCGCTTCTGATCCTTGCCCGCCCTTTCGATCCCTATCCGTTCATTCTGCTGAATCTGGTGCTTTCCTGCCTGGCCGCGATCCAAGCCCCCGTCATCCTGATGAGCCAAAACCGGCAGGAAGCCAAGGATCGGCGGCGGGGCGAGTACGATTATCGCGTGAATTTGAAAGCCGAACTAGAAATCCGGCAACTGCACGCCAAGCTGGACCTGCTACTGACGCACCAATGGCATCGCTTGTTGGAAATTCAAGAGATTCAAATCGAGTTGATCGAAGAACTAGCCGGACGCAGAAATACGGATTGAACCGCGAACTCCATCTTCGCTCACCATCTGCACGAGACGGATGGGATCGTGGGCTTGTTGCTGGCGTGAAAATCGGAAACGTATGAATCGGTTGCCCCTTGGCTAGTTTGACCGAGACGCGACGTTTCCGTTAGAATACCCATCAGAAGCCGCCGATGGATAAGTCGCGTCTTCCCGCCAGAATTTCACGCCCCCAACACCCCGCTGGAACCCTACCCATGTTTCGCATTCATGCCGAACGGACAGGCAAGTATTGCGACGGTTTCTCCCGCCGCAGTTTTCTGCAACTTGGCGTCGCCGGGATGGCGACGGCCGGTCTTTCGCAAGTCCTCGCCGCCCAGGCCAGCGCGGTGGAAGCTGGCGCGGCGAAGAAGGATACCGCGGTGATTCTGCTCTGGCTTGATGGCGGCCCCGGCCACATGGACACCTACGATATGAAGCCGGAGGCGCCGGTCGAGTATCGCGGCATCTGGAACCCGATCAAGACGAACGTCCCCGGCATGGAAGTCACGGAACTGTTTCCGCTGCAAGCGAAGATCGCGGACAAGTTCTCAATCATCCGCTCGATGCATCACGACAGCGGCGACCACTTCACCGGCGGGCATTGGATGCTGACCGGCCGCGGCGCCGGCGTCAGCGGCGCGAACACCGCCGGGCGTTCGCCGTTCGTCGGTTCCGTCGCCACCAAGGTGCTGGGCCCGCGGCAAGTCGGCATGCCGGCCAACGTCGCCATTCCTTACGCCATGAGCATTGGTCTGCGGCCAGGCTACTTCGGCGCGAACTACCTCGGCGTGGAGAATAACCCGTTCGAGACCGAAGGAGATCCCAATAGCGACAACTTCGCGGTCCGCAACATTGGCCTGGGAAGCGGCTTGACCATCGAGCGGCTCAACGATCGCCGTGACCTGCTGGCGAATCTCGACAACATGCAGCGTCAAGTCGATCGTAGCGGCTCGTTCGACGCCTTGGATCGTTTCGATCGCGACGCGTTCGAGATGGTCACCGGCCCCAAAGCCCGCGCGGCGTTCGATCTCACCCAGGAAGCGCCCCAGTTGCGCGAGCGTTATGGCCGCCATAGCTGGGGGCAAAGCGCGCTGCTCGCGCGGCGCCTGGTGGAAGCAGGCGCGACGTTTGTCACCTGTCACTTCGGCGGCTGGGATCATCACTGGAATTTGCAATCAGGCTACGAAAACTACTTGCCGAAGATCGACCAACTGGTGTACGGACTGCTGACCGATCTCAGCGAGCGCGGGCTGCTCGAGCGGACGATGGTCGTCCTCTGTGGTGAATTCGGCCGCACGCCGCGGATGAACAATGGCGGCAACGGCGGCCCGCCTGGCAGCATGGGCACGCCGGGCCGGGATCACTGGGGCAGCGCGATGAGCGTGCTCGTCGCCGGCGGCGGCGTTCAAGGGGGCCGCATCATCGGCTCGACCGATCGACTCGGCGAATCGCCTAAGGATCAACCGCTCCGCCCCGGCGACTTGCATCACACGATGTACAAAGTGCTCGGCGTCGATCCCCACCAATACTTCCTCGACCATTCCGGCCGCCCCAACGTCGCGGTCGATCATGGCGATGTGATTAGCGAGTTGTTCTAAGCGCAGCCTCGAACTTGGGAAGCGAATTTCGCCACTTGAGGACTTGGTCGCTCAACTGGTTCGCGACTTCGTGCTGGGAGGTGCCGAGGTTGGTTGTTTCTTGCGGATCGGTCTCCAGATCATACAACTCGCGCTGGGCGCCATCGGCATTGACGATCAGCTTCCAACGCCCCGCGCGCACGGCCAGATGGGGGCTGCGATTTTTCGGTTCACCGGGATAGCTGAAAGATTTGTCATTGCGGCCATATTCCCACATGAGCGGTTGCTTGCGCTGGGCCTGGCGGCCGAAAAACGCCGCGCTCAGATCCTCGCCGTCGAGGTCGATCTCGGCCGGCA
The DNA here is from genome assembly GCA_963205385.1 of Planctomycetota bacterium. Classification (GTDB taxonomy): domain Bacteria; phylum Planctomycetota; class Planctomycetia; order Pirellulales; family Pirellulaceae; genus JAEZGD01. The sequence goes on along the minus strand of CAUJKE010000283.1, from coordinate 33,848 downwards.
ACTTGGCGCCTGCGATCGCGCACAGCGTCGGGAGCATATCGACGCCGCCTAGCACGGTCGTCTTGTCGAAACGCCCCGCTGGCGTTTTGCCTGGCCACCACGCGATCAGCGGCATGTTGATCCCTCCTTCGTACAAACTCAGCTTGCTGCCGCGCTGGCCTTGCGTGCGCTCTTGTTGAAAGGTGGGGGCGGGGCCATTGTCCGACGCGAAGATGACGAGTGTGTTCTGGGGCACGCCATCGAGCAACCGGCCAATCTCCACGTCGTTCTGTTCCAGCACGCGCTTCAGCCGCTGGCGCGTCGCTCCCTTGGGCAACTCCTCGGGGCCGGGAACCCACGGCGTGTGGGGATCATCCAGCCACAAGTTCACGAAGCAAGGTTGATTCGAATGCCGCTGGAGGAAGTCGAGCGTTTTATCGACGAAGAAGCCGGTGCGCTCCCAACGTTTGACTTTGTCCTTATCCGACCAGATCCAATCGGTGGCCGTGATGTCGGGATGCGGCTCGGGGCTTTCCCAAGTGCCCACCCCTTCGTCATAACCGTAAGCGGCGAACTTGGGAGCGTTATCCACATCGCGTCCGCCGCCTAAGTGCCACTTGCCGACATGCGCCGTGGCGTAGCCGGAGGCTTTCAGAATCCGCGGCAAGGATGGCGCTTGGGGGTCGAGAAAGTCCGCCATTTCGCAGGCGCGGTTTCCCTGGCGCGTTTGCAAGTAACTCGTGATCCACCACCGCGCGGGGAAGTTGCCGGTGATCAAACCGCAGCGCGAAGCGGAGCAAATCGGCGCGGCCGCGTAGTACTGCGCAAACTTCGTCCCCTCCCTGGCCATCCGATCAATATTCGGCGTCGCCGCGATCTTCCCGCCATAGCAGCCAATATCGCCGGGGCCGAGATCGTCGGTGAGTAGGAAGACGATGTTGGGACGAGCGCCATCCTGGGCATGGCTTGGCGCGCTGTCGAGGCCGAGCGCAACGGCCATGGCAACGAGCATCCACTGCCCTGCTCGCATTACAGGTGATTTCATCGAACCGTTCGATTTCGGGGCTCCGCGGCAACAAAGGAAACGACACGCCCCAGTGTAACCGCAGACGCCGCGCGAAGCACCCTTTTGGCGCACCGGCATTGCGGCTGAGTGAAAGGTTAAGCGCATCTTCGCCGCGGGCGAAGTAGTCAGAGCGAATGAAAATGAATACGTCGCTGTGCGCGGGAGAGTCGGAGACGATTCGCACTCAAGAAATGCGTCACGGCGAACGAAAGCTCGCTCGCCGTGGCGGGTTGTTTGGGGCTGCCCGAACTAGCGGAAGAACTGCTGCATGACCGAGCTCATCGGTTCGATCTGTCCGAGGGGCAATTGCGGGGAGGCGACTTCTTCATAGCTCGCGACCGGCTTCAAGCCGCCGTTGAACGGCAGCACGACCGGCGATGGTTCGAGACGTTCTTCGGTGTACGGCTTGAGGGGCGGGAAACGCCACGGGCTATGGTAATCGGTCATCAGGTTCTGCGAATACACGCTCCCTGGCCAGAAATAGGTGTACTGTGGCGGGACGGGAAATTTGTAACTCCCTTGGCAACCGCAGTTGAAGCCGCGATCACGCCCTTCATATTTCGGCCCGCGGTGGTGTCCGCAACCGTGGCCGCCTAGCTTATGACCAAGGTGGCCGCAACGTCCGCCGCCACACGAGTCGCAGCCGCCGCTGAGCGTGTAGTCGGAGATCATACCGCCGCTGGAAAGCTCATCGGCCAGAGCGCCGCCAGCGAAACTTATCGAGGCGGTCAAGGCCGCCAGGAGAATGGATGTGCGCATCGAGAACGCTCCTCTGCCGTAAGACGAACCGCGGCGCGCCGCGAGGATGAACCGCCGTGCGCTGCGAAGTGGGGGGTCGAGATTGCTGGTGGAATCATCGGCCTGACAGCACTCACAAGCACAACAAGAATTCGCGGCATATGCGTCACTTGCGAAACTTGCCTAAACGGAATCCGCTCATGCCTTCTAGGCAGACTTTACCGCTGTCGAATGCGTAGCGGCCGGCGAACGGCAGCAGAGGCTCAGCCGTGGATCCGCCAAACTTCCAGCGCGACGACCCCGACCACGCAAGAGAGCACAGCCTTGTACTCGCGATTCTTCAGCCAGTTGCGGAGCGAGACCGGGCCGAGGCTCGTGGGGAGCCGGAACACACCGAGCCGCGGCGTGCAGGCGGCATAAGCCGGCCACTCGCGCGGATAGCGAACCGCGAGGTGCGCCTCTTCGTTGGCGATCGTCGCCGGATAGGTGACGCCCCAGGCCGCCAGCAACATGGCGGACGCCCACCAATCGCCAATGAAGACGCAGAACCCTACGACCATCAAGGTGGAGCCGAGATACAGCGGATGGCGGCCTGCGCTATAAGGCCCCTGGGATGCGAGCGCCTCACCTTTTCGAAGAATCGCCGCCGCCCACGACCGCAGGATTAGCCCCCCCAATATCAGGCCGATGCCGATATTCTGGAGCAGCACGCTCCGTGGCGTGGAGCTGGGATGATAGCGATGCACGAGCAGCCAACCGGAGGCGACGAGGATCGTCACCAGCATGATCGCCACGCGACGGCGCACAAGGAAGACGTCGAGAGCGCTTAGGGGCCTGAGCGAGGCGGAAGTCATGTCCATTGGTTCCAGTAGGTTGCCTTGGAGCGGTAAAGGGCTAAACGATAGTTGCTCCCGCGCGGCCAACCAACGGCAAACAGATTACAAATAAGTTCGTATCCGTGCTCAAGCAGGGGTCTATGACCCCTGCGCGGCGAAGCATCGCAAACGCCTGGGGACTCGCTGACGCGATGATTGCGCAGAGGGTTAATATCGGCCGTTATTGGTGGGGTTGCGCGGGAGTCGCTGGGGGACTCGCTCACCATCGGGACGAGCCCGAAGGGGTCGTGGGGAGGAGGGGTGCGCGTCCTTTAGCTCGCCGACTTGCTCACCATCGGGACGAGCCCGATGGGGTCGCGGGGGGCGATGATTGCGCAGCGGGGCTAATAATCGCCGTTATTGGTGGGGTCTGGCGATTGCGTGTGCGGTCAAAACGTCGGTAATCAGGGCCGTTCACGGTCCTTTTCCCGCCGTCAGGCGGGTATTAGGCCCGTGCTTGAGCACGGGTACATGTCGCCCCGCGTGATCCTGTATTTCAGGGGCGTTTACGCTCCTTCTCGCTGCGCGGCTTTAGCCGTGGTACCGCGTGGCGGGTTTGGAGGCTGAAGCCGCGCAGCGAGAAGGGCCATAAATGGCCCTCCGACGGGTTCCGTGTTGGGCCCCGTAACCCTTGCTCAAGCAGGGGTCTATGACCGCTGCGCGGAAAAGGGGCGTAAACGCCCCTGGCGGAATCGCTGACGCAGTGATTGCGCAGAGGCGCTGACCCGTCCCACGAACGAATAAACGGCGCGGAAAGCCCCAGTCGCGCGGCGGTTAGCTGCTGTAACGCTTTGCCAGCAAGCACTTTACGGATTTTCGCAGCGCGAGGGAAGAATTTTGCACATTTTTGCGAACCTATTGGTCGAGAAAGCGTCTATCCGTGATACCCCGAATTTTCCGGATGCGAGGAAGCTGTTGACTTGGGTTCGCCGCCCAGATAACAGTTGCCTTGACCACCCAAGCTGGGTAATAATAGAAGATTCTCGAAGTTTGGCCGCCTTTGTCAGGCGGCCCTGTGGCTGATTGAGACACCCGTCTTGCAGCCCTGAAGTTTGGACGTTCATTCATCTCTCTCAAGCTGCACACGAATGTGCAGGGGAGTCAGAGCCATGCGTATCAGCACCATTAATGCCTTGGACATCAACGTCGTCGATCGTAACGATCGCGTCGCCGTCGTCGTCGGCATTGGCGTGCTGCGCGGCGTGCTACCCCTGTCGTCCACGTGTGCGTCTTATCCGCGCGCAGGAACATGCGCTACCGGGCCGGGCCACAAACCCGGCGGTAGTAAGTGCAAGTTCCTCGGTGAGCGATTGCATTGCGAGCATCAAACGATGCCAGGTTCCGCAATGCCCCAACGCTCCACCGATTGTTGGCGCTCGCAGCGACCGTTTACGTCGCCTGCGCGGTTAGCCTCGATACGCTAACGCTGGGAACCGCAGGCGCCACTGCCTGTGCTCCCAACTTAGCCGCTCGAAAAGCGAACCGTAAAGCGCCACCAGGTCAGGCGTCGCGGGAATGTTCCCGCGACAACGTGCCCCTGACCCGATGTGCTCGACACGTCGCCCGCGCGCACTAGTCCGCAGCCTTTGCTTTCGGGGAAAAGCTGCGAAACCGCTTGAGCCAGAGAAATTCTAATGTGCACTGAGATCGATCCGGAGAAGCTCCATGTGGTGGAGTTGGTGCTGAAGGCGCAGGCGGGAGACCGCGCTGCCTTCGGCGAATTATTCGAGCGTTTTGAGCGGCATGTATTTGCGGTCGCGCTGCGCCGCATGGGTGATTACACCGAGGCCCAGGAACTGGTCCAGGAAGTGTTCATCCAGGCGATGCTGAAGATCGCGCAGCTCCGCGCGCCGGAGGCGTTCGGTGGTTGGTTGCGTTCGATCACGACCCGCATGGCGATCAATCGCGCGGTCCGCCGCGGTCCCGATTTCGCCACGGCGCCGGAGAACCTCGACGCGACCTACGTCGAGACCGAGTCGCCGCTGGACGCGGTGATTGAGGACGAGCGTGACGAGCGCTTGAGCGAAGGCTTGGAGCGCTTGCGCGACCTGGACCGCGAGACGCTGGTCGCGTTCTACGTGAATGGCCGCTCGCTGATCGAAATGGCCGACGAGTTCCACGCCCCGGTCGGCACGATCAAGCGCCGCCTGCACGTCGCGCGGAAGCGGTTGGCCAAAGAAGTGGAAGAGCTGGTCGCGGTGTAAAGCACCGCCGCGAGCCCTGACACGCCGATGATCAAAGTTCCCCCGCACCGCGGTAGCTTGAGACCCAAGCTATCGCGCGCGGGGTTTTTTTGTGCGGTGATGTTCAAAGCGAGGAGGACGATCCCGCAATCTAAGTCGGCGCAGAGCCAACCAATCAACCGCGACCCCATCCGCCTTGAGCGGATGGTGAGCAAGTTGGTGAGCTAATAGCAAGACGCGCCAACCTCACGACCCCATCGGGCTCGCCCCGATGGTGAAGAAGTCCTTTGGTGCAAGCTACAAGCGGCGCATTGCCCGGCCCGCCGGCGCGTCCTTTGCGAGCCGTGCGGGCGGGTGTTACGATAAGAGCGGAACTTTTCTCGGAGTCTACGTTTTATGGCTGAGCAAGATCCGCCTCAAGGCGGCGAATTACCAAGCGAAGCGGCGCTGGTTACGGCGGCCATCGCGGGGGATCACGTCGCGCTGGAGCGGCTCCTCTTGTCCCACTACGATAGTCTGGCGCGTCGCATCGGAGCCAAGTTGCCGGCTCGCCTGCAAGCGACCCAGGCGGTGGAGGATATTTTGCAGCAGACGTTTCTGGAAGCGTTTCGAGATGTGCGGAACTTTCAACCTCGCAGCGATGCGAGTTTCGGCGATTGGCTTGCTCGGATCGCCGAGCACCGCTTGCTGGACGCCATCAAGCATCATGATCGGCGCAAGCGCGGCGGCGGTTGGGGGCGCATTGAAGGGGCGGCGCCTGATGATAGCGGGCTGGTTCCGTTGCTTGACTGGCTCGCTGGCGACGAGACGCCCCCCAGTCGCGCCGCGGCGCGGGACGAAGCGCTGCAAGCGCTCCAGATTGCCCTGGCCGGACTCGAACACGATCAACGCGAAGCGATTCGCATGCGCTTGCTGGAAGGAATGTCGCTCGAAGACGTAGCCGCGGCGCTCGGCAAAACGCCGGACGCCGTCCGTGGCTTGGTGCATCGCGGCAAGCAGAAGTTGCGCGACGCGATGGGGCGGGCGTCGCAATGGTTGAGTGCGCGGTCATGAATCACAGCTCACTTGATTTCACGGGACTCGCGCGCGACGAACAGTTGCATCGCGTGCTGGACGACGTGTTGCAACGGCGCGCCGCCGGCGCGGACCTGCCGGACGAGCAAGTCTGCGCGCAATACGCCGACCTGCTGCCGGAATTAGCGTCGGAACTGCGCAAGCTCAAAGTCATCGCGCTGGCCAAGGCGCTCGCCCAAGAATCACAGCCCACCGACATCGCAGACGCCGAAAGCGATGTCGTCCGCGAAACGGCCGCCTACATTCCGGCCACGCATTGTTCGCGCGCGCTTAACATCCGTTGCCCGCATTGCCGGCAGCCGCTGGAGATCGTCGTCGATCAACCTCTGGATAACTTGACGTGTCAGGCGTGCCGTCGCCGGTTTAGTCTGGCGGGAGATGATCCGCTGCTCAAGACGCAGCAAGCGGTGATGCGGATTGCGCACTTCGAGCTTGTCGAGCGTCTAGGCATGGGAGGCTTTGGCACCGTCTGGAGAGCGATCGATACGGAACTGGGGCGGACGGTTGCGGTGAAGATTCCGCGCCGCGGCGGGCTTAGCGCCGACGAAGTCACCGAGTTTCTGCACGAAGCCCGCATCGCCGCCAAGCTCAAGCACGCGCATATCGTCACCGTGCACAACATTGAGCGCGAAGGGGACAACATCTACATCGTCAGCGATCTGATCGAAGGAGAGTCGCTGCAGCGCTACAACGAAGCGCGCAAGCTTACGGCGGTGGAAGCGGCCGAGATCATGATTCCGGTGTGTGATGCGCTCCACTTCGCGCATCAGCAAGGGATCATCCACCGCGACCTCAAGCCGGCGAACATCCTGATCGATCCCGAGGGCCGCCCGCATATCACCGACTTCGGCCTCGCGTGCCAGTTGACAGGGGACGTGGCGATCAACGCCGAGGGGGAGATTCTCGGCACGCCGGCGTACATGTCGCCGGAGCAAGCGCGGGGGGATTCGCATTTGGCCGATCGCCGCACCGACATCTACGCGCTGGGGGTGATTCTGTTTGAGCTGTTGACCGACTTTCTGCCGTTTCGCGGTAGCGTCTCGATGCTTGCCCATCATGCGATCAACACGCCGCCGCCGAGTCCGCGGACGCTCAACAGCGCTGTGCCGCGCGACATGGAAACCATTTGCTTGAAGTGCCTCGAGAAGGATCCCAACAAGCGGTATAGCTCCGCGAAGGATCTGGCCGACGAACTGCGCCGCTTTCTGGCCGGCGACGCGATCCTCGCGCGGCCGGTTTCCGCAGGCGAGCATCTGTGGCGCTGGGGGCGCAAAAATCCACGCATTCCGATCCTGTTTGGTTCGCTGTTGGTGGCCGTCGCCGTGGCTTATTTGGTGGCCTGGTTTTGGTTCGATAGCATCTACACGCGGTCGAACGAGGTGCTCACCGAGCGCGCGCTCGCCAATGTGCATTTCACGGCCGAGTCGATCGCCCGCACCGCGAGCCATGAGTTCGATCGCTACTACGATGCGGTCGAGACCGCGGCGCAGGACTTTGAACTCCGGCGGCAGTTGAAAGAACTGCGCGGCGATGCGCCGTTGCAGGCGACGTTAGCCACGCTCAGCGATCCTGACTTGCCGCAAGCAGACGCGGCGCCGTTGCGTCGCCAGATTCAAGCCGATGCGCGGCGGCTGGCGCTCAAGGACTGGATTGAAACGGAACTCGCGATTACCGATGAGATGCCGGTCTTTGCCTGGTTTATTGTGCTACCGGGGGGCGTGCAGTTCGCGCGCAATCCGGAGACGTTCGGCGGCGAAGAGACGATCGGCCGCAACTATGCCTGGCGAGCCTACTATCACGGCGGCGAAGTCGATCACCCGGACGCCTGGCGGCCTGCGCACGATGAACATCTCCGCGCGACCTGTCTTTCGCCGGCGTTTGTAAGCCAGTTTACGAACCAATGGGTCGTCGTCGTGTCGACGCCGATTCTCGAAAACGGGGAGTTCCTCGGCTGCTTGGGGCTGATGCTGCAACTGGGAAACTTCACCGAACTTCCCGGCAGCATTCAGCGGCAGGTGACATCCCTTGCGAGCGATCATCGCTTCGCCGTGTTGGTCGATTCACGACGTCCTAATCCGGGGCAGATCTTGCAGCATCCGCTGTATCGCGAACTTTCGACGGAAACGACGAGCGAGCAACCTTCGCCCCGGCGGCAACTTCTCGATCACTCGCAAGACGCCGCGCTGCGCGTTCCGCTAGACGACTGGACGGAGAACTCCGACTATCGCGACCCGTTCGCCGCGGTTAGTGAGCAGTATGACCATCGCTGGATGGCGAGCAAGTTGCCGGTCGAGGTCCGTGGCCGGCCGACGGGGCTGTATGTCGTGGTGCAGGAGAGCCACGACGAAATCATCGGCCACCCGCTGGGCCAACTTCGCCACGGTCTGTTGATCCTGAGCTTAGTGACGCTTGGGCTGGCCGGCGCGATGGTGGCGCCGCTGTGGGTCATCATCTTACGGCTCGTGCGGTAAGACGCCGTTTAGGCCAGCGGCTGGTACGGCATCTCAAAACTGTCCGCCACGGCCTGATTCGTTACCTGACCGGCGTGAATGTTGACAGCGGACGCAATCGCCGGCGAACTCTTGGCGGCGGCAATCGTGCCCTGCCGCGCGAGTTGCAGCGCCCAGGGGAGCGTGACGTTGCAGAGGGCGAACGTGCTGGTGCGGCCGACAGCGCCAGGCATGTTGGTGACGCAATAGTGCAGCACGCCGTCCACGAGAAACGTGGGATCGCTGTGCGTCGTCGGCCGACTCGTTTCGAAACAGCCCCCTTGGTCGATGGCGACGTCGATGATGACGCTCCCCGGCTTCATGAGCTTAAGATCTTCGCGTCTGACCAGGCGCGGCGCTTTCGCGCCGGGGATGAGCACCGAACCGATGACCAGGTCGGCGAGTTGTAGCTGCTCGCGAATCGTGTGGCGGTCGCTGAAGAGACAGTTGACGTTCGGCGGCATCACGTCGTCGAGGTAGCGGAGACGATCCATGTTCACGTCGAGGATCGCCACATCCCCACGAAAACCGGCGGCAATTTTGGCGGCGTTCGCGCCGACGATGCCTCCGCCGAGCACCGTGATATGGGCGGGCGCGACTCCGGGGACGCCGGCGAGCAGAATACCCCGCCCCATCTGCGGTGTTTCCAGATGCTTCGCCCCCTCTTGAATGCTCATTCGCCCCGCGACTTCACTCATCGGCGTCAACAACGGCAAGCGGCCTGGCCCGGTGGTCAGTGTTTCATAGGCGGCGCACGTCGCGCCGCTCGCGAGCATCGCCTCGGTCAGTTCGCGATCGGCGGCGAAATGGAAGTAGGTGAAAATCGTTTGCCCCGCGCGAATCAGCGGCCACTCGACAGGCAGCGGCTCCTTGACCTTAATGATCAACTCGGCCGCGGCGAAGATCTCGCTCGGCGAATCGACCAGTCGCGCCCCTTCGTCCGCATAAGCCTGGTCCGGGAGCCCGCTCCCCAAACCGGCGCCGCGCTCCAAGAGCACCGTATGCCCCGCGCGAACAAACTCCCCCACGCCGACCGGCAGCATGGCGACGCGGTACTCGTCTCGTTTAATTTCCTTGGGAACACCGATGATCACGCGCGGACTCCTCGTCAAGTACGACTGCCGGGCGAGTAAACGTCAGGAATTCGCCGTGCCAGATTTCACGCGGGATCGCAGTTTGGGAGAGCGAGTGACGGTCACCCGATTGGACCCGGCATTTCTGCGGCGGAGGTCATCCATCATGGCTTGAACGTTGCCTTGAAATTGACGGGCGTATTCCTCGCGAATGCGGCGCACTTCGGCGAGTACGGAGTCAGTCGTCATATTCGGTTCCCATCAATGAAGAGGTCAAATAAGTCTCGCCGCTCATCCCGTCATTGCCGTGTGATTTGCTGCCTGGCCGCCGTTGCCCCGTTACCCTTCCACTTCATCGTGCTCTAAGCCCAAACCGCTGTCGCCGTATTCGTCGTAATCCTCGGGATAGGCGGCCGCTTGCGCTGCGAGCACGTCCGCGGCGTCTTGCGCGTCGCTGGCCGGCGACTTATATTTCTTCACGTCGCCGCGCTGGCTGCGCTTGTGCAAGTAGAGCTTGATGGGGACTTCGGAATAAGGCGAATGATCGCGCAAGAAGCTCAGCAAAAACCGCCGATACTGCGGCGAGAACGCGGCCGGATCGTTGCAGACAATCACCAAAGTAGGCGGTTGCGTGGCGATTTGCGCCGCGTAAAAAATCCGCGAGGGGCGGTTCTTATACAACGGGGGCGGATGATGCTCCACCGCCGCGCGGATCACGCGATTGAGTTCGCCGGTGCCGATCCGTTGCAGCGATTGCTTGTACAACATCTGCGCATGGTTCAGCAGAGCCTTCACATTTTTGCCGGTCTGGCCGGTGATGAACGCGATCGGCACGTGCCACATCGTGGGGAAGTTATCGCGTAGATAATCGACCCACTTCTCCGTCGGCATCTGGCCATACATCTTGTCCCACTTGTTGACGACGAAGATGCAAGGACGATAGTTATCGGCGATGTATTTGCAGAGCTGCTTATCGACTTTGCTCATGCGTTGCGAAGCATCGAAGAACAGCAACACGACATCCGCGCGGCGAATGCTGCGCTGCGCGCGGTGCGTGCTGTAGAAGTCGATATCCGACTTGACCGCCTTGCTCCGCTTGATGCCCGGCGTGTCGATGGCGATGAACGGTTGGCCGTCCAGTTCAAAACGCACATCGACGCTATCGCGCGTGGTGCCGGGAACTTCGCTCACGATCATCCGCTCCGCCTGCGCGAGCGTGTTCACAAACGTGCTCTTGCCGGTGTTGCGGCGGCCCACGATCGCCAGCTTCATCGCGGTCGCGTTTTTGTCCGCTTGCAACTCGCCGGATTCCGGCAACCGTTCGATGATCATCTCCAGCAGTTCATCCCGGTTGCGGCGTTCCTTGGCGCTGACTTTGATCAGCTTGCCGCGGCCGAGCTTGTAGAATTCCTCCGCTTGCGAATCGAGACTGGCGGCGTCCGCTTTATTGGCGGCGAGGATGATCGGCTTGTCGATGTAGCGGAGCCGCTTGGCGACTTCGGAATCGAGCGGCACGAGCCCATCGCGCACGTCCACCACAAAGATCACCACGTCCGCCACGTCAAGCGCGATGTTGATCTGGTCGTCGATCTCCTTGGTGAGGTTATCGACGTCGTTGATGCCGATGCCGCCGGTATCGACGAGTTCGAAGAACTTGTCCTCATGCTCGATGAGGAACGTCATGCGGTCGCGCGTGACGCCTGCCACCTTGTCGACAATCGCCAGCCGCTTGCCGGCGAGCCAATTGAAGATGCTGGATTTGCCGACGTTCGGCCGGCCAACGATGACTACCTGGGGAACGCCCATAACCTGTGCCTGTCGCTTACATGCGGCCCGGCCGTCAGTACGAAAGCAAAGTGCAATCGCCAAACAGCTTCGCGAATCTGGCGTGAACTACCGCCACGATCCGCGCGATTACCCGAACGAGGGGTGGCCGTAGCCGGCTGAGTTTCGAGAGACTAGTTGCCCGCCGGGCTGGAATATGTCCATCATATCCGAGCGCTGCCACCTGGCCAAGGAACCGTCGGGGGATTTGGCCCCCCGTCTGAAACCTGACCGGTTCCTGCAACGTCAGGCGTGACGGCTAGTTACGAATCACACGCTTCACATGCCTGAAAACGGCTTGTCTGGCGTTTCTCCTCGTGCTTTGCAGAATGCCAGATAATCGTCGATGGAATCTTTAAACGCCTTCGTCAATTCCGCGACGCTCTGTCCCTGGAACGTGATGACATCACGGGTATTGATGACTTCCCCGTGAAAAACCTCTGCCTCATCGTCGAATCCGACTCTGCCGCTATAGCCTTGATACTCCATCATGGGGTCACTCCTGCTTCTCTTAGAAACCGCTGCATGGATCTCACGGTTCCCTTGTCTGTTTCCTTTTGAGGGTGCGGCCGCTGAAACACGGCACGAACGCCGTTTAGAGCAGATTATACAAAAGCGTTTCGCCGGAGCTTGCTGGAGATGCTCGCCGTAATAGTTACCCGTGCTGAAGCACGGGCCTAATACCCGCCTGACGGCGGGGGAAAGGACCGTGAACGGCCCTGAATACCGAGGTTGATGGCCGCGTATTTCAGCCCGGACCCCGACTAATGACAGCGATTATTAGTCCCTCCGCGCAATCATCGCGCGAGCGATTCCTCAGGGGCGTTCACGCTCCTTCGCGCTGCGCGGCTTTAGCCGTGGAAAAGGCCATTAACATCAGTGTGCCGGGTCGCGGCGGACTTGGGGCCGCGATGTGTGAGGCGGGTCGAGTTGCATCTTGGGCGACGGTTGGCCTCCACTGAGTTCGCCTGCGTCGGTTGCGAGAGTTGGCATTCCGGCGGAGGGCGTGACTGTGGGCTCGAAGTATTTGCCGAGCGGTCCCGCCAACAGGGCTGGGAGCCAAACCAGATCCCCCACGAGCCCCACGGCGAGCATAGTGAGCATCATCAGGCCAAAGTGTTGGGTCGGCGTGAACGTGCTAAAGGCAAAAACGGAGAGTCCTAGTCCGGCGATGAGCGTCGTCTCGAACATGGCCGAGCCGCAATGCTGCAAGGCGCTCGTAATCGCCTCGTGCCGCGTGAGCCCCGCCTTCATGCCGCCGCGGAACCATTCCAGGAAATGAATCGTATCATCCACCGCGATGCCAATCGCGATGCTCGCGGTCATCATCGAACCGATATCAATCTCCACGCCGAGATAGCCGAGCGTGCCGAAGACCATGAACAGCGGAAAGACGTTGGGCAGCATCGAGACCATGCCGCCGCGCACGTTGAGCAGATTCCAGGGACGGAGCGGCCCCCGCCGCAAGAGCAGCATCATGCAGAGGCTAATCGCCACAAACGCCCAATTGGTGCTGCTGATCAGGCTATTCATGAGCGACCGCTGGGCTTTGTAAACGACCGGCACGACGCCGGTGTAGATCACCTGCACGCGATCGTCGCGCTTGGCGGAGGGGACGTCGTTGCCGAACGGGTTGAACTGAAAATCGCGGGCGTCAACCACGCGCGGCGCATGTTGCTGAACCGTCGCCAGATCGCAAGCGGGAAGTTCTTTGGCGAATACGACCACGTCATAGGTCGCCAGGCGATCGGCGAGTTGCCCCGCAGTGAACGCTTGACCGTCGGCATTTGTCAGCGCGGCCGCATCGACAAATTCCAAGCGGTTCTTGGCATTGGCGGTCGTCTTGAACCCGCGGTTCTCGAACAGGTCCGCGAAGGTTTGCGCGAACAAACGCTCTTGGTCCCGTTGATAGGACCGGTGCACGCCGTATTTACCCGGCTGGACCTCTTCCGCAACATTCGCATCTTCCGCCGTGAGGGAGACCTCGCGAATTCCGGGGCGCGCGGCCATTTCTTCACGCGGTTGCTTGGGCGCCGGCGACTCTTGCTCAGCATACACGGCCGGGTCCGACAGACCGATCACCGCGACTCTCACACCGGAGAGGTTCGGCGTATCGCTCGCCTGGGCCAACTGGATCAGCGTCTCTTCACGATGCCTGCAAGCGGCGATCACAGGCTCGACGATGCACTTGATGTCGTTGACGAACTCGCCATAGTCGACATCGTTGAGCGCGCCCAAGCGGAGGCTAATCCGCCAGAGTTCGGCGTCCTTGTGCTCTGGGTGCTTGTCGATCCGCAAGTAGTCGGAATGCAAAAACTCGTCGCGATGTTGTTCGAGCATGCGATTGGTCACACCGCGCGCGGTGCGCCACCCGAAACCCGGCTCAGGGAGTGGCGGCGCGAACGTGACGGCCGACATGCCTTGGCCGACAATATCTTGTCCCCGCGCGCCGAATTCGCTTTCAATCGCGCGTTGCACGTGCGCGACAATTTCCAGCCGTTCCAGAAAGTCATAATGCACCAAGCGCGTTTCCAAATCGTTGGCCGGCGATGTTGCGGCCGCCTCGCCCTCATCTGGCTTGGGCGCGGAGGTGAGGGGCGCGGCGATGCTGGGATCGACGCGGACGACCAGTTCCATCGGCACGAGTTTGCCAATGTTCTGCTCCAGCCAGGAGTAATCGCCGATGATCTTCGCGTCCGCGTCGAACATCTTCAGCAGATGCACGTTCGTCTTCAGGCGAGTGACGCCAAAACCGACGCAGATCAGCAGGAGGCCCATGGCCGGGGCCACGAGATAATGCTTGTGCTCGAGGAAGTTGGCCCAGTTTGTCCAGAAGCGTTGGATCGTGTTGTGGAGCCACTGGTCAAACGCACTCACTTCGCCGGCGCGGCGCTTGTGATAGCCAGGAGGCCAGAGTTGCAGCGCTGAGGGCATGTACAGAAACATCACCACCACGGTCGCCAACACGCCCAGCGCTGAATAGTAGCCGAACTTGCGGATCGGGAGCAGTTCGCTGGTGAGTAGCGACAAGAGGCCAATCGCGGACGTGATCTGCGCGAGCATGATCGGCTTGAACGTGTGCGCGATCGTCGCTTCGCTGGCCCCTTCCAAGCCTTTTTCAAGGCAATGATGCCGGTAGTAGGTGAGGATGTGCACCGAGCCGGAGAGGCCGAGGACGTACACGAGCGACGGCATCGACATCACGATCGCGTCGACGAAGTCGCCGTGATACCACACGAGGGACAAACTAATGACAGCGCTAATCCCGCCGACAAAGAAGATCATCAGCGTGACCTTGATGCTGCGGAAGCTCAGGTACGCGAGGGTCACGCCTAACAGCAGCGACCAGCCAATCAACCGCACTAACGTGATCGAACCTTCTTCGTCGATGGCGACGTTATCGACCGGCGGACCGCCGAGTCGTAAGTCCTCATAGGCGAGACCCGATTCAGTCGCGATTTGCAACAATCGCCCCGCCGGCTTGCCCATCAAAGGGCGGCCGAGGACGCGCTTCAGATCGCGCCGCCCGACATCGCTCAGCGTCACGATCATGCAGGTTTGCTTACCGTCGGGACCGAACAAGCCGCCGGTCAAGCGATCCAAGGCCAGACGGTGGGCGATTTCGGACTTTTCGACATCCGAGTAATCTCCCCGCGGCGCCAGGCCGCCATCGGGGCCGGCGAGTCGCTCGAGCACGTCGGGGCCGGTCGTAATAGTCTTGAAGAACCGCGCGGTGAGCTTGCGCGGGTCGCGATAGAACTCGTTGACCGCGCCGGGAGGCGTCGTTTCGCCGACTGTCGCCACGACTTCACCGGTGGCCGTATTCTTGCCTGTGAGCAACTGTTCGATCCGCCGACCGGCCCAGCCGAGCAAATTGTTGCCGCCGTTCCACTTCACCAATTCGCCCTGCGGAGTGATGAAGTACCACTGATCTTTATCGCCTTGGAGCCACTTTTCGCCCCGTCCTCCCCAGTTCTCGAAATAGTTCCCGGTGGTGGCCAGCCCCAGTCGGTCCCCCATCTCGCGCGTCTTGGCCACCTCGCGGCGATGCGCTCGTTCGGCGGGATCGAGCTGGTCGTCCTCCGCGTCGGTCGCGCGCGCCTTGATCTGCAATTCGTTGCGCAGCTTGTGCGTGAAGAGTTGAAAACGCTGATCTTCACTGGTGCAACCAGGCCAGGTGACGAGTACGAACTGCTCGCCGAGAAAATTATCCCGAAACCACTCCAAGTCCTTGGTTTCTTCAAACCGATCAGGTAGCCAATCCTTGACGTCGTTCTTCATGGTCGAGAACGACATCCGCGCTCCGCGGAGCGCAAAGGGCGCCATGAAGAACACGAGCATCAAGATGGGGAGTGCGAAACGAGCGAAAAACGTCTTGTTCATAAGAGCCAACCGCGGGGTTGAGAGGGGGACATCCGTTTCCCGGGGTCTGTCCGAGTCCAGACCGATGACAACCGAAGTGGTTAGTGGTTCGCCGCCGCTTGTGTTCGCCGCAAAATGTGCGACTTGCCTCGCTGACATGGAGTGTGTCGATGGCGCGCTTTCCGCCGCTGGCCCAATCCGTGTGGCCCGTGCGGGAAGCAAGCAACCGCGCCGCCTGACCTCTGGCAGGCCGTGGCTGCGCAGGTCAGGAGGATTACAAAGGTTCCTCAGATTACTCGCACGCGCTGTGAGCGTCTATATCAAATCGCACTCTGTGCGCAAGCAGCTAAGGGGGGCGAAGGCTGGCGTACTTTCTCGCAAGTAGTTTGACAACAAGCAGTTAGGATGCTCCTGTGGGGCGGTGCACTGTTGTTTTGTAATCTCGGCTATACTAGGGCTCATGCGACTTCACGTACTTGGCAGCACCGGTTATCACCCTAATGAGCGGCGGCATACGTCTTGCTACATGCTGCCGGAATTGGGGCTCGTGTTGGACGCGGGGACGGGTTTCTTCCGCGTCCGCGAGCATCTCGTCACCCCGACGCTGGAGATCATGCTGAGCCATGCGCATCTGGACCACGTCATCGGCCTGACCTATCTGTTTGACGTGCTGCACAAGAAAAACGTGGAGCGCGTCACGGTGCGCGGAGCGCCGCGGAAGCTCGAGGTCATCGCGGAGCAGATGCTCTCGCCGCACCTGTTTCCCGCAACCCTACCGATCCAGTGGGCGCCGCTGATTGGGCCGGTGACGCTCGCCGATGGAAGTCGGTTGACCTACTTCCCGCTCGAGCATCCCGGCGGATCGCTGGGTTTTCGCATCGACTGGCCCGATCGCGCGTTCGCCTTTGTCACCGACACCACCGCCAAGCCGGGGGCTGCGTACGCCGCGCATCTCGAAGGCGTGGACGTCCTCATCCACGAATGCAACTTTCCCGACGGCTGGGAAGCGCTTGCCGAACAGACCGGCCACAGTTGCACCACGCCGGTCGCCGAGCTGGCCAAGGCCGTCGGCGTGAAGCGGTTGATTCTCAGCCACGTGTTTCCCATCTCCAATGAATTCGATCCGCTCAACCTGTCCGTGGCGCGACGAATCTTCCCCAACACCGACATCGCGATCGATGGTTTGGAACTGGACGTCTAACGACCGGCGCGGCGGAACCGCTGTTCAAATGCCTACTGGCGCGACGCAGCTTGAACTTGTAAACTTGCTCCACCAACCCATCTTTCCCCGCGACTCTTTGCAGGATGCTCGTTTTCATGGCCGCGACGCCGGACTTCAACAACATCCATCACGGCGACTGCGTGGCGGCGATGAACAGCTTGCCCGAAGGGTGCATCGACCTCGCATTCGCCGATCCGCCGTTCAACATCGGCTACGACTACGATGTCTACAACGACGCGCAAGACTCCCACGCGTATTTGGATTGGTCGCGCGAGTGGATCAGCGCGGTGTACCGCGCGCTGAAGAGCGACGGCGCGTTTTGGCTCGCGATTGGCGATGAGTACGCGGCGGAGCTCAAAGTGCTGAGCCAGCAGATCGGCTTTCACACCCGCAGTTGGGTCGTCTGGTATTACACGTTTGGCGTGAACTGCAAGGAAAAATTCACGCGCTCGCACGCGCATCTGTTTTTCTTCGTCAAGGATCGCGAACGGTTCACGTTCAACGGCGACGAACTCGAGAATCGCATCCCCAGCGCCCGGCAACTGGTCTATGGCGACAAGCGGGCGAATCCCCAGGGGCGGCTGCCCGATGACACGTGGATCCTTCGCCCACAGGACGTGCCGGAGGGCTTTTCTGCGAGCGAAGACACCTGGTATTTTCCGCGCGTGGCCGGCACGTTCAAGGAGCGCCGCGGCTTTCACGGTTGCCAGATGCCGGAGCAACTCCTCGGCCGCATCATTCGCTTTTGTTCCCACGCCGGCGAAGTGGTGCTCGACCCGTTCAGCGGCAGCGCGACGACGCTGGCCGTGGCGAAGAAGCTCGGGCGGCAATACCTTGGCTTCGATCTTTCGCAGGAGTACATCGCCCAAGGCCGTGAGCGGCTCGAAGCGATTCATGTAGGCGACCCGCTCAACGGGGCGCCGGAGCCGAACATGAGCGCCCCAGGGACGTTCAGCGCCGGCGCGCGTCGCTTGGATGAACACCCCGAGGACGAACATCCGCCGGGCAAAGCCAGGTCGCGGAAGCCCAAAGCCAATCCGCCCAAAGCCCGGCGTTTGTTTCCGGATGCGACGTGAGGTTCATTCGCCGGAGAGGACGGTGAAGTAGCACTCGGCGGCGCGGTCGAAATAGTCCTCGCACATCTCGACCGGCAGCTCGTGATATTTGCAATAGTTCACGACATGCAGCAACAGATCGCGCGCGTGGCAGCGGCGCAAGGGGCGGTTGAACTTGCGGTAGTGCGTCTGGATCAGATACTCGAGCATGTCCTCGCGGAATTCGCACTTCAACGCTTTGGAGGCGAGTTCGAACAACAGCACGAACTCTTCTTGTCCCGGATCGCCAATCTCGATTTTATACGGAATGCGGCGCAGGAACGCGTCGTCTGCGAGGTCGCGTGGTTCGAGGTTCGTCGAGAAAATAATGAGCTGCTCGAACGGCACTTCAATCTTCTTGCCGGTGGCGAGCGTTAAGTAGTCGATGCGGTTTTCGAGCGGAATGATCCACCGATTGAGAAGTTGCGACGGCTCGATCCGCTGCCGCCCAAAGTCGTCAATGAGCAAGCAGCCGCAATTGCTCTTGAGTTGCAGCGATGCCTCGGAAACATTCGCGTTGTAGTCGTGCTTCAACTCCAAACTTTCCAAGGTAAGTTCGCCGCCGACAATGACCGTCGGCCGTTTAATCCGCACCCAGCGGCGATCGAAGTCGCTGACCTTCAGCAAGCTCGATTGTTTTCCTTGCACCTGTTCGTGACAGGCGCCGTCGAAAAATTTGATGAAGTTGCCATCTTCGATAATTGCATGCGGCACCAGGATGTCTTGGCCGAAGCACTTGGTGATCCGCTTGGCGATGGTCGTCTTGCCGTTGCCTGGCGCGCCGTACAGGAACATCCCCTTGCCGGCATTCACGGCCGGTCCCAGGTTGTCGAGCATCCGCTCCTCGACGTGAATATCGCTGAACGCCTTTTCCAGATCCTTGCGTTTGGGCGCTTCGGCGCGAATCGTTTGCGCCTCGACGGAGACGATGTAGTCGGACAAGGGAACCGGGGCCGGACCCAAATACGCGCTCGCTTCCATCGCGCTTTGCGCATAACCGCGGCCGCGCTCGGAGAGCGTATAGACATAATCGTTCAGCGGCGCCGAGCCGGTCGCGACGATGCTTTGGCGCGACTTCAGCGTCTGGAACGTTCGCTCCAAAATCCCAAACGGCAGACACAACCGATCCGCCAACCCCCGTCCGCTATCGGACCCCAGCGCCAGCAGGTATTTCACCAATAGCGACTCGACCAGCGTTTCGCTGAGGCCGGTCTCTTCCAGGCTCTTGGGTTCCGCCGGGCGAAAACTCTGGTCCAGGCCCAGCGCCTGAAGCAAACTCCCCGCAGCGACGTTCGATTCCAGTTCGGGCAATTGTGCAAGGGCCATCGTGTGCGATTCTCGGCTCACGGGACAACGGACAAAGACGACGCCCACCGCCGCCGCACAAGCCTAGTTCAAAATATGACGGCGGGCCGCCGCTTGCGCCGCGGGCAAAGGCGTAGCGGCGATTCGGTCAATAAGTAACACTAATGGGTGGTTCGCAGCTAATAGTGATTGATAGTGCGAACCGGTACTCAAGCACGGGCCTAATACCGCTGCGCGGAGAAGGAGCGTAAACGCCCCTGGGGAATCGCTGCCGCGATGCGTGCGCAGAAGGGCTAATAATCGCCGTTATTGGTGGGGGGCGATTGCGCGGGAGTAGCTCGGGGGACTTGCTCACCATCGGGACGAGCTGGCTGGGGTCCGGGGAGACATGCGGGGGCAGCCACAGATCAGTATCCAGATGTTACGCAAGTCGCGACGTTCGTATTCACAAGATCAGAACGTTATTTACCGGACGCCCCTTACAAGCTGCCTACTCCACGCGGTTGGGA
This sequence comes from Planctomycetota bacterium, assembly GCA_963205385.1. Taxonomy (GTDB): domain Bacteria; phylum Planctomycetota; class Planctomycetia; order Pirellulales; family Pirellulaceae; genus JAEZGD01. The sequence goes on along the minus strand of CAUJKE010000283.1, from coordinate 14,055 downwards.
TCGTTGACCGCGCGCAGGTGCCATAGATATTCGCGATGGCCGACTAGCTCTTGCCGGTCCAGCACGATGCGAATCTTCTGTTCGCGCTCGCGGCCATCTTCTGGATACCGCATGAGGTACAACAGCGCGATATGTTCGGTGGTCTGCTCCCGGGGGGAGATGCCATCGCCGCCGAGATACTCATATGTCGCCAGAGTGCCTTGTTCGGCCATGAGCTTGAGCGGCTTCTCTTCGTAGAAATGTTGCAGTTGCGACTTCGCGGCGGCGCTCTCCTGGTAATACTTTTCCAGGTCCGTCCCCGGCGTCTGTCGTTCAATTTCCATCACCGCCAGTTGATGGGCGGCGTGCAACTTGCCGGCGCGGATCAGTTCCAGCCACTCGTCGGCAAAGACGCGGGCCTGCGCATAGATTTTGGCCTGCCGGGTCAGAATTTGCGCCGGCGCCCAGACGCCAAAGACCATCGCCAGCGCCATGCCCAGCAGGGCCAAACCGCGCCCGGTCAGGTTTGAACCTTCAACGCCAATTGCCCGCAGCGCCAACCAGCCGATGACCAATGTCGCCGGCGGTAAGACCCAAAGGAACGGGTGCGCCAGCGCCAGCGCGCTGGCCAGGCCGAGGATGAGCGTGAGCACGGCCAGCACGCTGACGCCGCGATAGCTAGCGACCGCGGTCTCATCGAGACTGGTGACGTGCGACTGGTCGGAAGTGAACGACATGGCTACCACAGGCAAGAGTCGCTGAAGGACGCCAACATGGGGATCAACCGATCCACCCCGCTAGCGCTCCACGCGGAGTGTTGTTCCGTTCTCCAGATTGCGCCGCCGCTGACGATATTTGTAGACAAAGTCGCTGTAGGGATCGAACACGTTCCGCCCCGCATCTTCGGGATAAGGGGAAGTTTCCGCGCCGGCCGCCGGAGAGGCCGCCAAGCTCCCGCGGGAAGTCATCTGCACGAAGTTCAGAAAGCTCACATCCGGTCGAAAGATCAAGAAGGTCGCATCGTCGGGATGTTGGCCCATACTACCAAAGAACGGCGCGGAGGGGATAACCGCGGTGTGCAGCGTCGTCGTCGTGAAAGCCACCATCCACAGCCCGACCAGCATCCCGCTAATAAGGCGACCGGGAATTTCCACCGGCGGCTTGAACTTCACGCGCGTCCGCGAGGCCTTGTCCGTGAAGATGCGGAGAATGCCGAAAAACACCGTGAACAAGAGCCACAACGAGAGGAAGTCCCACAAGTAAGTGAACGACGGGAGCAGCCCGTCGAGGAAGCTCGCCAGCGGTTCAAAGAAACTCATCGCCAAGAGCGTCGCCAGTACCACGTTGATCAGCGTGATCGTGTTGCTCCACAGGCTCTCCAGCCAGAGCATGGCGAAGACTGCGAAGAAGACAAAGAATAACAGGCCGCTAAGCATGGCGTTCTACGTTCGTAAAATGAAAGGCTTGTTTCTCGACTATTGCTTGAGCACGCGTTGCAACTCGCTGAGGGACGTAATCCCCAGCGCCACGAGCGCAATCCCCTCGTCCTGCAAGCTACGTTGCCCTGTCGCCTTAGCGACGCGCTTGATCGTTTCGAGCTTCGGCTCCTTGATGAGCGCTTCGCGAATTTTATCGTTGACCACGAGCAGCTCGAAAATTCCCGTCCGGCCAAAGTAACCAATCTCGTTGCACTGCTCGCACGGGAGCCGCTTTTCCTTGGAGTCCGGCGGCAACGGTTGACGCTCCCGATAAAGCTGTTGAATGCGCCCCGCGGGGATGCCCAACCGCGCGAGCAGCTCGGGCGTCGGCTCGTAGGCTTCCTTGCATTTGTCGCACAGCTTGCGGATAAGCCGCACATTCAGCACGCCAATCATCCACGGCGCGAACTCCTTCGCGGGAACCTTCAGCGCCGCGACCCGCAGCAAGGCTTCAGGAGCATCTTTGGCGCGGATACTGGTGAGCGAGATTTTGGGATGATCCGTCGTACACTGCTCGCACAAGATGCGGAGCGTCGCGGCTTCGGTCAACTCCCGGATCACCAAGGCGTCTGGTTGGCGCAGAATGATCTTGGGGAGCTTTTCAGCCACCGTTTCGCCGGCCGCGGGGTCGTACGTCACCACTTCGACATTCTCGACTTCTGGCTCATGCCTGGCCTTGTCGCCAATGGCGACGAAGTCGCGCAGCAGCCGGTCGGTGGATTTCAGCGCCGCCGCCATCGTCGTCGAAAGCCCGCCGGTGGGGAGCGACGAAAACAGGAAGATGCCATGCGGACTAGCGAGCAGTTCTTTAAGCTGGTCGCGCATCTTGTCGCGCATGCCGAGATCTTCGAGCGTCTTGAACGGTTGTCCTTTACCGGCGATCGTCAACAGCACCCGCTCGCCGGTGGCGGTCCCTTGCGTGGCGACCGTGCCCATAAACTTTTGCGAATCAAAACTCGCCCCCAACGCCCCTTCCTGTTTGGAGCGACGATCGGTGACGTCCAAGTTCGCGAGCTTCTTGGCGACCGCCGCGACCGGATCCATCGCCTCGCGCTGGCGCGCCGGCAGGTCATGCCACACGCCGTCAATCTGATACTTCATGCTGACGCTGTCGGCCGTGAAATCCAGCAACACCCGCTCCGCCCGCTTGGTTACCGCATCCGCGAAGATTTCTTTCAGGGTGATATACGCCGGCGACTGGCGCGCTTCGATCAAGTTCGCTTGATTCTTCGCGTCGCTCTCGCCGCCGAGGGCTTGAAACTCAACCGGCGGCCCCTTTTCATACGCCATCTTCTTCTGGGTATCGATCTTCGCCCCGAACAGTTTTCCCATGTTGGCGACGAGATAGCGGAGATGGTCCTTGGTGAGCACCTTTTCCGCTTCGTGCACGAGCGAGTTGCGTTTCTGGATATAAACGCCGAGCGGCACGAACTGCGCGATGAGCAGCAGCGGGAAACCGAGCCAAAAGATCGGAATCAGCAAGAACAGCAAAAAGGCGACAACAAACGGAAAGAAAACCAGCGAGTTCCAGATGTTGTAATTCAGCCCCAGCGCGGAGCAATCGCGGCTGACCCAGTCGGTGGTGCGAATCCAAATCAGAAAGAAGCAGAACACCAGGCCCATTTTCCAGAGCGACACGTACCAGCCTGGCCCGCGAATTGGTTCGTCCCCTTGCAGCGGAAAGGCCGGCCAGTTGGCGTCGTACTGCGCAGGACCAGTAGGCGCGGCCGCCGGCGCGGCGGTCTCCGCAGGGGGCGCGGCGGCTCCGTTTTGATCCTGCGCGACGGCAACGCTCGCGCTCCCCAGCGCCACAAGCAGCACCGCGGTCGCGCTCGCCACAATCAGTCGATTCATTACAAAATCCCAGGTTGCGAAACTTGGATGCCTTTGAGCGCCATTTTGAGTGCATCGACATTGGGCGCGACCTCGAACGCGGTCGGGCGATCGATCAGTCCGTCTTCGACGAGTTTCTTCAGGCTCATGGTGAAGTCTTGCATGCCGTCGGCCACGCCGATGCGGATCGCGTCGGGCAGTTTATGATCCTCGGCCTCGAGCACGAGTTTGCGAATCATCGCGGTGAACAGCATGATCTCGCAGGTCGGCACGCGCGGCACGCCGGGCTTGATCGACTTCAGCAGCTTCTGCGCCATGACCCCCTTCATGTTAAACGCGATCGCACTCCGCATCGCCTTGTGCATTTCTTCGGGGAACAGGTCCAGAATGCGGCCGACGGTCGAGGGCGCGCTCGAGGCGTGAATGGTGCCGAACACTAAGTGGCCTGTTTCCGCCGCGTGGATCGCCGTCATGAACGTCTCTTCGTCACGCATTTCGCCGACGAGCATGATGTCGGGATCTTCACGCACGGCGTGTTTCATGCCGATCTGGAAATCCTTGACGTCCATGCCGATTTCACGTTGGTTGATGACCGCCTTGTCGTCTACGAACACGAACTCGATCGGGTCTTCCAGCGTCAGGATATGCACCCGCTCGCGCTGGTTGATGAAGTTCAGCATCGACGCGATGGTGGTGCTCTTGCCAGAACCGGTCACGCCTGCGAGCAGCACCATGCCTTGATCGTAATAGCAGAGTTGCTCGACCGCCGGGGGCAGATAGAGCCCGTTGAAGTCGGGGATTTTGTTGTTCACGCGCCGCGCGACCAGACCCATCTTCCCCATCTGCTGAAGCATGTTCACACGGAACCGCCACGTGACGCCGTCCACCTCGCACGTATAGGCAAAGTCCGCCCCCCCTTCCTCGTAGAAGATTTTTCGCGACCGGTCGTTCATCATCGGCAAGAGCAGATTGATCATCTCCTCTTCGTCGATCGGTCCGCGATTGAGCGGGCGAAGTTCATTGCGGGTGCGAATCATCGGCGCGCGGCCGACTTTCATGTGCAAGTCGGAGCCTTCCAGCTTCACCAACGCGCGGAAGTATTTATCGACTTCCAGTTCCTCGCGCTTGGTGAGCAACCGTTGTTTGAGCAACTCGGCGGTGCGGTCGTGCGTCGAAGGGTCGTCGTGCGCGAGCGGGAATTCTTCCTGCTCGGCGTCGTGCTTATCAGCGGTGGCCATCTCTCTGCTCTCCGGAATCCTCGCGGGGCACACAGCGGTTACAAGCGAACCGGAATGCCCCGTGAAGCCATGATCTGTTTTGTTTCGTGAATTGTATACTCGCCAAAGTGGAAGATGCTCGCCGCCAGCGCAGCATCGGCATGGCCCAGCAGGATGGCGTCCGCCAGATGTTCCGGCCGACCGGCCCCGCCGCTAGCCACGACGGGAATCGTCACCGCCTGACTGACCGCGGCGGTCACCTCTAAATCATAACCGTCCTTGGTGCCGTCACAGTCCATGCTCGTCAGCACGATCTCGCCGGCCCCTAGCGCTTCCACTTCGCGCGCCCAAGCGACCGCCTCGAGCCCCGTGGGCTTGCGGCCGCCATTAATATGAACTTCCCAAACTTCCACTTCCTCGCCAGCGGCATTTTTCTTACAAATTCGTTTGGGATCGATGTTCACCACAATACACTGGCTCCCAAACCGCTTCGCCGCTTCGCGCACAAACTCGGGATTCTGACAGGCGGCCGAATTGATCGAGACCTTGTCGCTCCCCGCGTTCAAAAGCGCCCGAATATCGTCCAAGGTCCGAATCCCACCCCCCACAGTTAGCGGCATGAACACCTGCTCTGCGGTGCGGCGGACGACCTCCAGCATGATATCCCGCCCCTCGTGGCTGGCGCAGATATCGAGAACGACCCGTTCGTCGGCCCCCTCTTGCTCATAGCGCGCGGCCACCTGCACCGGATCCCCGGCGTCGCGCAGTTTCACAAAGTTTGTTCCCTTCACGACGCGACCGCGGTCGACGTCGAGACAGGGTATCACCCGCTTGGCCAACATGAGAAGAAGAAGCCAAGGATATTAGTTGGAACACAAACTTTCACTGTAAGCGGGCATCCGGCGCGGGTCAACCGGCGCACACCGGCATTCTGCGTTGGGGGAGCAACGCGGAGCCTGCTAAACACTCCAGCAACCGCCCCACCGCCCCCGATTCCTGCAGTCCTTTGCCGCCCCCCCACCCACAGATTAGGATGGATTTGGATTGACACCGAGTTCTGGATGCCACCCCTCAAGCGCCCCGATGCGGATTGAGGTAATCCGTTGGTTGCCAAAAGAGACTCTGCACGCCGGGGGCGCTCGTTTCGCCGCCGCGACCAATGCCCGCTGGGGGTGTTTACGATCCTGCTGGGGTTAATCATCCTGAGATTGTGCGCCATCGCGCTCGTGGCGATCAGTTCGGCGTACCTGCGGCCGGAAGATCGGGGGACCGTGCTGCTATACTGCGTGATCCAACTGTTTATGGCTCATTTACTTGGGGCATGGAGTGTTTGGGTATATGATTTTGCTATCGGCGCGGTACGCCAGGGAGTTTGAGGAGCGCCACGCCGCGCAGGGAAGACCGACCGACTCATTGAGAAGACATCATGCCGATTGAAGTTCATTGCGATTCATGCAAACGCAAGCTCCGCGTCCCCGATACGGCCGCCGGCAAGCGAATCAAGTGCCCCAAGTGCCAGGGGGTAATTAGCGTGCCCAGTGGCAGCGCTCCCGGCGGCGGCGGCTCCAGCGGCAGCGGCTCCAATTTGTCGAGCAGTTCGTCGTCGGTCCCCGTCGGGCGTTCTGCGGCTCACAAGTCCTCGCCGCGCGTCGCGTCGCCGTTAGCGAGTGCATCGACGTCCGCGGAACAGTGGTATGTGCAAACCGAAGAGGGGCAGCAATATGGCCCCGTCACCCGGTCGGAGCTGAACCAATGGCATCGTGAAGGGCGCATCACGGCGGAGACGCAGCTTCTTTTGGAAGGCGCGCCGCAGTGGCAATGGGCGCCGGATGTGTTTCCCGACCTCAACACCACGCAACAACCGCAATCTCCACAACCAGCGGCGACGCAACCGTTCGCGCAACAGCCAGCGGCGGACGATCCGGCCGCGATGTTCGCCGCCCTGAGCGGCAAACAACCGGCCGCCACTGCGGCGCCAAGCGACATCTTCGCCGGCGTCCCTGCGCAGCCGGCCGCTAGTTCTTCCGGCCCGTTTGACTTCGGCGCGAGCCCGGCTTCATCCAGCGGTTCGCACGCCGCGGTCAGTTCACGCGGCAAGAGCAAAGGCAAACGTGGCCGCGGTGGAAAGAAAGGTGGGAGCGAACAGATTGATTACCTCGCGTATGCGATGTACGGCTTGGGGGGCCTGACGGCGCTAGGCGGCATTGTGGCCATGATCATGGGCCTGACCGGCGCCGCCGCGATCAGTGCATCCAGAGCGGACGGCGCCGCCGCCGTCGCTGGAGTGTGGGGAACGATTCTCGTCGTGGCGGGACTGTTCTCGCTGTTGTTTGCGGTGGCCTATGGCTTCGTCGGCTACGGATTGCAACAGCGCGCCGCGTGGGCCCGCATCACCGCGCTCGTCATCGGCGGCCTCAGCTTGCTAAGTTTCCCCATCGGCACATTAATCGGCGTGTGGGCCTTCATGGTGCTCCTCGATAAAGACAACGCCGCCGCCTTCGGCTAAAGTAGCAGGCAGACTCCCCTGTGCCGTTCGCCAAGAACGCCCCCACCATCAAAGTCTAACCTCACCCCTGGGACGGCAGTCGGCGACTGCCTGCTACGATGCGCCACTACATTCTCGCTGAAACCAACTACGGCTATACCCAAAACCATCCTTATGAAGTGGCCGTGTTGCCGCTGGGGGCCACCGAGCCGCACAACTATCACCTCCCCTACGGCACGGATATGTTCGAAGGGACCGTGATCGGCGAGAAGATTTGCGAAGCGGCGCACAACCAAGGGGCCAAGGTGGTGCTGTTGCCGACGATCCCCTACGGGACCGAGACCAACATGGTCAAGTTCCCGCTCGCGGTGAACGTGCAGCCCTCGACCCTCTACCGCTTCGTCACCGACATTGTGGAGTCGGTCTCGCGCAGCGGCGTGAAGAAAATTGTGCTCCTCAACAGTCACGGCGGCAACGAAATGAAGCCGCTGCTCCGCGAGTTGTATAGCCACGTCGACGCGCACGTCTTTCTCTGCAATTGGTTCACCAGCTTCAGCGATGTATATCAGGAGATCTACGAGCACGTCGACGACCATGCTGGCGAGATGGAGACGTCGTTCATGCTCGCCTATCAACCGCACCTGGTCGATAAAACGCCGGACGGCCAACTCACCGGCGACGACGGCGCGACCGCCAAGACGCGCTTCGAAGCCGTCAACCGCGGCTGGGTCTCCATCACCCGCCCTTGGCATTTGCTCACCACCGCCAGCGGCTCCGGCTATCCCCACAAGGCCGACGCCAAAAAAGCCTTGCGGACGATGGAAGTCCTCACGGACCGGATTGGCAAGTTCCTCGTCGAACTCTCCGATGCGGAACTCAACGACAGCTTCCCGTTCTAATGCCTCCCGCAGCGTGACCTTGATGAAACCCATCGTACTACTGCTCGGCTGCCTCTTCACGTTGATCGGCGCGAACGTCTTCGCGGCCGAGCGGCCAAACTTGTTGCTCATCGTCGCCGACGACTTGAACTGGCGAGACCTGGGCTTCACCGGCAACCGGGACATTCACACGCCGCACCTCGACCAGCTCGCCGCCGAAGGGATGCAGCTCCGCGGCATGTTCACGCCCGCCCCCACCTGTTCGCCATGCCGCCATGCGCTCTACACCGGGCTCTACAGCATGCGGTCGGGAGCGTATCCCAATCACACGCGGGCGTATAACGGCACGCACAGCATGTTTACGTATCTCAAGCGCAGCGGCTATCGCGTGGCCTTACAGGGAAAGGAACACATCGGTCCGCCGCAGACCTTTCCCTACGAACATCTCGGCCAAGGGCCGGACGACTTCGCCGCCACGCGCGCTTACGTTACCCAAAACGCCGACCAACCGTGGCTGTTGGTCTACGCTTCGCACGATCCGCATAGCCCGTGGACACGCGGGCCACAAGACAAATATGACCCCGCCAGGCTGAAAGTCCCGCCGTATCTGCACGACAACGAAGTCACCCGCAAGCAACTCGCCGCATACTACGCGGAGATCACGCAGTTCGACTCGCAAGTTGGCGAGTTAATGCGCATCCTGCGCGAAACCAAACAAGTCCAAAACACGCTGGTGATGTTTGTGAGCGAGCAGGGAAGTTCGTTCCCTTATGGCGGGAAGTGGTCGCTGTATGACAACGGCATTCGCGTCGCCACCGTGGTCCGCTGGCCCGGCGTGGTCAAGGCCGGCGCGCATAGCGACGCGCTCGTGCAGTATGTCGATGTCCCCCCCACGTTCCTCGCCGCCGCTGGGATCGATCCAACGAAGATCGACACCGGCTGCCCCGACGCCAACGGCGCGCGCGGTTTCGACGGGAAGAGCTTCTTGCCGGTTCTGAAAGGGCTGGCGGATCAGCATCGCGACGTCGTCTTCGCGCAGCATACGACGGTCGGCATCAACGGTTACAAACAGCCGTATCCGATCCGCGCCGCGCGCGACGCGCGCTATAAGCTGATTCGCAATCTAGCGCCGGAGAATCGCTATTCGATTAGCGGCATTCATCAAGGGGAGCCGATTACGTCGTGGCAGACAGACGCCCAGCACGATCCGAAACTCGCCGCCCGCATCGAGTGGCTTTTCAAACGCCCCGCGGAAGAATTGTACGACCTCGCTACCGATCCCGAGGAAACCAACAACCTCGCTGGCGACCCGCACTACGCCGAAGTTCAAACGCGATTAGGCCAGGCCTTGGATGCCTGGATGCTGCAGCAAGGGGATCGAGGGATGGCGACGGAGCTTGACGCCAAGTCGCGGCAAGGAGCCGGGCGGCAGAAGAAGAAAAAGTAGCCGGCTCGCGAGAGACTGCCTGCTACGATGGTCGCATCCACGGTAGGATAAGGACTGCTCAGGATTCTCGCCGAGCAGACATCCTCTCGGCGGCTCGAACGGATGCGTTCCATGCTCACTTCAACCGACATTTTGGGGCCAACGGGGCGGATAGCCGCTCGGCTCCCGCACTACGAACATCGCGACCAGCAGTTGGCGATGGCCGACGCGGTTGCGGCAGCCCTGGACAAAGGCGAGCACCTCGTCGTCGAAGCGGGGACCGGCGTCGGCAAGAGTTTCGGCTATCTCGTGCCCGCCATCTTGGCGGCGACCAGGCCGGAGGAAGAAGGCGACGCCCCCATCAAGCGGCTCATCGTCTCCACGCACACCATCGCGCTGCAGGAACAGCTCATCCACAAGGACTTGCCGCTCCTCAACGCCGTGCTGCCGCGCGAGTTTTCCGCCGTGCTGGTTAAAGGGCGACGGAACTATCTGAGCCTGCGGCGGCTCGCAAGCGCCGTGAAGCGGGCGAAGCAGACGTTCGTCTCGGCGGACGAGTTCGACGAACTGCGCGAGCTCCTCGCGTGGTCCCAGCGGACGCACGACGGCTCGCTCAGCGATCTCGCCCACAAGCCGCTGCCGGCGGTGTGGGACGAAGTCGCCAGCGATAGCGGTAACTGCCTGGGGCGAAAATGTCCGACGTACGCGAACTGCTTTTACTTCCAGGCCCGCAAACGGGCCCAAAACGCCCAAGTCCTCGTCGTGAACCACGCCTTGTTCTTCAGCGACCTGGCCCTGCGGCGCGCCGATGTATCGATCCTGCCGAACTACGACGCCGTGATCTTCGATGAAGCCCACACGCTGGAAAGCGTCGCCGGCGATCATTTGGGACTCGGCGTCACCAGCGGGCAAGTGCAGTACGTGCTGCATAAGTTGTACAACGATCGCACCAACAAAGGGCTCCTGGTGCACCACCAGGATCTGGTCGGCCAACAGGCAGTGAGCGACGCGCTGTTCCGCGCGGACGAGTTTTTTCAACAAGTCGTCGCGTTCGTGCAAGAACAGCGTCTGACGAACGGGCGAATTCACGATCCCGGCATCGTCGTCAATCGCCTCAGTCCGGAGTTGCTCAAGGTCGCGCTGCACGTGCGCCGCCTGGCGGAAAAGCAGGACGACGAGTCGGATCAACAGGATCTCCTGTCGCTGCACGATCGGCTCAAGCTCTTGGCGGATGAAGTTGATCAATGGATCAAGCAAGCCATCACCGGGGCCGTGTACTGGGTCCAGTCGAACGCCTCGCGCTACGGCCGCACGCGGGTCACGCTGTCGGCGGCGCCCATCGACGTCGGCCCCGTGTTGCGGGCGGAACTGTTCGACCGCGTTCGCAGCGTCATCCTGACGAGCGCCACCTTGGCGGTTGGCAAGGACGATACGTTTCAATTCTTTCGCGCGCGGATCGGACTGACGCAAGCCCAAACGGTTCGCGTCGGCAGTCCGTTCAACTATCGCCAGCAAGCCAAACTCGTGTTGGTGACGGGACTACCCGACCCCAGCGCCCAGAAACAGGCGTATGAACGAGCGTGCGTGCCGCTGATTCAGAAATATCTCGAGCGCACCCAGGGACACGCGTTTGTGCTCTTCACCAGTTACGACTTGCTGCAGCGCGTCGTGAACGAACTCACGCCGTGGCTGACCCGGCAAAAGCTCGCCCTCTACAGCCAGGCGGATGGCGCGCCGCGCCACTTGTTGCTCGAACGCTTCAAGGAAAATCCTCACGGCGTGCTGTTCGGCACCGATAGCTTCTGGCAAGGAGTCGATGTCCCCGGCGACGCGCTGCAAAACGTGATCATCACCAAGCTCCCCTTCGCCGTGCCGGACATGCCGCTCCTGGAAGCGCGCCTCGAAGCGATCCGTGAAGCCGGCGGAAATCCGTTCATGGACTATCAACTGCCCGAGGCCGTACTTAAGTTACGCCAAGGCTTCGGGCGACTCATCCGCACCCAGCGCGATCACGGTATGGTCGTAATCCTCGACCCCCGCATCAAATCCAAGCCCTACGGCAAAACCTTCCTCCAGAGCCTACCAGACTGCGAGGTAATCGAAGACCGGGTGTAAGGAGCGTAATTCCCGTGATTCAGGATGAAATCCACAGCCAGTGGGCGAAGCTTGAATCACGGTCAAGTTTTTCTGGGGACGTTCACTAGTTCTTGTTGGCGATCAGGGTAAGCGTTACGCAGGTGGTGTATAGCTCGGTTGGTCAACCGGGCATCTTGAACAGAGGCTTTGGGCTTCCGCTCGCAAGCTCGCGAAGTCTAGGCCTTAATGGTTAGCGGTTACTTCCATCGGGCCACGACATCGAATTCGATAAGTTCCTTCTTGGAGTTCCGTTTACGAATAGGTCTACATTCGACTTGCGAGAACCCTAGCTGAGAAAGCATCTCGGCGTACAGCCGCTCAGTGGAAACAAGCGTTCCATAGAACGAAGAGTTCCCGACGATGTAGTGTAATTCCGCGCCAAAAGCCAGTAATTCGGGCAGTCCACAAAAATGCGCCCACATGTCATCGAAGTACTTTGCTACATACTTGGCAAGCAAGACCCCGTTCTTGTTCTCGGAATGCGCGATGGCCTGAAGAGCGTCTGGCAGATGCGAGCTCTTGAAATGCTTCTCTGGGCGCTCCCAGTCCGTGAGCCGACTTGTTGCAATTCCCCAAGTTCCACCGATGGCGATCCAATCGAGTTCACCCGCATCTCTGCCGTTCTGGAGAAATCCCAGCCAGTACATGTATGGGCGCAACTCACGAATATAGGACATGCGATTGGCGTAAGGCGGCGAAGTAATGACCGAATCGAACGGACCCGAAAGGGCCTTTGTCAGCCCTCGCGAGTCAGCAAGGACAACCGACGCCGAGCCTGTAGGATTCTCAGCGGCGCCACTCAGCACAAATTGAACATCCGCCTCGAATACGGACCCTCGATCATCGGGAAACAAGGAAGCTTGTTGATCATCGCGTTTGAAGGACATCGACTGGTGGTTGAAAGCGGCATTTGACTGCTCAATCAACGTGCGGCAGAACGCTACTAGCAGTAAGTTACGGGCATCGGTATCGGGTTTCGTGACGTGCTCAATCGCGGCGCGAAGTAGACAGAGGAATTCCAGCGCCTCTGGACTCCACCAGCGTTCGATGTTGAATATCGGTGGGGCCGACACAGGTTCGATTGCGCGGTCGGCAACGAGTGTGAGCGCTTGCGCGCAGGCAACCCGGGTCATCTCGATACTTGTCGGCGAGTAGTGCGCGATCTTGGCCTGCGCAAGCCAGACAAGGAACGGATTAATGTCAGTGGTTACACCTTCGTGATCGTGATATGCAGCGCAAAGCGCCGTTGTCCCCGTCCCGCAAAACGGATCCAAAACCCGCTGCGCATTGATCTGGCCAATGACCAATTCCTCAACGATTTTCAAAGAATAGGCAGGGGTTAGCCTGAGCCAGCCATGTCTCCCAGTCTTAGCATTGAACTTGTAGGTGTACTCAGCCCGCTGTCGAAGCTGATCTCGCGGGGGAAGTGAATTCATCCTTGGCCCTCCGGTGTAAGTAACGCTTTCAGAACGAATTCCACCTCCTTGCGAAGGAGCTTTCTGTTTCTCTTGAAAAAACCTGCCAAGTCATAGCCGACAACATCTCGCATGAAGTCGTAGGTGGATATCAGCGGATTCTTTGCACCCACGATGCCGGTGATGACTGCCCATTTCTCGCCTCTGTATCGGTACAGGATGTCGCCATCGATTTGCGTCGATAGTATTGCGGCGCATGGTAGGTACGCTTTCGTGTAGGCCGTCGCCGCGTTCGCGATATCGGCGTTCTGGCGCTTTGCGTCTTTGCTCTTGTAACCCTGCCGAACCAAAAAGGACACACACAAGTTATTCGGTGGCAACCAAGATTGTAGCTTCCTCGTTGGCGGCTACGGTTATGCCTGTCTTGCTGGTCTCTTTGGTCTTGATCTCTGATCTTACAAATTCCGTTCCAGCTCTTGGCTGCGTGGCAAATCGTCCAGGCTTGAGAGCCCGAACAGTTGCAGGAATCGCGCGGTAGTGGTGTAGCGCAACTCGCGCGGTTTGGTCTGGGTGCGTTCGGCTTTGAGGAGATCGCGCCGCACTAGTTGTGAGAGCAGCGCGCCGGATGGCTTCCCGCGGAGGCGGTCGATTTCGCTGCGCGCGATCGGCTGTTGATAGGCGACAATCGCGAGCGTATCCACCGCGAACTGCGAGAGCTTCACTTCGCGCACTTTGCCAAGAAACTGCGTGTGGAGTCCGGCGAACTCGTCGTGCAAGGTCAAGCGATATCCGGCCCCCACCGAGGCGATGTAATAGGGAGCTTCGTCCGCGCGATACTCGTCGTTCAGTTCGATGACCAGCTCGTCAATCTCTTCCGGGCGGACGCCGCGCATCAGCCCGGCGACTTGTTGGCTCGTGAGCGACTCGTTCGCGGGGTGGCCAATAAAGAGCATGGCCTCGAGAATCGTGCGGGGCGAAACGGCGCACGCATCATCGTCAGCCTCGGGAAGTCCCGTTTCGACATTCAGCGGTTCTGGTCGCGCCACGGCTGGCACTTCGCCCATCGGTTCCGGCTCCGGCGCGGCTTGGTAAGGGTCGCTCCCGCGGTCGAGCAGCTCGGCAAACGCCTGACCCAATTCCTCGAGCGGCAAACCGCGATCATCAATTTCGCTATCCGGCAGGTTGGCTTCACGAATCACGCGCAACCG
>CAUJKE010000282.1 GCA_963205385.1 Planctomycetota bacterium | reverse complement strand
AGCTATATTAAAGGATTGCATTTGCCTTGTTATGGCGCTGACTTCGTTTTCCTTGCAGGATAGTTCCATGATCGCCGCTTCCGCCCCGCGCACCATGTTCCAGAAAATCTGGGACCAGCACGTCGTCCACGCCGAAGAGGGAAAGCAAGCCATTTTGTACATCGACCTGCAACTGGTTCACGAAGTGACCAGCCCGCAGGCGTTTGAGGGGCTGCGTCTTTCCGGGCGCAAAGTGCGCCGGCCTGAACGGACGGTCGCCACGCCGGACCACAATATTCCGACGACCGATCGCTCGCTGCCCATCGCCGATGAAATCTCGCGCAAGCAGGTCGAAACGCTACGTCAGAACTGCCGCGAGTTCGGCATTCGGCTGTACGACATGGACAACGTCAAGCAAGGGATCGTCCACGTTATCGGGCCAGAACTGGGACTGACGCAACCCGGCATGACCATCGTCTGCGGCGACAGCCACACCGCCACGCATGGCGCGTTTGGGGCGCTGGCGTTTGGCATTGGCACGAGCGAGGTGGAACACGTTCTCGCCACGCAAACGCTGTTGCAATACAAGCCCAAGACCATGGAGCTCCGCGTCGATGGCCACCTGGCCCGCGGCGTTACGGCGAAGGATCTCATTCTGTATTTGATTGGCGAACTGACCACCGCCGGCGGCACCGGTTACGTGCTGGAATACAACGGCAGCGCGGTGAGCGATTTGTCGATGGAAGAGCGGATGACCGTCTGCAATATGTCGATCGAAGCAGGCGCTCGGGCCGGCATGATCGCCCCTGACGCCAAGACCGTGGAATACCTTCGTGGCCGCGAGTTCGCCCCGCAAGGCGCCGATTTCGAGGCGGCGGCGCAGCGGTGGCTTGAGCTCCCGTCAGATCCTGATGCCGTGTACGACGCGGTCAAACTCTTTCAGGCCGCCAATATTTCGCCGCAGGTCACGTGGGGCACCAATCCCGGTCAGGTCGCGCCGATTGTCGCCAAGATTCCTCATCCGGCCGATTTTTCTAGCGAAGTCGACCAGCGCTCCGCCGCGCTCGCGCTCGACTACATGGGACTCAGCGCCGGCACGCCGCTGGTGGATGTCAACATCGACCGCGTCTTCATCGGCTCCTGCACCAATGCCCGCATCGAGGATTTGCGGGCAGCGGCGGCCGTGGTTCAAGGCTACCGTGTGAGCGACAAGGTGAATGCGATGGTCGTGCCCGGCAGCGGGCAGGTCAAAGCGGAAGCCGAACGGGAAGGGCTCGACCGCATCTTCCGCGAAGCAGGCTTCGACTGGCGCGAGGCCGGCTGCAGCATGTGCCTGGCAATGAACCCCGACAAGCTAGCCCCCGGCGAGCGCTGCGCCTCGACGAGCAATCGCAACTTTGAAGGGCGTCAGGGTAAGGGAGGCCGCACGCACCTGGTCTCCCCCGCCATGGCCGCCGCCGCCGCGATCACCGGCCACTTTGTGGATATTCGGGAGTGGAGTTATAAGCATCGTGATTGAGGTCGTCGGCATTGAGCGCGCGATCGAGTCCCCCATTTCAAGCCCGCCACGCCATACACATTGAATTTTGCCCAACGAAGGTCTACCCATGCAAGCTTTCACCACGCACACCGGGCGCGTCGTCGCGCTGGATCGCGCCAATATCGATACCGACCAGATCATTCCCAAGCAGTTCCTCAAGCGGATCGAGCGTTCCGGCTTCGAGGATTTTCTATTTTTCGATTGGCGTTATCTCGATGATGGCAAGACGCCGAACCCGGAATTTGTCCTCAACCAACCGCGTTACCAGGGGGCGACGGTGCTCTTGGCAAGGCAAAACTTCGGCAGCGGTTCGAGCCGCGAACATGCTGTGTGGGCGCTCGATAACTACGGCTTTCGCGCCGTGCTCGCTCCCAGCTTCGCGGACATCTTCTACAATAACTCGTTCAAGAATGGCCTGCTCCCGATCGTCCTCGGCGAACAGCAGATCGACGACTTGTTTCAGCGCGCTACGCAGCACGAAGGCTACGAACTGACGATCGACCTGCCGGCGCAAACGATCACCGACGCGCACGGTCTTAAACTGAACTTCGACGTGCACCAGTTTCGCAAGCATTGTTTGCTACACGGACTCGACGACATCGCGCTGACCTTGCAGCACGAGGACAAGATCACCGCGTATGAACAATTGCACAACAAGACGCCGGCGGCGTAGCGGCTGGGAGATGGCATTCATGAAGCGATTTGTACGCCTGGCCACCGTGGCGCTCACGCTTTGCCTGGCGACTCGCGCGGCGCTGGCCGAGACGGAAGTCGCTACCGTGCTGGCAGGGCTCAACAATCCCACTGGCATCGCGATACAGCCGGAAACCGGGGACGTGTTCATCGCCGAGAGCGGCGCGCTCAAAGTGGTTCGGCTGGTCGACGGCCAGGCCGAGGATGTCATCACCGGCTTCACCAAGGATGTGTATGGCAAGGGGCCGATGTTTGATATCGGGCCGCTGGGACTAGCGTTCATTGATAAGGAGACGCTTGTCGTCGGCGATGGCGGCAAGCCCGATGGCGAAGAGCAACTCTTGGTCTATACAGTACCCGCGCAAGGTGAACCGGCGATTACCGCGGACAAGTCCAAATATAGCTTCACGCTCCCCGCGACCGACGACGCCCCTGGCGAAGGGAACTTTTACGGCGTCGCCGCGAGCGCCAGCGGCATCTTCGTCACCGCCAATGGCGACGACAACCAAGGCTGGGTCGCCAAGGCGGACATCAACGGCACCAAGGTCGGCAATTTCCGCCGCTTCATCGCCACCAAGGAAGCCACCGGCGTGGATGCTCCGGTCGCCATCACCATCAGCCCGCGGGGCGAAGTGGTGATCGGCCAGATGGGCGAGATCAACGTGCCCCAAGATGGCCTGCTCACGTTCTACAACGCCAAGAGCGGTGAAAAGCTGCTGAATCTCAAGACGGGCCTCTACGACATCACCGGCCTGGCGTATAGCCCTCAAGGCCAACTTTACGCCGTCGACTTCGCCTGGATGGACACGACCCAAGGCGGTTTGTTTCAGTTAATCGGAGAGAAGCAAGGCGGCGAGCACAGCCTGAACGCCAAAAAGCTCGCCGCGCTGGATAAGCCGACCGCGCTGGCATTTGGCCAGGACGGTTCGCTCTACATCACGGTGGTGGGGACCGCGAAGGAAGGGAAGCCCGCTGGAAAGCTGCTGAAGGTGGCGCCTGGGCTGTAGAAGTGGCACGGACAGCGAACATCGAACATTGATATGCGGGCTTCCGGCGGCTCGTCGCGTAGCCGCTGACGAAGTCCGTTGAAGAATTATGCCGCTGGTCCCGAGCGAATTGCGACTTCTTCCCCGCGGGTAATCTCAAACCCGAGCTCCTCGATCATCTTATAGTCCGCCGCCGGGGCCTGGCCCTCGGTGGTGAGATAGTCACCGACGAAAAGGGAGTTGGCGGCATACATACCCAGCGCTTGCAAGCTTCCCAGGTGAATTTCTCGCCCGCCGGCGATGCGCAGCTCGCTGGTCGGATTCACGAAGCGAAACATGGCGAGTGCCTTGAGGCAGTACCGCGGGTTAAGATCCTGCCGGCCGCCGAGCGGCGTGCCGTCGATCGGGTTAAGGAAGTTGAGCGGGATCGATTCAGTCCGCAGTTCGCGCAGTTCCAGGGCCATGCGAACGACATCCGCATCCTCTTCCCCCATGCCAATGATTCCGCCGCTGCAGAGCTCAATGCCTGCCCCGCGAACCGCCTTGAGCGTCTCGAGCCGATCCTGGTAGGTGTGCGTCGTGCAGACCTGGCCATAATAGTTTTCGCTCGTGTTCAGGTTGTGGTTCACCTTGTCCACGCCGCACGCCTTGAGCCGCTGGGCTTGCTCCGGCGTGAGCAGTCCCAGGCACGCGCAGACTTGCAGGTCGAACTGCTGCTTAATCTCCGGCACAATCGTCTCGATCGCCTTGATCTCGCGTTCGCTGGGACCGCGGGCGGAGATGACGATGCAATAGGTCTTGCTGCTGCGCTGGGCGGCGACGCGGGCCCCGTCGAGGAGCTTCTCGCGGCTGAGAATGTTGTACTTCGGAATCTCCGCCTCGCTCACCTTCGACTGCGAGCAGTAGCCGCAATCCTCCGGGCAAAGCCCGCTCTTGGCGTTCATCAAGAAGTACAACTGCACCGTCTTGCCGAAATACTTCCGCCGCAACCGAAACGCCGCGGCGAGAATGTCGAGCAGGTCGTCGTCCGGCGCCTGCAAGATCGTGAGAGCCTCGTCAAACGTCAGGCGGTGTCCCTCCAGGACGCGCGTGGCCAGTTCATGCCAGGAAGTGGTAGCGGCTGTGCTTGAGGCGATCATAGGGCAATCATAAAAGGGGCGAGTGGACGTTGTATGCGGTAGACGAACTCGGCAGAATTCTCGGTGATTTCCCCGCCGAGGGACATCGGCTTGAAGTCTGGCGATTGGAGCTACACCCGATTTCGCGGCTGCGGCGCTGGCTCGCGCCACCGCTGCGAGCCAAAATGGTATCATAACTTGTTTCCCTCCGCGACCGAGCCTGATGCACCACTATGTTCGAGTTGGCCTGTTGGGCCAGATCGGACGCTTCCGAGCGGCCGATGGCACACACTACCCCCGCGGCGCGCGGGTGGTGTGCCGAACCGCGCGCGGCCTGGAACTCGGTGAAGTGTTGTCGCTCGCGGATTCCGAAACGCCCCGCGCGGACGGGGCTCTGTTGCGGCGCGTGACGGTCGAGGACGACCTGCTGTTGGACCGCCTGGCCAGGCATCGGGAAGAAGCGTATGCCGCGTGTGCGGAACTACTACACGCGCGCGGCCTGGGCGCGGTACTGGTCGATGTCGAGCACCTGTTCGACGGACAGTCGCTGTTCTTCTATTTCCTCGGCGAGACGACGCCAGAACTGGACGCGCTCACGGAAGAACTCGGCGCTTTGTACGACGCGAAAGTACAGTTCCAAAAATTCGCGCAAACGCTGACCGCAGGCTGCGGCCCGGACTGCGGCACCGAGGCAGCCGCCGGGCAAGGCTGCGGCGCCGGGGGCTGTTCGACCTGCGCGGTCGCCAAAGCCTGCCACGCGACATAAGCCTGTCCTATGTCGGCAGCTTGATCGTGAACGTGGTTCCCTGGCCGGGCGTGGAAGCGACTTCCACCGTGCCGCCGAGTTGTTCGATCTGCGCGCGGACGATGTCCATCCCCATACCGCGACCGGAGATTTTCGTCACCTGCTCCGCGGTGCTGAAGTCCGGCTCCCAGATGAATTGAAGGATCTGTGGCGGCGTCAACTGTTTGGCCGCGGTTAACGTGACGAGCTTTTTTTCCAACGCCTTGCTAAGAATTCGCTCGTGGTCCAAACCTTTTCCGTCATCGCAAATTTGCAGGATGATGCAGTTTTCCTGCTGAGACGCATCGAGGATCAATGTTCCGTGCGCCTGCTTCCCGGCAGCGATGCGCGCCGCTGGCGTTTCAAGGCCGTGATCAGCGGCGTTTTGCACCATGTGAATGAGAGGCGCAGCCAGTTCATCCAGCAATCGCTTGTCAATCTCCGTCTGCTCGCCACGAATGACAAGGTTGATTTCTTTGTTGCTGTCGCGGGCGATGTCCCGGACCACGCGCTGGAAGCGGCCCAACAACGAGCCGATCGGCGCCATCCGCGTCTTTCGCACGCACGCCTGGATAGCCTCGGAAATGCCATCGAGTTGCCCCACGGCCTCGCAGAGATCGTTGACGCCCGTGAGGAACGCGCCATCGCGAACGGGTTCCCGTTGCAAATCCTCCACCTGCGCGCCCAAGGCCGCTGTCAAGCCATCGCCGAGCTGGGTAAGACGGACCTTGGTGCTGACCAATTCCTCGGCCAAACGCATCAATTGATCGAGCCGCTCGATATCGACGCGCACCGTTTTGATGGGCCGTGCGTTGCTGAGCAGCGCGGCCGTGGTGGTCTGCTTATTCGCTGGCCGGGTGTTGATTGTCGCCGCCCATGCTTGTTCCACATCAGCTTGAGTGAGCGTCTCGCGCGCGCTGCCGGCTTGATTTAGAAGCCAACCGATCGCGCCCACGGCGCTCGACGCATCGTGATTATCGTGCCCTTCCGCCCCGAGCAGATGGACCATGGCTGAGAGTTGATCGACCGCCTCGAACATCACTTGCACCGCATCCCGATCGAGGGCCAACTCCTGCTTGCGGGCGGCGGCGAAGACATTTTCGATCTCGTGCGTCAAGCGCTGAATGTTCGACAAACCGAGCATCGCCGACAGACCCTTGATGCTGTGCGCCGAGCGAAACATCTGGTTCACCAGGCGATCGTCGCGGCGCCCAGGCTGGCAATCATCCTGCGTGCCGGCGAGCGCATCTAAGCTGAGTAAGTCTTCATTCAGGCGATCCAAAAGCTGCGACGCCTCGTCGAGAAAATCACTCACGAGATCATCTTGCACGTCGTCGCCCGGTGATGTTGCGTCGGCGGACATCTGCACTGGCTCCTGGCGCCTAACTCGATAAGGAAATAGCGGGCTGGCTGTTCTGCACTCCGCCTGCGCATACAAACATCCAATTCCTAGCTTACTTTTTCGGTGGACCAACCGCGCACAATCCCGGCCTTCGTAATGTTGACAGGTTGTATCGAGAACACCGCTTGTGCAGAGGTTATCGGCCGCGAAACCTTAGCGGGAACAAGAAGTCCGCCCTGCCGGCTGAGTTGACGGCGTTTATTTCTAACCTACCCTTCTGTGCCGGCGCGGCCACGACACGGGGTTGGCTGCGCCGGCATTCCCGCCTTGACCATTCCGCCAGGCCACCGCTTCGTGCAAGGAATTGCCAGTATGTCCACACAGGTTCTCGTCGCCGATGATTCGAGCACGATGCGGAAGATCATTCTGCGTTCCCTCCAAGCGGTCGGCGTGCCGGAAGCGGTCGAGGCCGGCGACGGCGAGGAAGCGATCAAGCTGTTCGCCGAAAAGAAGTTCGATCTTGTCCTGACCGACTGGAACATGCCGGGCAAAACCGGCTTGGAAGTGGTGCGCGAGATTCGCAAGACGAACCAGCAGGTGCCGATCATCATGATCACGACCGAGGCCGAGAAGACACGCGTGCTGGAAGCGATTGAGGCCGGCGTCTCCGATTACCTTGTCAAGCCGTTCACCGCCGACACCTTGCGCCAGAAGTTGGAAAAGCTCGGCTGCTAAAGACGTGAATATTCGGCAGTTGCTCTGTCATTTCGCGCGAATCTTGATTCGCTGCTCGTTAATCTCGCACGTCAGGCCGACGGGGTCGAGCATTTGTTGAAAGAGTTCTTCAAGCGTGGCCTCGTTGGTTTTAAACGAAATGCGCGCTTCGAGCTTCTTGCTCAGGGAGGGATCGAACTCGATCTCGCGTCCCACACGCTGGCCAACCGCCTTGGCGACAGCGCCGAGCGGCTGATTCTCCACGTTGAGCGTATAACGCTGCTCGCCGGCGACCACTTCCGTTCGCGTGATTTTCTCACCGCGTAGCAAGCGGCCGATTTGGTCATGAACTTCCCAACTCGCGGCCACGTGCAACTTGCCGTTACGCGTCTCAATGTGCGCTGCGGGAAAATGTTCGGCCAGTTTCTGCGCGTTGCTAGCGGCTTTGCCACCGCCGGGATATTCACGCGTCAGGACCGCTTCCTGGGGCGCGGGGATGATGCGCATTGCGGAACCGTCGGGCGCGAGTTCCAGCGCCAGATCGAAGCCGGCCAAGAGCAACATCGCGCGCGATACAGACGACTGCGCCGGCAAGTGGAGTTCTGGCCACAGGTCGTGGGGTACGTGCTCCACGCCGCGCAGTTCCAATCCGACTTGCTCAGCCCACGCGGTCAATAGCTCCCGCGGTGTCGACAAAGCGGCGGCGTCGAGCGGCGGCAGCGAACCAAAACGCGCTTGCGCGGCGCGCGGCATCTGCGCGAGTTTGTCGTGTTCTAACGCCGCGAGCGTCGCGAGGCGGGCGGTGGTTTCGGTGGGGCCGAGGTAGACAGTCGAATCGAAGATGCTCACCCCCAGGTTCAAGCGCGACGCCAGGCGGCGGAGCGCGTCTTCCAGCGGTTCATTGGCGACGGTGAATTCGATGGGCTGGTCGGGATCGACGCGCCGATCCAGCACGATGGCGATGCCGGTGCTGTCGGAGAGCTTGGCGAGGGCTTCTCGCAGCGGGTTATTCACCCAGGTAATGCCGATCCGCGTGGCGAGTTGCTCGCGAAACGCGGCCCCGGTTTTGAGCGTCTCAGCGGCCGCTGCGCCGTCGGTCGCGAGTGCGAGAATCAAAATGCCAAGCGCCACGGCGCGCCGAATGCTTTCCGTCATAATCACCACGCTAGCATGCGAAGCTGAAAGTCCTGTAACCATTTTTGCGGAAAATACGCCCCGTGGAAAGCGGAATTCCGTCCCGGCGGCCAGCGAGATCGTTGCCGCCGCGGGAGCCTCTAATTAGACTCGAATGGTAGCGACCGCCGCGGCGCGTGCTGCGAATGTCGCGTTCGACCGGCGTCGTCCGTGCGCTGTTTCCCCTCGCTCTTGCCTTGCTGAAAGGTTCGCCCGTGACCGCGCCAGGCCGCTTCCCGCAGCTCGATCGTATTTACCATCAATACCTCGAGGACGAGGACTCCGCGGGATTTATTCATGGCGTCGCGCAGCGTTACACCGTGGCGACGCTCGAGCGGTTGGCCGTCAGCGGCGGCCGCGTCACGCGCCGCGCCGCCGTGCTCGCGCTCGGCTACGTCGGTCAGTATGAATCGAACCATATCTTGGGAATTGCACTGCATGACGATGATCGCGGCGTACGCATTTTGGC
This sequence comes from Planctomycetota bacterium, assembly GCA_963205385.1. GTDB lineage: Bacteria > Planctomycetota > Planctomycetia > Pirellulales > Pirellulaceae > JAEZGD01. The sequence continues at coordinate 12,897 of CAUJKE010000282.1, read as the reverse complement.
GGAAAATGGAATTCGCGACTTATGGCATCGCTGCGGCGCCGAGTCGCAGCGCCAACTGCTGAGCGTCATCGTACGGCTCAACGTTTCGCAGCAGCACGAACTGGCCATCGAGCGGGCCACCGACCTCATCGAACAAGCCCCCTGGTTCGCAGAAGCCTGGAACCAGCGTGCAATCGGCCATTTTCAGCTCGAGCAATACGAACGTTCCGCCAGCGACTGCCATCAAACGCTCGAAATCAATCCCTACCATTTTGGCGCAGCGGTCGGAATGGCCCATTGTTATCTCGAACTGCACGACGCTTACATGGCGCTCGAATGTTTTCGCCGCGCGATTAAGCTCAATCCCAGCATGGAAGACGTCCGCGCACAGGTCGAATACTTGCAACGCTCGCTAGGCGGCAAGTAGCTCCCCACGGCGCCACCGAAATGTTGCCGAAGTCCCCAAGGCTTAGGTTGCGCCAAACCACTGCACGCGGTAAGATAAGCTTCCAGCCTGCCATGGCGCTACTTCACTTCGGACAGGCTGAAAACCTTTGCTACCTGTCCCTGGAGTCTGTTCGTGATGAACTATGCCGATATCTTCGTGGGGGGCGTCGCGATCGTCTTGGGGATTGTCACGTTAACGAGCGCGCTTGGTTCTTCCGAGGCGGTCTATCAATTGCCCAAGATCCGCTGGCTGGCCGCGCAGTACGGCCAGAATAGCGCCCGCGGCATCCTGATCGCGCTGGGCATTCTGCTGCTTGCGCTCGGCGTGATGATTACGCTAGGCTGGAAATGGACCTGGGAAGCGGATGCTGCCCACGAGCCCGTTACCAACCATCACACCACGACCCCGTCCGCCTTGTGCGGATGGTGAGCGCAATGGAGTGCTGAGACTAGCTGAAGCGCAACGACTTCAGCCACCCCGCCACTAATCTCTACAGGCGTCATAGGTCAAGCGATCGCTGGGATGCCATAGCGGCAAGCCTGATTCCACGCGCGAAGCCAATACCTCCAGTTTCGCATCCGTGCCGGGGAGCGCTTCCGTGGCGGAGAAATCATCGTCGTCATCCATGTCTGTCGCGGGCTCGAAATCCCAGAGTCCCATCTTGATCGCTTCGAGTACAGAGTGAGGCACGGAACGTCTCCTCGGGAACAAGGCCAATGAAACATGGCGCGGAAGATTGATGCTTGATTGTCTCTCGTCGCTGCGCGGCGCCAGGTGGCGAATTCTGAACTCTGGCGAGTTCAGCTACGACGTCGATCTTTCAGGCGTTCTTAATATCGTGCTTCCAGCTTCCGGCGTCAACAAATGACGTGAAAATCTGTCGCGACGAGGGACAAGTTGGAAGCCTGTGCTACCTATTTGGGCTCGTTCCTAAACGGCGCAACTCCTTGCGCAGCAAGGCCACTTGGGAGCGCACCACGCGACCGTCGCGGGCCTGGCCGGCACAAGCAGCGCCGCGCACAGCGACGATATCGGGGCGGAGCGCGATGGCTCGTGGTAAGGTCGAAATTCGCAGCGAACCAGCGAGCGCCACGCGCATCCCAAACCCACGCGCCATCGCCATATAGACGCGCAGCATGTGCATGCTTTGCGCCGCGAACACGTCCCCCCCGTGCTTGTCATAGGTATCGAACAACAGCATCCGTAGGCCCAGCACAGCGGCCATCTCCAGCACCATTTCGCAACTCGGCGCGTCGGCGGCGTGCGCATCTGCATAGACCACGGCGACAAGTTGCGTCCCGCGCGGGAGCGCGTCGCGGAGCGCCTGCCACTGCTGACACCATGAGGAGTGCCGCGCACAGCCAGCGAGGCCCACCTTGACGTAGTCGAGTCCTTGAACGTCCTGGGCGATGTTGTGGAGATCCAGGCTTTTCAGCTCGCCGAGCGCTGCGCTGACCAGCGCCGTGGGGGAGAGCGCGCGAACGCGCCGCCACACCGCAGGCGAAGCGGCGCCCAATGGCCCTCGCGAGGGTTCCTTGATATCGATCACATCCGCGCCGCCAACGAGCGCCGCTTGCGCTTCCCGCACGTCGCGCACACTGACCAAAAGTTGCGTCATGCCTGGGTCGCCTCGGCGGTAGCGCGCTGCGCGCGGTGGGCTTCGGTCAAACGCTGATTGAGGCGCTGGAGCACGTCAACCGTGAGTGGCTCGCACCAGGTGCCGCGGATAATGAGATAGCTTTCGCGACTCTCGCCAAAGGGCGTGCGAATCGGCAAGTTGTGCCACTGCGTCGCGGCTTCCGCCAGACGAATGACCACCGTGCGCGACTTCCCCGGCTGATTCGCAATGCCGGGGGTCAGACTTTCGCCGTGTCCGAGAAAGAAGATTTCGACCACTTCGAGCGGAATGCGCAGCGGCTGGGCCGATTGCAGGTACACGAGCAAGTTGCCGCGCTCGGCGGCAAGCCGCGGCAACGTCATTTGATAGGCGACCATCGCCGCCAACAGCAAACTCCCCACGGTCGTCGCCCCACCAAGCCAGCGCAGCCAAGCGACCCAGTGATAAACCTCAACGAGCGCGATGCCGCTCAACCCCGCGAGTGCAAGTCCCAACAGCAGCCCCAGACACAGCCCCAGCGCGCGGCGATTGGTGTGCAACCAGACTTCACGGCGCGCGGGCATCGCGGTGTGGGCAGAAGAATCGCGTGGATCGGAGGGGGAAGTCGGCGCGCTCATAGGATGAAATGTAGCAGACAGCCGCGCGCTGGTTGTAGGCCCACTGGCTTTGTCTTGCACCTTCGTCCTGCACCGTGACGCCGCCGCCGACATCACCGCCGACGACTCCCGTAGGCAGGTCGGGGGATTTGGTTTACACTCGATTTTTAGACGTGGGAGTGGCGAGAGTGGCGACTCTTGCGCAATTTTCCAAGGAACGGACCCCGCAGGTGACTGGTCAGCGTGCGTCACGAATTCATCACCACCGATCGACAGCTTCGAGATTATTGCCAACGGATCGAGTCCGCCAGCGCGGTGGCGTTCGATACGGAGTTCGTTTCTGAAGATAACTACCGCCCCGACCTGTGCTTGCTGCAGATTGCCGCTGGTGGCCAGTTGGCGGTGGTCGATACGCATGCGGTGCGGGAGATCACACCCTTCTGGGAACTACTCGCCACACCGGGGCGTGAGACGATTGTGCACGCGGGGCGCGAAGAGTTGCGCTTTTGCGAAGCGGCGATTGGGAAGCGCCCGGCGCAACTGGTGGATATTCAAATTGCGGCCGCGCTGATTGGCCTGGAATACCCGGCCGCTTATGGCACGCTCATCGCAAGACTGATCGGCAAGACGCTGCCCAAAGGGGAGACCCGCACCGATTGGCGGCGGCGACCGCTGTCTGAGAGCCAAATCACGTACGCCTTGCAGGACGTGCTCTATCTGGAGCAGATGCGTGACATTTTGGTCGGCGAGATCGACAAGTTGGGGCGGCGGTCGTGGCTCGAAGCCGAGATGCTCGCCTGGCAGGAGCAAGTCGAAGAGGCCGAGAACGGCGAGCGTTGGCGGCGTGTCTCCGGCATCTCCGGCCTGTCCGCCAAGAGCCTGGCGATTGTCCGCGAACTGTGGCACTGGCGCGAAGAGGAGGCCCGCCGCCGCAACTCGCCTGTCAAGCGTGTGCTGCGCGACGACTTGATCGTGGAGCTCGCCAAGCGGGGCACGGCCGATCCCAAACGGATCTCCGCCGTTCGCGGGCTGGAACGGGGCGACTTGCAACGGCAAATGCCCAAGCTGACCGCCTGCATCGAGCGGGCGCTGGCGCTGCCGGAGAGCGAATACCCGCGCCATCAACGGGGCGCGAGCCTGTCGCAACTCACGCTGATCGGCCAGTTTCTCAGCACCGCACTGAGCAGCATCTGCCGCTCGGCCCAGGTAGCGCCCAGCCTGGTCGGCACCGCGCAAGACATCCGCGAGTTGATTGCGTATCGCTTGGGGCTCAACGACTATCGCAGCGACGATCCGCCGGCGCTCGCCCAAGGTTGGCGCGAGGAGGTGGTCGGCCACGTGATCGAAGACTTGCTCCGCGGCAAACTGGCGATCCGCATCACCGACCCCGTCTCCGATCACCCGCTCAGCTTCGAGCCGCGTGAATAAGTCAGGACAGGGTAGCGGGCACTTTTGGGTTGCAACCCCCGCTAGCGCGCAAGTAGGCTAAAGCGTGGAAACCTTGATCTGCCCCGTGATGAGTTGCGATGTGTACTGTTGTTCCCCGGCAATTGCTGACCGCGGTGCTGTGCCTGACGGCCACCGCCCTCGTGGCTGACGACGCCCCGGTTCTGCCGCCGTCGCATACAGTTCAGCCGGAACTCCATTCCACCGGGTACGAATTCGCCGAAGGCCCCGCGTTCGACAAGTTCGGTAATTTGTACGTCGTGAACTATCGTGGGCTCGGCAACATTGGCCGGATCACGCCTGACGGCACGGCCTCCATCTTTTGCGCGCTCGACAATCTCGCCCCGGTCGAGGGGCGCAAGCCGCAGGCCAACGGGCTTAAGGTCGATAGCAACCATCGCTTGATCGTGGCCGATGCCGGCGTCGGACGCGTACTACGCATTGCGGCTGACGGCAGCAAGGCGGAAGTGCTCGTTGACCGCTACGAAGGCCAACGTTTCAACACCGTGGATGATGTCGCGCTGGATCGCGCAGGCAACATCTATTTTACCGATCCCGGCGGCTCCACCATGGAGCGACCCAGCGGCGCCGTCTATCGCTATGACCTGGCCACCAAGAAGGTGACGCAGCTTGCCACGAAGCTCGCGTTTCCCAACGGGCTAGGCGTTACGCCAGACCAAAAACAGCTCGTCGTTGCTGAGAGCCATCTTCAGCGGTTGCTAATTTTCGATATCAACGCTCAAGGGGAGCTGGAAAATCAACGGGTGCTGTGCGATTTTCCGACGAAGGACCAAGCGGAGATCCGGGGCGGGCTGTTCGACCCGGATGGTTTGATTTTCGACAGCGCCGGGCGGTGCTACGTCAGCATGTGGACCGGCGGGGTCATCAACGTCGTCGAGATCCCCTCCGGGAAAATCATACGGCAATACGATGCAGGGGGCGGGAAAGCTACGAATTGCCACTTCCACGGCCCCTACCTCTACACCACCATCGCCGCCAAGGAAGCCGTCTTCCGGCTCAAGCTGGGCGTCGCTGGGTATCCGTATGTGATCCCCAGCGAGCACTAGACTTCGCGCATGCGCTTAAAGCTGGCCCTTGAGCGCCGTGAGCGCCGCCTCGTAATTGGGCTCACTCGTCACTTCATTGCAAGTTTCGGTGTAGACGACCTTACCGGACTTATCGAGCACGAACACGCCGCGCGCGAGAAGTTTCAATTCTTCGATCAGCATCCCCCAGTTCTGGCCGAAGCTGCGGGTTTGGTAGTCCGAGAGCACCTTCATATTCTTGATCTCTTCGGCGCCGCAGAAGCGGTTCTGGGCGAACGGCAAATCCAGGCTGACCGTCACGGCGTTGATCTTATCGCCCAACGCGGCGACTTCCTGGTTGAACTTCTTGGTCTGAATGGCGCACACGCCGGTATCGAGCGACGGGACGACGCTGATGAGCGTCGGCTTGCCTTGGAGATCGGCCGGCGTGACCGTCTTCAAGCCTCCATCGAAATAATGCAGCGTGCAATCCGGCGCACTCTGGCCAACTTTGACCGCCTCGCCTGCGAGAGTCATGGGGTTGCCTTTGAACGTGACCGCGGCTGAACGCGCCATGGTAATTATCCTTATATTCTGGGGAGAGGTTTGCCAAGCAACCAGCCAGTATCGCGCTGCCTGCAACCCAAGGCAAGGGGGAGGCTTCTTCCCTATAGAACTGGGGGCCAATTGTTGGCCTTGCCGCGACTAGTTACAGTGAGATTATGACTGAACCCACATTGTCGGAACAACTCCTCGCCCACGTTAATCAACCGAATTATCGCCCCGTCAAACCGCGAGTCATCATCAAGCAGCTCGATCTGCCGCCGGATTCTATTCGCGATTTACAGATGGTGATCAAGAAACTGGTCAAGCAGGGCCGGCTCGCTTACGGCTCGAAGCATTTGGTCCGCCCCGCGGACGTGCCACCGGATCGCGCACTCTCAGCTACATCCTCCGTTGCGGCGAACGCAGGCGACGACGTCTCGGAACCCTCGTTGCCCGAACCAGGCCCCCGGATCGGCAAACAACGCCCGCTCAAGTCGCATCTGACCGGCGTCTTTCGCCGCACGTCCAAAGGGTACGGCTTTGTCCGCCCGGTGGGCACGTCGCGCGCGGTCGGCCGCGATGCGGATATTCTCATTCCCGAGAGTGGCTGCCGCGATGCGGCCGATGGCGATACGGTCGCGGTGCGGATGAGCAAACGCCGTGGTCCGCAAGGGAAGCTCACCGGCGAGATCGTCGAAGTGCTGGAACGCGACACGCATCGCTTTGTCGGCGTGTATGACGAGCACGACGGCAGCGGCTACGTGCAGATTGACGGCAAGATCTTCACCGAGCCGATCCTGGTCGGCGACGCCGGCGCGAAAAACGCGCGGCTGGGGGATAAGGTCGTCATCGAGATGGTCCGCTTCCCCACCCATCAGTTCGAAGGCGAAGGGGTGATTGTGGAAGTACTTGGCCCGCGCGGCGAGCCGGGGGTCGATACGCTCTCGATCATTCATGAGTTCGACTTGCCGGATGAATTCCCCGACGACGTGCTGGAAAACGCGCGCCAGGAAGCGGAACGCTTTGACGAACAGATTGCGAACCGCGTCGACTTGACGCAGGCGACGATCGTCACGATCGATCCTGTGGATGCCCGCGACTTCGATGACGCGATCTCGCTGGAAGCACTACCCAACGGCCACTGGCGACTGGGCGTGCATATCGCGGACGTGTCGCACTTTGTGAAGCCGCGGACACCGCTGGATCGCGAAGCTCGCGACCGTGCGACGAGCGTGTACCTGCCGGATCGCGTCTTGCCGATGCTGCCGGAAATCATCTCCAATAACCTCGCCAGCTTGCAGCCCAACCGCGTGCGCTACACCAAGACGGTGTTCATCGAATTCACGCCGGAAGGGACGCGCGTCGCGGCCGATGTGCACAACGCAGCGATCAAGAGCGTGCGCCGCTTCACCTACGAAGAAGTGGACGAATACCTGGCCGACCGCGAAGCGTGGCAAGATAAGCTTACGAAGCCGGTCTTCGATCTTCTGGGCCACATGCACACGCTGGCGATGATCATGCGCCAGCGGCGGTTGGATCGCGGGGCGATTGAACTGACGCTGCCGGAGGTGAAGATCGACCTGGATAAGAACGGTCGCGTGAGCGGCGCACACGTGGTCGAGAATACCGTGAGCCATCAAATCATTGAAGAGTTCATGCTGGCCGCCAATGAAGCAGTCGCGAGCTTGCTGCGCGACCGAGAGATTAATTTTCTCCGCCGCGTGCACGAGCAGCCGGACCCCCGCAAGCTGGTCGCGTTGACGCGTTTCGTGCGCGAGCTAGGCATTCCGTGCGAAAGCTTGGAGAGCCGGTTCGAGATCAAGCGGGTCGTCGAACTGGTCAAGGAACGGCCGGAGTCGCACGCGGTGAACTACGCCGTGCTGCGGAGTATGCAGAAGGCCATGTATTCGCCGGACGACGACGGCCATTATGCCTTGCATAGCCGCGACTATTGCCACTTCACGTCCCCCATTCGCCGCTATCCCGACCTGACCGTGCATCGCATCTTCGACGCGCTCATCCGCGGCAAAAAACCGACCGGAACCTACGACGAACTGGCCGCTCTCGGCGAGCATTGTAGCGAGCGCGAACAGCGGGCCGCCCACGCGGAACGCGAACTGGTGAAGATGAAGCTGCTGGCCCATCTTAAAGGGAAGATCGGCGAAGAGCTGGATGCGATCATTACCGGCGTCGAGCAGTTCGGGCTGTTCGCGCAAGGGATCGAACTGCCGGCGGAAGGGTTCATCCACATCCGTACGCTCCGGGACGATCACTACCATTTCGACCGCGCCTCGCACACGCTCTCCGGGCATCGCTCCGACAATCAGTTTCGGCTCGGGGATCTGGTCCGAGTGAAGATCGCGCTGGTCGATGTCGATCGGCGGGAACTGGAGTTCTCGCTCGTCAAGCGGCTGAAGAAGGCGCCTCCCCTGCCGAAAACCAAAGGCGAGAAAATTCAGGCGGGAAAGAAAACCGGAAAAAAGAAACCAGCGTCCAAGGGTGGGCTCAAACCGGCGAAGAAGAAGTCAACCCAGAAGCCCACGAAAAAGGCGAAAAAGAAGTCGAAATAAGCCCCAATCGTGGAGGTCGCCAGACTTCCGACGAACAACGGGGCGTGAACTTTGTGGGGCGAACGTACAACTTTGCTTGACCCCGGCCGCCAGGATGCCGACAATCAGGGGACGAAGCCGGAGCGAGGCTGTGGTCGAACAAAGCGGGCCCCCAGACGTTTTACGTTAGCCTACTGGGGGCTCCCGATGGTCGCCCCTAGCCGCCCGACGCAGGTCTTCTCCTCTCATCAGTCAGACGTCTCCGACTGGGAACAGGCAGTGAATGCGGCATGCGTGTGATCGACTCGGACTCTCACTTGCGCCTAAGCGGCGAACTGTCGGAGCAAGAGCACCGACTTCTCTTGACGCAGCAGCGCTCAGACGACCCAGCTTGCGCGCTGGCCGCGGAGGACGAGCAGATCGCAGACGAATTCGCCGCGTCCGAAGTCGCAACCCAGGCGCAGCGCCCACAAAGTCAAGGGTCGCCGGCCCGCGCTCCGTCCTCAGTTCCGCCGCCGCTCAAGGGCTCCGCCACTGCAACGCTTGTCGCGCCGCCGCTCGCTCCAGCAAGCGAAGCCCCCGCGCCGGTTGCCACGCGCGCGCCGGCGACTGCTTCGGAAGTATCGACTGGCGACTCGTCGCCGCTGGACGAAGCACCGGTCGTTCGTGGTTGGTTGCTGCGACTTCTGTGCGGAAGATTGCGAGCGGTTCCCAGTTGGCTGGTAAGCCTGGTGGTGCATCTGATCGCGTTCATCGTCCTGGCACTGCTCACGCTGCCGACAATCATCCAGGCTGAGCGCGAGTTGCTCATCATCTCCACTACGCCCAATGCGCCGGTGTTGGAGTCGCTCGACCTGATGAAGCTCGAGCCACAACTGGAAGAAGTTCAGACCGAGACGTTCGACGCTCCGGCGGCGATCACGCTCGAATCAACGGCGCTCGATGACGCGGCCGCTGGTTTCGACGGCCCAGGCAGTTACGTGAATACGGATGTCGATGCGATTGACGTAGGCGAGTTAGGCGAACTGTTTGGCGAAAATGGCCATGCGATGGCGAGCGTCGCTGGGACGGGGCGCTCCGCGGAGTTCTTTGGCGTGAAGTCCGGCGGCCGGCGGTTTGTGTTCATTGTTGATAGCTCGAACAGCATGCGGGGCAGAAAATTCGAGGACGCCAAGCAAGAACTCGTTTACGCGGTTCGGCGGCTCGATAAGTCGCAGATGTTTTACGTCATCTTCTTCGACCAGGACGCCGCGCGGATGTTCTCCGGCAACGGCCAGGATCCTGAGCCGCGTCCCGTCTTTGCCACGATGGAAAATATCCGCAAGCTGGAAGCATGGCTCCCCACGGTGAAACTGGAACTCCGCACCGATCCGTACGACGCGGTGAAGTTCGCGCACGACTTGCGGCCGGACGCGATTTTCATTCTGTCCGACGGTCAATTCACCGATCGCGGCAAGACTGAAAGATTCCTGGCCGACCATAACATCATCGACGATCCGGCCCTGGGACGACGCCCCAAGGTGGTCATCAACACAATCGCATTTTACAGCCAGCAGGGCGAAGTCACGATGAAACAGATCGCCGAGGCGTACCAGGGAACGTATCGTTTTGTCCCGCCGCCGGCGCGGATGAAGAAGAAATGAGCGACTCGACGGCGGCCGCGAATTGTTAGAGAATGAGGCGCGGCGCACCAGGCGTCGTCCTTTTCTCAGGCCAGGTCATGACCAATCACCAGGGCCAACTTGAAAAATCCACGCGGACCGATCTGCTCTACGGTCTAGCGCTGAAGGATTGCGCGGAGGTCGCCACGCTCGCGTCGCCTCGCACAGCCGACGCGGCCGAACATGCCGCATCGAGTAACGCGCCCGGCGACGCGCCGAGTGATTCTGATAAAATCCGTCAGCTCGCCGCCACGCGGGCCGATAGCTCGCTCACCGCACAGGTGCGCGTCGATGGCCCCGCCGGAGAAGAGGCCAAACGCGCGCGGCGCTGGCGTTATCCCGAGGGATGCGTCCTGCCGGAGCGCGAGCCTTCGATCACTTGGGAAGCATACGCCGTGGCTGACCGCCCGACGCCGTGGACGCTGGGAAGACTGTTTCGCCACGCGTGGCGAGCATCGCAGGCATGGTGGATTAGCTTCGGCGTGCACGTGGTGATTTTGCCGCTGCTCGCGCTGCTCTCGGTCGCCGCTTCGCACGACGCCTGGCAAGTGGCGTGCGAGATCGTGACCAGTCCTCCGCGGCCAGAAATGCAGGTGCTCAACATTCCTCCGCCCGCCGCGCTCCCCACGCCGCTGGAATACGCGCGCGTGCAGGCGGTGACTATGGAAGTCTCCGTCCCCGAAGTGGAAATCGAGCGTGGCGCGATGCCTGGACGATTCACTGAACAGGCGCTGCTCGTGCAGTCCGACACGTTCGTTCCCTTCCCAGAAATCGACGATCTGTTCGGTCACGGCGGCGAGCGCGGCAAGGCGTTCGTCGGGGATACCGGCGCCGGCGCGCAGTTCTTTGGCCTGCCAGCCTCCGGCAACAAGTTTGTGTTTGTGGTCGATTGTTCCCTCAGCATGCAAGACGATGGGCGATGGCTCGAAGCTTGCCAGGAACTGGACGCCGCCATCGCACGCCTGGGTCCCCAGCAGTTGTTCTACGTCATCTTGTTCGATGGCGCGGTGCATCGCATGTTCAACCATGATGAACGTCAGGCGGCTTTGTTTCCCGCGACGGACGACAACAAGGCTCGTTTTCGCGAGTGGCTAATGACCGCCCGCCTGGGCTTTGAGACGCGGCCGTTCCTCTCCGTGAAGAACGCCATCGACTTACGGCCTGACGCCGTGTATTTGCTCTCCGACGGAGATTTCAAAGATCCTACGGCCGAGTATCTCAAACGCTACAATCTCCCTTACGACCATCAAGGCCATCCGCTACATCAGGTCGTGGTGCACACGATCGTGTTCCATAGTCGTGATGGACTCGATACGATGCGCCGCATTGCCCGCGAAAATGGCGGCAAGACGCTGTTCATTCGCAAGTTCTAACCGTTCGCGGCGCTAGCGCCGCCGCTCGGTTTTGCCGCCTGACACTAACCATTCGAGCCTGCATGTCTGCTGAATCTGCCTGGATCATCTCCACGACCGACGCCACGTTTGAACTGGATGTCATCGAGCGCTCGCGCACGGTGCCCGTTGTTGTCGATTTTTGGGCGTCGTGGTGCCAACCGTGCAAGCTGCTGCGGCCGGTGCTCGAGAAATTGGCGCAAGAATACGGGGGCAAGTTCGTGCTGGTCGCCGCAGAGACGGAGCAGAATCAAGCAGCGGCGCGGGAGTTTAATGTCAGTTCCATTCCGGCCGTGTTCGCGCTGGTGAACGGCGAAGTGGTCGATATGTTCGGCGGCGTCGTCCCTGAGGAGCAACTGCGCGGGTGGCTTGACCGCGTAATCGCCGAATTCGAAATCGCTTCGCTCAGCCAACTCGAAACTGCGGACCCTGCCGCGGCCGAAACGAAGGTTCGTGAACTACTCGCCGCGCAGCCGCGCGAAGATCGGCTCAAAATCGCGCTCGCGCGGGTGCTCTTGGCGCAAGACCGCATTGCCGACGCGCGCGAGGTTATCAGCGCGCTGGAAGCGCGCGGATTCCTGGAACCTGAAGCGGAAACCATCAAGGCGGCGCTCGAACTCGCCGGGATGAAAGGGGGCGACGTCGCGGCGCTAGCTCAAGCGGCGGCCACCGCGCCGGACGATCTCACAAAACAATGCGATTATGCGCAAGCACTGGCCGGCGCGGGACGGCACGAAGAAGCGCTGGCGGCTTGTCTCAAGATCGTCACGGCGCAAAAGGACGGACCCGGTGAAGTGGCGCGGCAACTGATGGTCGACATCTTCCGCGTCCTCCCCGGCGACTCCGAACTAACGCAAACCTATCGCCGCAAACTGGCCTCGGCGTTGTATTAAGATGTCCCTCCGCCATGACAAACCACTCGCGGCGCATGCAAAACGGGGAGCCCAAAGCTCCCCGCTCGCGTCCGCACCTTCCCATAGCCTCTGATTTTCTGGCCTCTGATTCTCGTTCCGGCCCCGCGTTAGAACACGTCGAGGATGAATTGGTGGCCTTGATGATACCGGCGATTCTCAGGGTAGTAGTTGAACCACTTCTTGTTGTACACCGGGATCTGCATTTCTTGCGGGTAGCGGTAATACATGTCCTCGCTACTGCGATAGTACTCGTTCCCCCAGAAATTTTGCGGGTAGTAAACATACGGGTAGTGATAGAACCGCTCCCAATCGCGGTTGCTGGCGTTCCCACCCCAGACGCGGCCGTACGCCCGCGGATCGGCCTTGGCGACGCCGGCGAGCGACGCTAGCGTCGCGGCGCAGATGAGCGCCATGACAAAACGACGAAACATCGTGAATCCCCCCTCTTACACGCCGGGACACTGGGTCGACGCCCCCAATAGCAAGGCGTCGGGCTGCGCAGCGAGCGCAACGCTGTCGTCCGGTCTACCTTATCCATCGGCGCGCGTCACCAGCGGCATGAAACGAAAGTTCGGCAAAACCGCTACAACTGGACAGGGGGGCGATTGTGTCCACTTGCTCACCCTAGCGCGACAATCCGCGCGCGTGTGCGGTCAGAAACGAGACGCTTCGACACCAAGGTTCCTGCGGCAAACCATTGCAAGAACTGCACTTACAGCATGAC
>CAUJKE010000281.1 GCA_963205385.1 Planctomycetota bacterium | reverse complement strand
GACCGTCATCCGCCGGCGCAAGGCGATTCGGATATCGAGCGGCGAATCAACCAATTGGCGGATCCGAACAGCTCACTGAGCCGGATTTGGAATCGGCAGCACGATCGCTATATCGCTCAACAGTTGCTCGCGCTCGCGGAGCCGCATTTCGCTCAAAGCACCTGGCAGGCATTTTATCGGGTCGCCATCGAAGGGGCGAAGGCGGACGTGGTGGCAAAAGAACTCGGAATTTCATTGAACACCGTCTTCATCGCTAAGTCCCGCGTTCTCAGCCGTTTGCGCCAGGAGGCAGAAGGTCTGTTGGAAGTTTCTTCAGGATTCTCGCTGCCGGGCTGAAAGATCTGTTCGTGAGCGGCTCTTCTTAAGTAGAGCAGATTTACTTTGAAATCGCCTGGCCATCCAAACTTAAGCGAGCCCGACCATGACCGAGCCCTTAACGCATCCCTCACCGGCCGAACTATGCGCGTTCAATCTGGGCCAACTCGCGCCAGAGGCCGCAGCTGTGGTTGAGTCGCATATCGGCGAGTGCGAATCGTGCTGCGAGACACTGCTGGGCTTGAAGTCAGACGACACTTTTGTCGAACTGCTGCAAGACGCGAGACGTAACGCCACGGATGGGACAGTTGATCAAAATGGCATCGCGTTGGAAAGTGCGACGTCGCCTACAAAAGTTCCCGCGCCGCTCGCGAATCATCCGCGGTATGAAATCGTGAGCCTGATTGGCAAGGGGGGGATGGGAGATGTCTACAAGGCGAAGCACCGCGTAATGGAACGCATCGTCGCGCTCAAGATCATCAAGCGACTACTCGTCCGCAAGCCGGAAGCGATCGACCGTTTTCATCGCGAAGTGAAAACAGCTGCGAGGCTATCGCATCCCAACATCGTCACGGCCTATGACGCCGAGCAGGCAGGCGACCTGCACTTTCTGGTGATGGAATACGTTGACGGTATCGACTTGGCGAGAATGCTTCACGATGGCGGTAAGCTATCGGTGCGCGACGCTTGCGAATATGTCCGTCAGGCGGCGGCGGGCTTGCAATACGCGCACGAGCGAGGCATGGTGCATCGCGATATCAAACCGCACAATCTGATGGTGTCGACCGACGGAACGGTCAAAATCCTCGACTTCGGACTTGCGTCGCTCGCTCCCCAAGTCTTGTCAGGCGACGGAGAGGCGGAGGCAGCGAGCTATTTGACTATGGCCGGTTCAATCATGGGAACCCCAGACTTTATCTCTCCGGAGCAGGCCACGGACGCACATCAGGCGGACATTCGAAGCGACATCTACAGCCTGGGCGCAACGCTGTACTGTTTGCTTAGCGGCAGGCCCCCATTTGCCGACGAGAGTATTCTGAGCAAACTCCAGCATCATGCCAAGTCGGAGCCACAACCAATCGAACAACTGCGCGACGACATTCCGCTGGAACTCGCCTCCGCGATTCGCTACATGACGGCCAAAGATCCCGCTGCGCGCTTTCAATCTCCGCAGGAGGTAGCAGAAGCGCTTGCACCTTTCGCGGCGGAACCTGGCGCTACTTCATCAGTTACCAATCGTCAACCGGTTGAGAAGGAGTCGAAGTCAATCGCTCGATCTTACCGCGGAAACTTTCGCCACGGCCTATTTGTCACTACGGCGCTGACCGGCGGACTCCTTGCACTCATTGCGGCTGCCGTATTCTACATTCAGTCCGGCAAGACGACGCTACGTTTCGAAATCCACGATCCCAGCGTGACGGTCAGCTTTGGCGAGGAAACCATCAACGTGCACACGGCCGCGGGGAAATCGTTTCACGTCGCGCCGTCGTCCGAACAGAAGTTCACGATATTGCAATACGGCACGGAGGTGGAAACGGATTCGCTCACGCTCAGGCAAGGCCAAAAGGTTGCGCTAAGTATCGACGTTGTCGACGGCGCCCTAAAGGTCGTTTCGAATAATCCTCAAGCACGCGTGGACCGGTCGACAATCGCTAAACGAACTGATTCCGTCCCCTCTCCGTCAGGGCTGGACCATGTCGTGCGCAACGTGAGACCAGTACGTGAGATGCGGCATGCCGACTCAGTTTCATCACTTGTTTGGATGCCCGATGGCACAATCGTCACGTCCGCGTGGGATCCTGCTAGCGAGACCTGGCAATTGTACTTCCGTGACGCGGGAGAAAACGGCGACGTGCCCGGATTGAGCTTTCCCGAAAAAACTGGGGGCGTGTCTCACATGGCAGCCTCCGCCGACGGCAAGTGGTTGGCAGTGGCGCGCCGTGAGGCGCACGAAGTGGCCCTGTGGGACGCCCAACTGCGGAAGCCGAAGATGACATTCGATGCCGGCGGCCTGGTCCATAGCGTGAGCATTTCGCCTGATAACAAACTACTAGCCGCCGCGAGTTGGGATGGCTCGGCGAAGGTTTGGAGTATTGAAACGGACCAACTGGTGAAGGAACTGAAAGGGTACGACCGGGCGCATCGTGTTCTTTTCTCTCCGGATGGAAACACGCTCGTCGTCTCGGATTCGCCAACCGGCGTTACGGATCTGTGGGACACGACAACCTGGTCCAAGCGCGCCACTTGCCGCAACAAGTACGCCGTGGGTCAAATGGCCTTCACACCCAACGGCAAGCTTCTTGCCACCGGCGGAACGGGCTTGAGAAACTCGACACCAGACAAACTCGCGATCAATGTCTGGAATGCTGCGACCGGCAAACTGGCGATGCGATTCGACGACATGCGCAACGGCGTGGAAGCGTTGGCCGTATCGCTTGACTCCCGCTATCTGATCGCCGTAGGGGGGAATTGGGGAACCGATCCCGCGTGGGGTGGAAAGCCTCACGAGGCCGAACCGATTCGCGTCTGGGAGCTAACCACGCAGCAACTTGTCGCCGAATTCAGCGGCCACAACGAATGGGTGCGTGCGATCGCCTTTTCTCCGGACGGTACGAGATTCGCCACTGCAAGCAACGATGGAACCGTGAAGGTTTGGGACATCGCGATCGTTACTGGTTCATTAGCCGCGGCAGACTCGAAACGTGTGCACCAACCGCAAGATAGTGCGTTTTTCGAGTACTTTAGCGGTGGAGGAAGCCAAACTTGGTACCTGCCAGAACTAGAGACTTCTGATTCCGACGTGACCCTGCAACACGCCGGCATGTCACTTAAGGGTTCGGCAATCAAGGGCGAGGTTGCTGGCGCGCTGGAGTGCTACTACACTTTTCAGGGTTCTCGTTCGGCAGGTAGCAATCTGCTAAGCGCGCTTCAGAGTCGGCTCCTGGAGGTTGCCAAGCAGCGTGGCGCAGTCGTGATCCCATCTAGCGAGAAGTGGGAGCGAGATGACCAAGGCAAACTTGTTGCGTTTTCTTTCGAGTATTACGCGCTCGAAAGAAGCGGCGCGCGGAAAGATGGCCGCGCCCGCATATACTTCGTCGATCTTAAGCCATTACCTGACGCAAGTGACTTGTTCTCAGGCTTCCTCTACTTCGAACTGTCGGAACAAGCGCCGGATCCGTCACAAGGTATCAATCGCTCGGAATGAGAAAATACAGTTGCCGGCATCACATCGCAGGCAATGGCTTGAAAGAGACAAGTAAGACCCCAGACGCACTCGTGGCGATCGTTACGCTGGCGGAGTCTTTGGCGAGTGTTTGCGGTTCTTCCGCGACGAGATTATGGCGCTCGTCGAGGCGATGGACCTGGCACACCGTGGCGGAGTTCCAGGGGAGATTTTCCCAAGCAACTTCTAGCGACTTTGCCGGGCCGCCGTAGTGGCTAATGAGCAGCGTTAGCTCATCGCGAGCGTCGTTCGTGCCGGCGATGGCGATGAGTTGGCCGTCCTGCGAACCGCTCACGGCGACGCGCCGCGGCGTGTCGAGGAGTAAGCGGAAAGCACGCATGGCGTGAAATGTCTGCTTGGGGACACCGTCGCGCGTGAACAGGCCGAACGGGCCACTGTCGCCGGTAAAGTAGTTCGCGGCATCCACCGGACTGTCTTGCACCGACGCGAGTACGGCGGCAGTAAACGCCGCCCCTTCCGCACCGGCCATGCGGGCATACCAATCCGCGCGAACTTGGCCGCCATCCTTGGCCAGCATCGGTCCCCAATCGTTGTCAGGCAGGTAGTTCCATTCGTTGAGGTGGATCTCGGTCTGTGCGAAACCTTGATCATCCAGCCAACGACGCATGGCGTGGGCTTTGCGTGCGTATATCAACGGATCATTCGTGTAGGTGTGCCAGGAGAAAAAATCGAGCGGCAGGCGCTCTTCCCGAGCATGTTGCACAAAGCCGCGCAGAAAGTCCGTCGGTTCCCACTCGCCGGCGCTATTGAATTCGCCTGTCGCGCCGACTGCGGGGCCGCCAACCAGGAGCTTGGGAAATTCCGCCTTGATCTGACGCGCGGCAGTCGCGTAAAGGCGATAGTAATCGTCATCTGTGCCGGTCCAACAATTGGGACGATTTTCAGGCTCGTTCCAAATTTCCCAATAGCGAATGTGGTGGTGAAAGCCATCGGCCCAGCCTGCGTTGTAATGGCGGATGATGCCGAGGCACGCAGCGGCCCACGCGTCGTAATCGGCAGGCGGATGAACGTGCCGCTTCTGTCGCGCGTGTTCGATGCTTTCGCCGAGCCGGTAGACGATCGGCGTCTTCGTCGCAGCGATTGCGGCCAGATAATCGTCCGTGCGCGCGAAATCATAACTGGCAGCTTGCGCGGGATCGGCCTTCAGGGACGGAAAAACCACGTGCATGTCCACGACGTCCGTACCAGGCCATTCGCAGTCGTGCAAGCGCGTGAGGGGAATGTCCAACTCTCGCCACCGCGCACCGAGGTCTAGCGTTTCGCCATAGTTCAGTGGCCCGCCGTTGACGCCGTGCAACGGGCGAATCACACCGATGCGCTGACTAGCGTCGATCGTCAACTTGATGGATTCCTCCGCTAATGCGGGGAATCCGCTGCAAGCACTGATCCAGAACAGGGCGACGCCGGCCGTTAAGAGCTTTGTCATACTCTGATGTTCCTGGCCATCAAGGCAGTTGACGTGTTTTGAATCAACGAGAAGGTTTCCGCGCCGGTAGCGCCTCCCACCCATCGACGATCACTTCCCCATGCACTCCGCATGCAAACTTTAGCGGTTCTTCCAGACCGGATCGGGCGTCGGTCTTGGGGTTTGCGAAGCGACTCGTGTCCGAGACATTGGTCAATTGATTGTTGGTGACATTCGCACCGTAACTCTCGTCATTGCGCACCAGCGGACGAGCGAGTCCTTGGCACTCGATCACGTTATCGCGGATGGTGATCGTCTTGAAGTCGCACTCGGAGTTGAAACCAAAGAGCCCTTCCTTGCGCGGCGTGGACGTCGGGCGGGCAATGATGTGGTTATTGCGAACTTCCAGGTTGTTATAGACCTCATTGATCCAAAGGACACCGCGACCTGGATTGCTAACCAGATTGTTATGAAAACTAGCTGGACCTGGGGCCGCCGCTTTGCCGAAACCGGAGATCAAGTTACCGTGATCCTTCTCGACACTGAAATCGAACAGGTTGTGGTCGATTTCAACTCCGTTACGCACAAACTCGATGGAATACGTATCCCACATCCAGTTGTGATGGATATGAAACGTCGTCCCACTTTCTGGGACAGGCCCGCCGGCATGTTTGGGGATTGAAATGGTTCCCGTGCAAATGTTGTGATCGATTTCCACGTCTTCATCGTTCTCAAACGGGAACTCCATAGAGAAGTTCACCTCGATCGTGTTGTGATGAATGCGACAGCGTTTGCCCTGGCGGCACTTGATGCCGTAGAACTCGTCGGCCTTCTCCATTTGGGTGCGCACAAAGCGGTTGTCTGAAATTTCGCTGTCTTTCATCCAGATGGGAAAGATCGCCCCGCCGGTGATGCCCCCTTTGACGCCCGGCTGACCTCGCTCCCAACGGCCACCGGCGTCGATGAACTCGCAATCGTGAATCTTCGCCCCCAGCATCGAGAACGTGCGGATGCCGGACCAGAGCGTGTCTTGAATGCGCAAGTGATGCAGATGCAGGTTTTCGTTATTCCAGCCGAAGATGGCGCCGTGCAGTTGAGGACCGCGGAGCGTCAAATCCGAGATTGTGATATTGGCCGCGTTGTCGCTCAGACGGATCAGATACGCGCGGGTGTCCAATCCCTTGGTGGTCATCTCAGGATCCGGGAGCGTGTTTGTCGCAGGTTTCCAAGCAGCGGTG
>CAUJKE010000280.1 GCA_963205385.1 Planctomycetota bacterium | reverse complement strand
ACCTTGACCACGCCCAGCGAGAAGGCGCTATCGGGTTGTTTGAGGACGCAGGGCAGGCCTAGTTCGGCGGCGACCGTGTCGCAGTTCCCTTTATGCACGAGCACCGTCTTGGGCATCGTCACATCGTACCGCGTCAGCATTTCGGCCAGGTAGACCTTGTTGGTGCAGCGGACGATGGACTGCGGGTCGTCCATCACCACCAGGCCTTCGCTCGCGGCGCGACGGGCGAAGCGGTAGGTGTGATGGTTGACCTGCGTGGTCTCGCGGATGAACAGCGCGTCGAATTCGGCCAGGCGGCCGTAGTCGTCGCGGGAGATGATTTCGGCATCGAGCCCCAGCGATTCGGCGGCCTTGATGAACTTGTTGATCGCTTTTTGGTCAGACGGCGGCTCGGGATCCTCGGCGCTCCAGAGAATCGCCAGGTCGTAGCGGAGGGTTTTCGCCTTCTTGCGAACCTTCGCGCCTCGGCCGGCGAAGTGTTCGGTCGCCACTTCCACCAAGAACGGCCAATGCGATTCCGGCACCTCGCTCGCGGGAATCACCGAGACGCTCTTGAGCCGCCACTCTTTGTTTTCTTGCACGAACTGCGCACGCAGCATCGGCGCTTGAAACAAGTTGAACAGGTGCAAGCAGAGCCGGTCGTACCGCCTGGCCATGTTGCGGCCGAAATAAATGCTCAGCGTGAACTCGGGGCCGTGCAGCGGGTGCAGGCTTTTTTGAATCAGCTCTTCGAGGTCGTCGGAGATCAACTTCACCATCGACTGATTTTTCAAGTCCTGGATGGTGGTGATGTTGGGGAGCGGCTTATGGCCGCGGGCTTCGGCTAACAGGGAAACGTAATAGCCGGCGCTTTGATAACGGTACGATTTACACAGATTGAAGACCTTGACTCCCCGGAGGTCGCTGTACTCGGGCTTGGTCAGGTACGACCGCGCATCGACTACTTCCACGCCGGGAATTGCAAAGGGCCACATTTTGGGATCGTTGGCGACGATCAGGGTGGACACACATCACCTTTAGAAAGTTTCTGCCGCGGTTGCACGATCAACAAATTGGAATCGTAGGTGAGGATGCCTAGCAGGATGGCGCGCATCACGCGCTCGGCACTGACCCGGTAATGATGATCCGGGCCAAACGGGTGCGCGTAGAACGGATCGGCTACCAGGATTTCACGATTCAGTTTGTCGTAACCACAGAGGACGACGAAGTGCCCCGCCGGTTCACCGCGAAGGTCGTCTTCCTCGCAGTTGGGGCCGAATTCGCGAGCGCACTGATACAAATAGGTCGCGCTCAAACCGGTCAAGATCGGAATCGACTCTCGCAGGTACTTCCGCACCAGGCTGCTCGTCAGATCTTCCATCGTGATCCTACCGCCTAGCGACAAGAACTCCAAGTACGCCGTCGAAGCGTGCTGCAACCTGGGCCACGGCTTGACCATCATCTGCCGGCGAAGCCGGTCGGCCAGCGGCGGCGCGCCCTCTTGGAACCAGGTCGGATCGAAGACTTGCAGATTGGACGTAATGATATGCGCGTCGTACCCGCGGCGGATCGCGTGGCAGCCCATAAGCACCGCCAGCGTCCCCCCTTCGTCCAGCTTGGGAACTTCCGCAATTACCTGTTCGAGCGGCAACTCGTCGCCGTGATACTGGTAGATGGCGTGCAAGCACGTCGGTCCGCAGGTGATGTTATCCGGCTGCGGGAGGATGCCAAATTCGAGAACGTGGAAGTTCACGGTGCGGTGCTAGCATAGTCCACCCGCGCGCGGCGGCCCGCCGGTCAACCGTGACCTGCGAAGCGACCAAAACAACAGTTTTTGCCGCGGCCAGAGTGGAGTCTGTATTGTGCGGGAAAAGGTGGCCCAAGAGCAAGGGGGAAATCGCGGCTTCTCGGCATCGGCTCGGATCGGTTGGGATTGGCGCGTGGGCTGCGCAAAGACGGCCGCTTAGCTCGGCCCGCTGTCGTCTTCCATCTCCTGGATGTACCGTCGCAGGCGTTCTACCTCGTCGGTCACATCCTTGAGCTTGAGCATGTTCTCCACCCGCTTCACCAGCTCGACCTTATTGACCGGCTTGGAGAGGAAGTCGTCCGTCCCGCAAGCAACCGCCCGCTCGATGTCGCCTAGTTCATTGAGGGCGGTCACCATCAGGATCATGATCCGCCGCGTATGGGGGGCTTGCTTGACTTGCTTGCAGACCTCGAACCCGCTCAGTTTAGGCATCATGATGTCGAGCAGGATCAAGTCCGGCTGGAACGCTTGCACCTTGGCGAGCGTATCCTGCCCGTCGACGGCGATCTCAATATCGCAATCGACCCCGGCCAGGTACGCTTCGAGCAATTCACGATTCGCCTGATGATCGTCGGCGATGAGGATTTTGTTGTTGGACATAGTTGTATCCTACTGGGATTCCACGACGCGGCAAAGCTTGTCGAACGAAGGAGAGCGCTCCCTCGCCTTCGCAAAATCCATGCTGGCCGTCATCGCAGGTTGATCTTGTGTTTCTGAATAGCTGGCGCCCCGGAATCGTTGTTTGATCCAGTTCTTACCTAATCGCTTTTCTTCCGGGTCGGGGGGGATCGTTTCGTTCGGGAAGAGTTCGAGGTACCGGGTCAACGACTCTGCGGCTGCGACGAACCACGTTTCGTATTCTACATTCGCGAGGACAACGGCGGCATTTTGATGCGAGAATTGTTGTTGCAGCAGAGCTACGAGCGGCGGAGCCATTTGGCAAGGCAATTCGGTCGATGGATCGCGGTCGAAGAGGACGAGCACGAGCGACGGTTCGCCGGCGTGGGGCGGATTTCGCAGTTTGCTAATCGCCAACTTTACCGCGCGGCACAATTCGTCCGGCTTGTTCAACCTCCCTCGTCTCTCCCGAATCGGCCGCAGGATATCAACGTCATGGCGATTGCAAAGCTCCGCGAACATCCGCCGCAGGAGGATTGGCGCCGCGGCCACTTCGCCGTGCCCCTCGACGATGGTCGCCACACGCAGCATTTCTACTTAGCCTCCTCAACTGCGTCGAACAGCGTCGGCTGCTGCTGTTGCCTTTGTAGATCGCCATAATCCAGGCCAAGTTGATCCATGCGCAAGAGCTCGCCCGGCGAGTACAAGTGCGATTTGATCGACTCCTGACTCGCCTGATCAATCTTGGCGATGTCTGTTTTTCCTTTGTTGGCGACGACCACCAGTAGCGTCTCGGTCGTCGTGTCGATGTTTTCGAGCAACTCGGGGCTATGCGTGGTGACGACCACCTGGGTGTATGTCGAGGCTTCTCGGAGCGCATCCACGAGCGACCCGGTCGCGGCGGGATGGAGCGCCGCCTCCGGTTCTTCAATCCCGATCAGCCGAGCACGCCGCGATTTGCTCGCAAACTGCTGCACCGCGACGAGCGCGCCGAGCGCCCTTAAAGTACCGTCCGACATGCTCGCGGCGTAGAACCGCCACGGATGTTGAGCGCCTTCGACATCTTGACGAAAGAGCAACGTCTCACGCGGCCCAAGTTGCTCGCGCACGACATCCGTAACGCCGGGAACAATCGACTGCAAGTAATTCCGCACGCGCTCCATGACTTCCGGGCGCTCTTTCGCCAGGCGGGCGATCACGCTCGCCAGATTGCTCCCGTCTCGATGCAACAACTCACCGGCATCCGGCGTTTGCAGCTCCTTAATCGCCTCGGGGCTCAAGTTGTAGAACCCCATCGAAATCAGCCCGTCGTAGACCGGGCGAAAGTCGGGAAGGCCTGAGACGTTGACCAGGTACAGGCGATCCGCGAGGACTTGCGGCAGGGAGCCAGAGGACTGCCTCAACTGGCCGTCTTCCACGAGATAGTGAGCGAGGCGCGCGTTGCTTCCACTGCGGACTTCCAGCTGCTCCTTCTTGACCGAAAATCCGCCGGACTTCTGGGCTGCGATCTCAAACCCATAGAGCGCGAAGTGAGCATCGTCGATCTCCAGATCGAGTTCCACCGCGAAGTTATGCGGATGGCCCGTCGACCTTCGCCTGACAGCTTCGATCCCGCCGCGCGACTTAATCGCATGATCCAGAGACGAGCTCAAGCCATCGACGACAAATCGCATCGCATCCAGGAAATTGCTCTTTCCCGCGCCGTTCCGCCCCACGAGGAGCGTGAACGCACCCAGTTCCACATCGCACTGGGCGATGCTCTTGTAGTTGCGCAAGCGGAGGCGTCGTACAAACGGGCTCATGTCGTCGATTAACTCCCGCGTGCGTTCGCGCTATACCGTCGCCAAATTCGCGGCCGGCACCGGGAACTGCGTGCACATCTCGCTCACTTCGCCGCGCAGGCGTGCGTGCAGTTGGCCGTCGTCGGGGCTTTTGAGTGATTCCAGAATCCACGCGCCGATGCGCTGCATCTCAGCAATCCCCATGCCGCGTGTGGTCAGCGCCGGCGTGCCGATGCGGATGCCGCTGGGGTCCATCGGTTTGCGCGTGTCGAACGGGATCATGTTCTTGTTGACCGTGATGCCGCAAGCCTCTAGCGCATGTTCCGCGGCCGAGCCGCCAATGCCCAGCGCGGTGACGTCCACGAGCATCAGGTGATTTTCCGTGCCGCCGCTGACGAGCTTCAAGCCGCCGCTGAGCAGCACCTCGGCCAGCGCCTTGGCGTTATCGAGAATGTTCTGCGCGTAGGTCTTGAACTCCGGCTTCATCGCTTCCGCAAAACAGACCGCCTTGCCGGCGATGACGTGCATCAGCGGGCCCCCTTGCAAACCGGGGAAGACGCTCCGGTTGACGTCCGTGCCGTATTCTTCGCGGCAGAGAATCAGCCCCGCGCGGGGGCCGCGGAGCGTTTTGTGCGTGGTCGTGGTGACGAAGTCGGCGACCGGGACCGGGTTGTGGTGCAAGCCGGCCGCGACGAGTCCGGCGTAGTGCGCCATATCCACGAACAGTTTCGCCCCCACGTCGCGGGCGATGTCCGCGAACTTGTCGTGCGGAATCTCGCGCGGATACGCGCTCGCCCCCGCGACAATCAACTTCGGCTTGTGCTCCTTGGCGAGACGCGCGACCTGATCGAAGTCGATGCGCTGGGTGTCCTTGGTCACTCCGTAGTTGATGAACTTGTACAGCTTGCCGCTGATGTTCAGCTTCATGCCGTGCGTCAAATGGCCGCCATGAGCGAGATCGAGCCCGAGCACGGTATCGCCGGGGTTGAGCAGCGTGAGATACACCGCCTGATTCGCTTGCGAGCCGGCGTGCGGCTGGACGTTGGCGAACTCCGCGCCAAAGAGCTGCTTCGCCCGATCGCGGGCCAGGTTTTCGATCACATCCACATACTCACAGCCGCCGTAATACCGCTTGCCAGGATACCCTTCGGCATACTTATTGGTGAGCACGCTCCCCACCGCCTGCATCACGGCGGGGCTGGTGTAGTTCTCACTGGCGATCATCTCCAGTCCATCCTGCTGGCGATGCATCTCGGCCGTGATGGCCGACCAAACGTCAGGATCTTGCGCTTCGAGAAAGTTCATAGGGCTGTGGGGTGCGTTTTTTGAGGGAATGAGAGAAAACCGCCATTCTAACGCGAGCAGGCGGTTCCTGTGAGGCCCCCGGCGACACGCCCGGCAAAGCCTTCCTTCCTAGCCCCACCAGCGATCCACGAGCCAACCGCCGAGCAGAAACGACAGCACATTGGCCGCGACAATCGCTGTCATGTCCCGCACTTTATCGTTTTGGGTGATTTCCTGATCGCGATGAAAGGCCCAGCGGAACAACAGGCATTCCGCGACAGGGGCAAAGATCTCGGCCACGACGACGTAGGCCACGTATCCAAACATGGGCCACACCGTTAGCGGCAACACGATCGCGACGATCGGATACGTACACGCGGTGAGCCACGCGCCTGCGAAGCAGCGGCGGCGCCAGTCGTGACGCGGGCTCAAGCCGCACAGCAGGATCGGCAATTCAATGGCGATCGTCAGCAGATAGCCGAGCGGGAGGAACGTCCACAACTCCGAGGTTGTCCACGGCATTCCAAACCTCACAGCAAGCGCAACAAGAACGGCGCCTCGGCGAGGACATGCAGCGTGGCGATGAGGAAGTAAATGTCGCGCGTGAGTGCATAGTTGGCGAGAAACCCCATCCAGAGCACGAACATGAAAGCCGCGCCGAGGCAGATAGCCGCGAGCGTTAAGCGGCGTCCCCAGTTTGACGCCCGCGCGAGCGGGACATCATCGAGCCGCCACGGCCAGCGCGGCGTGACAAGCAGCGGAATCGCCACGATCCAGACGCCGTAGTGCAGCATTTCCAGAAAAGTGTGGGTGGAAACGAGCAAGTGCGTGGAGACGCCGCGCAACACGCCGCCCCCGGCATGATAGGCGATCGTCGCCGCGAGCGCCGCATCGCCAGGGAGGTCGGGAGACCGCGCTAACAATAGCCATAAGCCTCCCAGCGCAACCGGCAACAGCAGCAAGCCCCGCCGATAAGCGGCCTGCCAGGCTCGTCGTGACTTTCCGAGTTCGCGGTCCAGAAACCAGAGCGCGACGAGCGGATGCACGTAGACCAGCGCCACGCTAAACAAGAGCGGCCACAGCCAGGCGGCGGCGATCAAGCAAAAGCCAAGCGGCATGAGCCAACGCCACTCGCGGCGCGGGTTTTGCCTGGCGCGCAGCAATGCCAGCGTCACGATCCAGGCCACCAGCAGCGTGTTCCAAACGGACACCGCGGCGAAGACAACTTCGGGCGAAAACTGCGCACTGCGAGCCAGGACGAACAACACGCCCATCCCCGCCCCCAGCGCGAGCGTTCCGCAAATGCCCAGCGTGAAATAGGGCCAGAGCGGACCCCACCGGGCCGGCATTCGCCTCAGCATGTAGCGGGCTTCCAGCCAGTTGTGCGGCCCGGCGAACAGAAACACCGTGGCGATGGAGAATCCAATCGGCAACAGCGCCGCCAGGCTCCACGCGCTGCCGACGACGGCCAACACCCCCAGCGCTGGCCAGAGAGCCGAGTTCAGAGGCGTCGTCGAGGCGCGGGGCGGAACGTGAATACTGGCCGACATGACCTGGCTTTCGTAGGCGGCTACTCAGGCAACACCAGCGTGATCCCCACGGCGTCATCCATCACAATAACCTGCACTTGTGGATGTGGCTCAGGACGTGGTTCTGGATCCGGGCGTTTAGCGGGACCGCGATACGGTTCGCCTGGAATCCGAATGTCCGCCGAAAGCACGCCTACGCCGCCAGCGATCAACGTCACACCGAGCAACGCCACGACCGCGGCGCGCGTCGAACGCCTACCGCGAAACACAAAGATGAGACTCACCGCCGCCAGCGACAGCGCGACGCCGGCGATGACGTTGCGCCACAGGGACGTGCTGGATTGCCTGTCAGGCGACGCCGGAGCGGCGGAATTCTGCTGCGGAGACGCTTTCTTCCCAGGAGCGCTCAACTCCGCCAACGTTTTTTGTGACAGGATAATCTTCGCTTGCACTCCCTCTTTCGTGAGATCGGCCTTTTGGATCGTCACGGGAAGGGAAAGCGACTTGACGATGGCCGGGGGCGCTGCCACCGGCGGTTCTGCCTGGGGACGTTCAACAGGTTTCGGGACAGGCGGCGCATTGGCCTGCGCCAAAGCGCACAGCAACAGGCAGCCTAAACCCAGCCCCAGCATGCCACGGCGGAAAATTTTCATGGTTCTTCCCTCGAAAGATCGCGTAACGGCCCCCAGCAACTCCGTGCATTAGAACGTATGCTCGCGTGGAATAGCAACTCGTTGCAGCGGGCTTGCGCTGCTGAACCTTCGCCCACCGTCAATTGTCAGCTTGTTACCCAATCGCTAGAATCACAATTTTCTCACAACTTGCGGCCGTTTGCTGCAAGTAACGTCGCCGCAACCACTTATTTCGCCCATCGAGTCCGTCATGCCCCGCTATTTGCCTGCTGAAATCGAACCCAAGTGGCAACGCTATTGGGAAGAGAACGCCACGTTTCAAACGCCGGAGATGCCGAGCGGGCCCAAGCTCTATGTGCTCGATATGTTCCCCTATCCCAGCGGCGCTGGCTTGCATGTAGGGCATCCTGAAGGGTACACGGCGACGGACATCATCTGCCGTTTTGAGCGGATGCGCGGCAAATGCGTCTTGCACCCGATGGGCTTCGACGCCTTTGGCCTGCCGGCGGAAGAGTACGCGATCAAAACGAACACACCGCCGCGCGTTTCGACCGAAGCGAACATCGCCACGTTCACGTCACAGCTCAAGATGCTCGGCTTCAGCTACGACTGGAACCGCGTCTTAGCGACGACCGACGTCGGCTACTTCAAGTGGACGCAGTGGATCTTCTTGCAGCTCTTCGATACCTGGTTTGACGAAGACCAGCAGCAAGGCCGGCCGATTGCCGAACTCCCCATTCCCGACGAAGTCGAAATGCAAGGCGAAGACGCCGTGCGGCGGTATCAGGATGAGTTTCGGCTCGCGTATCAAAGCGATGCGCTCGTGAACTGGTGCCCGGAACTCGGCACGGTGCTCGCCAACGAAGAAGTGATCGATGGCAAGAGCGAGCGCGGCGGGCATCCCGTCATGCGGATTCCGCTTCGCCAGTGGATGCTCCGCATCACCGCGTATGCCGACCGCTTGGAGAAAGACCTGGAGGGGCTCGATTGGAGCGAGGGAATCAAGAAGCTCCAGCGCGATTGGATCGGCCGCAGCACGGGGGCGGAGGTCGATTTTTACATCGGCGACGCGGACAAGTTTGACGCCTGGAAGGAAATGCGTTCGCGTTCTGGCTATCCGCGCAAGCCGGCGGAGGATGTGTTGCGGATCTACACGACGCGCCCCGACACGCTGTTTGGGGCGACGTACATGGTGATCGCGCCGGAACATCCGTTTGTCGAGCGGCTGACGACGCCGGAGCAGAAATCCGCCGTGGAAGGCTATGTCGCCAAAGCGGCGAGCAAGAGCGATCGCGAGCGGCAGGAAGAAACCAAGCACAAGACAGGCGTCTTCACCGGCAGCTATGCACTCAATCCAGTCAACGGCGCGCAAGTGCCCATCTGGATCGCCGACTACGTACTCATCAGTTACGGCACGGGGGCGATCATGGCGGTTCCGGCGCATGACGAGCGAGACTTCGAGTTCGCGACCCAGTATCAGATCCCGATCGTCGCAGTCGTCGATCCCGCAGGCGCCAAAGATATTGACCGCGCCGCGGTGCTCGCCGGGACAGCGTGTTTCGCGGCTTACGGCAAGGCGATCAACTCCGGCGCCTACGACGGGTTGACAACGGCCGCGTTCAAGCAGAAGATTTCGGCCGACTTGGAAGCCGCCGGCCAGGGGCGCGCGGCGGTGAACTACAAGCTCCGCGATTGGCTCTTCAGCCGCCAGCGATTTTGGGGTGAGCCGTTTCCGATCTTGCACGAACTCGACGCGAAGGGCCAGCCGACCGGCGCGCTCCGCGCGGTGGACGAAGCCGACTTGCCGGTCGACCTGCCGCACCTCGACGACTACAAGCCGATCGGCAAACCAGAGCCGCCGCTGGGGAAAGCGCCTGAGTCGTGGCTCTATCCGGTGATCGACGGCCGGCGCTATCGCCGCGAGACGAACACGATGCCGCAGTGGGCCGGTTCGTGCTGGTATTACTTGCGGTTCATCGACCCGCAAAACGACACGGCGTTCGTGGATCGCAGAAAAGAAAAAGCGTGGATGCCGGTCGATTTGTATGTCGGCGGCGCGGAGCATGCCGTGTTGCACTTGCTCTATGCTCGCTTCTGGCACAAGGTGCTTTTTGACCGGGGCTACGTGAGCACCATCGAGCCGTTTCAGAAGCTCGTCAATCAGGGGATGATCCTCGGCGAGGTTGAATTCACCGGCTACAAGTCCCCCAGCGGCCAGTGGATCTCAGCCCAGCAAGTCGTCGACGGTGAAGATGGCCAAGCGCTCATCAAGGGGACGACCACCGCGGTCTCGCCCCGCACGCTCGCCGCCGACGACGTCGAGAAGCAGGGAGACTGCTTCGTGCTCAAGACGGATCCGACGATTCGGGTCGATAGCCGCGCGCACAAAATGTCCAAGGCCCGCGGCAACGTCGTGAATCCCAACGACATCGTCGCGAAGTTCGGCGCCGATGCGCTCCGTCTGTATGAGATGTTCATGGGCCCGCTCGAAGAAGTGAAGCCGTGGAACACCCAGAGCATTAGCGGCGTGCGCGGTTTTCTGGATCGAGCCTGGCGACTCATTGTGGACGATAAGGCCGAGACGGTCGTGCTGAATGCCGCCGTGCAACAAGTGGCGCCGACGCCGGACCAGGATCGAGCGCTGCATCGCGCCATTGAAGGGGTCACGCGCGATCTCGAGCGCATGGCGTTCAACACGGCCATTGCCAAGATGATGGAGTTCGTGAACTTCTTCACCAAAGAGAGCGTCCGCCCGCAGAGCGCGCTCGAGCGGTTCGTGCTGCTCTTGGGCCCGTTCGCGCCGCACCTGGCTGAAGAACTGTGGCAAATCCTGGGACATAAGAATACGCTCGCCTACGAACCATGGCCGAGTTACGACGAGGCGCTGTTGAAGTCGGATACGATCGAGATTCCGGTGCAGATCAACGGCAAGGTGCGCGAGACGGTGACGGTCGCGGCCCAGTGCAGCCAGGATGAGATGCTGGCGGCGGCGAAAGCCAACGCCCGCATCGCGGAGCTGATCGCGGGGAAGACGGTGGTGAAGGAAGTGGTGGTGCCGAAGCGGCTGGTCAATTTCGTGGTGAAGTAGCGCATGTCCTCTGCCTATCGCTGGAATCAAGCCGAATTCGCCGTCGGTTACGACGTCGCTGGGGTCTATATCCACCCACACTATCGCGCGATGCAGGCGGCAATTCTCGAGTTGCTACCGCTCGAGTCCAACGCGGACGTGTTACTGGTGGATGCCGGTGGAGGCTCGGGACGTCTGGCCGAGCTATTTTTGGAGAAATTTCCCGAGTCTCGCGCCATCGTCGTTGACCAATCGGAGCCCTTTCTCGCGCTCGCCAACCAGCGGTTAAGCCCCTTTGGCGGACGGGGTACAACACTTCTGGCCCGTTTGCAGGACCAGTGGCTCAGCCGCCTCGAGGAACCACCGGCGGCGATTGTCAGCATGTCGGCCATTCATCATCTGTCGCCGGAAGAGAAGCAGAACTTATACGCGTGCATGGGCTCCGCGCTCGCTCCCGGCGGCGTGCTTCTCAACGGCGATGAGATTCGCAACGCGACCGATGACGAATATCTGGCCCATCTGAAAAACTGGTCCGCCCACATGCAGGCGATGCAAAACTCCGGAAACATTCCCGGCGAAATGCAGGAAATTCTCGATTATTGGCGGGAGAAAAACATCGCCCATTTCGGCGCGCCGAAGAAGTCCGGCGATGATTGCCACGAGACGATTGCGGTCCAACTCGACTATTTGCGCGCCGCCGGATTCAACACGGTGGATGCTCCCTGGCAGCGCGAAATGTGGGCGATCCTGCGCGGCGTCAAGAAGTAACGCGCGCTGTGCTTGCTTTGCTCACACATGCGCAAAAGTTTGCGCGTTCGTTCTCAGCCGCTCAATTCACGCGCGAACTTCCTGGGCCGGCGCGGGCCAAGTATTCACGCTGGCCGTCCGACTTGGTATCCTACGCTAACCCTACAAGGAACCATGTCATGCGAAACATCATTGCGTTAGTCCTCGGCGGCGGTCGCGGAAGTCGGCTCTATCCCCTCACCAAGTATCGCGCGAAGCCGGCCGTGCCGCTGGCCGCGAAATACCGGTTGATCGATATTCCGCTCTCCAATTGTTTGAATAGCGGCATCAATCGGATTTACGTCCTCACGCAGTTTCTCTCCGCGAGCTTGCACCGCCACACGCGGCAATCGTATCGTTTCGACCAGTTCAGCGGCGGTTTCGTGGAACTGCTGGCCGCCCAGCAAACCATGGACGAAGGGGCCCTCGATTGGTACCAAGGAACCGCGGACGCCGTGCGCAAGAACCTGCGCTACATCCAGCAGCCGGGCATCGAGCATGTGTTGATTCTTTCCGGCGATCAGCTGTATCGCATGAACTATGATGACATGCTCCGCACGCACCTCGATAACAACGCCGATGTCACGATCGGGGCGATGCCGGTCTCGCGCGAGTCGGCCAGGTCCCTCGGCGTGATGCGGGCGGACGAGACGGGGCGCGTCCAAGGCTTCCTGGAAAAACCCAAGACCGACAAGGAACTCGACCTCGTGCGCATGGATCCCGCGTGGATTGACCAGCGCGGGATCCAGAGCCAAGGCCGCGACTGCCTGGCGAGCATGGGCATCTACATTTTCAAGCGGGAAACGCTCGTCGCCGCGCTCGACAAAACGCCGTACCACGATTTCGGCAAGGAGATTTTTCCGGCGTCCGTGCGGAGCAAGAAGGTGCAAGTGCATCTCTTCGACGGCTACTGGGAAGATATCGGCACGATCCGCGCGTTCTTCGAATGCAACTTGAGCCTGGTCGGCCCGAACCCGCCGTTCGACTTCGCCGATCCGAGCGCGCCGGTTTACACGCGCGCCCGCTTCTTGCCGCCGTCGCGGTTGGAAGGGGCCACGGTCAACCGGAGCTGGATCGCCGAAGGCTGCGAGATCGGCCAAGGGGCGGTGATCGAAAATAGCCTGATCGGCGTGCGCTGCAAGATTGGCTCCGGCGTCACGATTCGAAACTCGTACATCATGGGCAACGATTACTACGAGACCGAAGAGGATTGCCAGCGCAACGCCGCCGCTAATTTGCCGCCGATCGGGATCGGCGCGGGGAGCATGATCAAGGGGGCGATCATCGACAAGAACGTCCGCATTGGCCGCGACGCCTGGGTCGTGAACGAAAACGGCGTTGTGGACGGCGAAGACAACGATCAATGCGTCGTCCGCGACGGCATCCCCTGCGTGATCAAGGACGCCGTGTTGCCGGATAATTGGAAGCTGGGCTGATTCAACCCAGGGTGCAACAGACCGCTAACCGAAGTCGCCAAGACGCCGGTTGCCTCCAGAGCAAGAGCACGCGGATTACCTCGCGCTTACGGCGCCAGCAGCAACCGCCCCGGGGCTTTCAAGTAACCGATGACCTCGTTGAGGAACCGCGCCGCGGTAGCGCCGTCGATCAAGCGGTGATCGTAGGACAGTGAGAGGGGCAGCATCAGGCGGGCGGCAAATTTGTCCCCCTCCACGACCACAGGCAACTTGCGGGCGCGGCCGACAAGCAAAATGGCGGCTTCCGGATAGTTGATGATCGGCGTGGAATAGGTGCCGCCAATGGCGCCCAGGTTCGAGATGGTGAACGTGCTGCCGCGCAGATCGTCGACGCCGAAATTCTGGTCGCGGACTTTCTCAGCGAGCGTCGCAATGCCGCGGGCGATGTCGGGAATCGACAGGTGATCCACACCTCGCAAACTCGGCACGACCAGGCCGCGCTCGCTATCGACGGCAATCCCGATGTTCACGTAATCCTTGTAAACAATCCGTTCCTCTTCCAGGTCAATCGACCCGTTCACGGCCGGATGGTTCTTGAGCGCCATGGCGAGCGCTTTGACACTGAACGGGAGCGAGGTGAGCTTGATGCCGGCCTTGGCGTAGTCGTCCTTGCTCGCCTGGCGGATCTTCTCGAGTTCGGTCACGTCCGCGTCGTCGAAGTTGGTCACACGGGCACAGGTCGTCCAGGATTCGTGCATCTTGCTGGCGATGGTCTTGCGAATCCTCGACAGCTTCTCGACGCGAATCGGCCCCCACGCATCTCGCTCCTGCCCTGCGGCAGTGCCGACGGCGCCTGAGCGGGCCTGGCCGGCCTGGCGCACGGCGGCGAGGACGTCGTCCCGCGTGATGCGGCCGCTGGCTCCTGTTCCCTTCACCTGGCGCAGATTCACGCCGACCTCGCGCGCGAAGCGGCGGACCGCGGGACCGGCCGCCACGCTGTCACCGGCGCCGTCGCCATCACCCTCGGATTCCTCGGCCACCGCCGCCGTCCGGGGCGGCGGCGCTGGGGCTGGTTTGGGCGCTTCCGCAGCAGGCTGCCTGGCCGGCGCTGGCTTGGATTCCGCTTTCGGCGGCGCAGGCGTGGGCTTGGGTTGCGGCTTTTCTTCCGCTTTGGGCTCCGGCTTCTTCTCTTCCGGCTTCTTCTCGGGAGCCGGCTTGGCAGGCGCTTTCGGCGCGGCGTCGGCCCCTTCGGCGACTTCCAACGTCACCAGCACGCCGCCGATCGCGACCGTCTGGCCTTGTGCGATATGGACCTTGGTCACTTTGCCGGCGTGGGTGGAAGGAACTTCGACGGAGGCCTTGTCCGTTTCGACTTCGGCCAGGCCTTGATCTTTCTTGATCGTGTCCCCTTCGCTAACGAGCACCTCCAGGATGTCGCCTGACTTGATGCCGTCGCCGAGGTTGGGAAGTTTGACGTCGATGGTGGGCATAGGAAACTCGGTGGCTGGAGGCCTCTCGCGGAAAGAGGCGAAAGTGTGATGTAAGTGAAAGCCGTTGCCGATCGTCGCGAGCGGCCGCCGGTCGTTAGCAGGCGGCTTTCACTCGCTAGCGAGCGTCGCTACGGCTTCGTGGTTAGGCAAAATACGGATCGACCTTTTCGGGATCGACCCCCAGGTCTTTAATCGCTTGCGTGACGTCGCTCGCCGGCAGGCATCCTTGGCGCGAGAGCCGATACAGCGTCGCGATCGTGATGCACTCGGCATCGACCTCGAAATGCCGCCGCAAGGCGGCGCGCGAATCGCTCCGTCCCATGCCATCGGTGCCCAGGGCGAACAAATCCCCCGGCACCCAGCGCGTGATCTGTTCAGGCAGCGCGCGGACATAATCCGAAGCCGCCACGAACACCCCCTCTTCGCCGCTGAAGCACTCCTCGATGTAGCTCTTCTTTGGCGTTTGGTCGGGGTGGAGCATATTCCAGCGTTCCGCCGTGTGCGCGTCGCGGCGCAATTGCGTGTAACTCGTGGCGCTCCACACATTGCTGCTGACGCCATACTTTTCGGCCAGGATCTTCTGCGCGTCAAGCACGCAATTCATGATCGCGCCGCTGCCGAGCAGGTTCACCTTGTGCTTAGCCTTATCGGCGGCAACGGTGTTGTACTTATACAATCCCCGCACGATTCCATCCTCGCAACCTTCCGGCATGGCCGGTTGATGGTAGTCCTCGTTGCCGCACATGAGATAATACATGGCGGTTTCGCCTGCGACGAAAAGCTTTTGCAGCCCATCCATCACGATCACGGCGATTTCGTAGTTAAACGCTGGATCGAACGCCCGCACCGTGGGGAACGCGATCGCGTTGAGCAGGCTATGGCCGTCTTGATGTTGCAGCCCTTCGCCGTTGAGCGTGGTTCGCCCGGAGGTGCCCCCCAGCAAGAAGCCTTTGGCGCGCGAATCGGCCGCCGCCCAAATCAAGTCGCCAATCCGCTGGAAACCGAACATCGAGTAGTAAATGAAGAACGGAATCATGGGGATGCCGTGATTCGCGTACGAAGTACCGGCGGCGATGAACGAGGACATGGCGCCCGCCTCGGTGATGCCTTCTTCCAGAATCTGGCCGTCGCTGGCTTCCTTGTAATACAGGAAGTTTTCGCTATCGACCGGTTCATAGAGCTGACCGGCGTGGGCGTAAATGCCGATTTCGCGGAACATCCCTTCCATGCCAAAGGTCCGCGATTCATCGGGCACGATCGGCACCACGTGCTTGCCGACCTTCTTATCCTTGCACAAACGACGCATCAACTGCACAAAGCCCATCGTCGTCGAAGCCGACTTGCCGGCATCGCGGGCAATGAAGCTGCGATAATCTTCGAGCGTCGGCACTTCCAACGTGGGATGGGCCGTGGCGCGCGTGGGGACATAGCCGCCGAGCGCTTCACGCCGCTCACGCAAGTAACGGATCTCGACGCTGTCTTCCGGCGGCTTATAGAACGGGGCCTGGGCGACGTCTTCGTCGGAAATGGGGATCCCGAAGCGGCTGCGGAACTCCAGCAGTTCCTTCTCGTTGAGCTTCTTCTGGTTGTGGGCAATCATCCGCCCCTCGCCGGCTTCGCCCATTCCATAGCCTTTGATCGTCTTGGCGAGAATTACCGACGGCTGCCCCTTGTGCTCGACCGCGGCTTTGTAAGCGGCGTAGACCTTCTCCGGGTCATGCCCGCCGCGGCGCAACTTCTCCAGCTTTTCATCGGAGTAGCTTGCAACCAATTCGAGCAATTCTGGATACTTACCGAAAAAGTGCTCGCGAATATAGGAGCCAGGCATCCCCGTGTATTTCTGGTACTGGCCGTCAACGACTTCGCCCATCCGTTTGATGAGCAGGCCGGACTTGTCCTTTTGGAGGAGCGCGTCCCAATCATCCCCCCAGACGACTTTGATGACATTCCAGCCAGCTCCGCGGAACAGGGCTTCCAGTTCCTGAATGATTTTGCCGTTACCGCGCACCGGGCCATCCAGCCGCTGCAAGTTGCAGTTGATGACGAAGGTCAGGTTATCGAGATTTTCACGCGCGGCGAGCGTGATCGCGCCGAGCGCTTCCGGTTCGTCGCATTCGCCGTCACCAAGAAACGCCCACACTCTGCGGTTGTCCCGTTCGAGCAGGCCGCGATCACCGAGGTATTCGAGGAACCGGGCCTGATAGATCGACATGATCGGCCCCAGCCCCATCGAGACCGTGGGAAATTCCCAAAAATGCGGCATCAGCCAAGGATGGGGATAACTCGACAAGCCCTCTTCCGGTTGCAACTCGCGGCGGAAGTTGACGAGATGTTGTTCGCTCAGGCGGCCTTCCAAAAAGGCCCGTGAATACATGCCCGGCGAAGCGTGGCCTTGATAGTAGACGAGATCCTGGGAGTAGCCGCTTTCGCCGCGGCCGCGGAAGAAGTGATTGAAGCCCACCTCGAACAGCGTGGCGCTGGATGCGAACGTGCCGATATGCCCGCCGAGCCCCTCGACGTCGCCGCTATTGGCCCGCGTGACCATCGCCATCGCGTTCCAGCGGATGATGCTCTTGATCCGCCGTTCAAGTTCGCGATTGCCGGGATAGGCCGGCTGGCGGTCGAGTGGGATGGTGTTGATGTACGGTGTGTTCATCGGCATCGGCACATCGACGCCGCGAATGGTCGCCTTTCGCTCCAACTCGCTGAGGAGGAACTTAACCCGTTCCGCCCCTTTGCTTTGCAGCACATATTCCAGGGACTCGAGCCACTCCTGCGTTTCGGCCGGGTCGACATCCTGCACCGGGTTTACATAAGGTTCGGCCGGCGTCTCTTCCGAGTCGCGAATCGTCGTAGCATCTGCCATCAATGCGCCTCTGTTAGCGGGGTGAATAACGTGTGGCACTGCCAGCCCGGCGCGGACGGGACCAGCCCAAGTCGAATGTACGTGTCGATTGCACGTTTGAACTAGGAAGTATACACCGCGGAGACAAGTTGTGGCAGGGACAACCACCACGCTAGGGCAGAGAGTAAACTGCGAAGTAGCCCATACGCGGGGCGGTGGTGCGATTTTTATAATTCAAGCGTCACCCGTGCTCAAGCACGGGCCTAATACCGCCTGACGGCGGAAAAGGACCCTGAACGGCCCTGAATACCGACGTTTTTGACCGCGTATCCGATCGTGCGCCCCCACGAATAACGGCGATTATTAGCCGCCGCGAGTAATCCCCGCCCCCCTCCACGCCCCCTTCGGGCTCGTCCCGATGGTGAGCGAGTCCCCTCTTCGTGAATAATCCGTCCTGTCGTCCGCGCTGGAGCAGCACCCGATCCACATGTCGAAGCGCGATCGCACGCTCGTCATGGCGCTCGGAAAAACGGGAAACAGGGGTCATGGGTCACGCAACAATTGCGAAAATCCTCAACCTGCGGTACTTTGATGGTTTGCGTTCAGGCGAATGACAGCGGCTGGGCGTCCCGCCTGAAATTCCTTTCGGATCGCCCCCCGTTGGCGCGGTAGCTCTAATCTCCGCTCAGCGCGCCCTGTGTTAGCGTCAATCTCTTGGGAGTCCTCGATGAAGAAGTTGGTTTTGCTCGCGCTGGCGATGAGCGCGTTGACGACCCTATCCGCCCTTGCCGAGGACGGTCGCCCGTTGCCGGAGGAGCCGAAGATCGCCGCCGCGTCCGAGGAGGGGGCCCGCGCGCTGGCAGGCTTCAAAATTCCCGCGGGGCTTACGGGGCAACTCATCGCCGCGGAGCCGCTGCTCGCCAACCCGGTGGCGTTCTATGTCGATCATCAAGGCCGCATCTATGTGTGTGAAACCTTCCGGCAAGGCCAGGGGGTGGAAGACAATCGGGGCCATGGGGAGTGGCTCAACGATGACCTCGCGGCGCAAACCGTAGATGATCGCCTTTCATACATGCAGAAGCATCTCGGCGCCCGCCTCAGCGACTACACCAAACAGGACGACCGGATTCGCCTGCTGACCGACACCAATGGCGACGGCATCATGGACAACGCGCAGGTCTTCGCTAAGCATTTCAACGATGCGCTCGACGGCACCGGCGCCGGCGTCCTCGCTTATCGGGGCAAGGTTTATTACACGTGCATTCCCAAACTGTACGAACTCATCGATACCAATCATGACGGCCAGGCCGACGAGCGCAACGTGCTCAGCGAAGGCTACGGCGTGCGCTGCGCTTTTGGCGGGCATGACATGCACGGCCTGGTGATCGGCCCCGATGGCCGGTTGTACTATTCGATTGGCGACCGGGGCTATAACGTCACGCAAGGGGATAAACACTTCGTCAACCCGGAAAGCGGGGCCGTCTTTCGCTGCGAACTCGATGGCTCGAATCTCGAAGTCGTCGCCACCGGGCTCCGCAATCCCCAGGAACTGGCCTTCGACGATTACGGCAACCTCTTCACCGGCGACAACAACAGCGATAGCGGCGATCAGGCGCGCTGGGTGTATGTCGTCCCCGGCGGCGACTCCGGCTGGCGAATGGCCTATCAATACCTCGGTGATCGCGGCCCCTTTAATCGCGAAGGGATCTGGCACGCGTACGATAAGAGCGTCACGCCGGCCTACATTGTGCCGCCAGTGAAGCCCAACATCGCCAGCGGGCCCTCCGGCTTAGCGTATTATCCCGGCACAGGGCTGAGCGACCATTTCAACAACCGCTTTCTGCTTGTTGAGTTCCGCGGCGGTCCCGGCAACAGCGGCGTGCGCAGTTTCCGCAACCAGGCCCAAGGGGCTTTCTTTACGGTGACGGACGAAGAAGAGACCGTGTGGAACCTCCTCGCCACGGATGTCGATTTTGGCCCCGATGGCGCACTTTACATTAGCGATTGGGTCAACGGCTGGAATGGTGAAGGGAAAGGGCGCATCTACAAATTCAGCGACCCGACCCAGCAGGACAATGCGCTCCGCATGGAAGTGCAGCAACTGCTTAGCGGTGACTTCTCCCAACTCTCCGCCGCTGCATTGGTCAAGCTGCTGGCCCATGCGGATCGCCGGGTCCGACAAGAAGCGCAGTTCGCCTTGGCGGACAAGAGCGAGGTGGAACTGCTCACCACGACCGCGAAATCCGCCGCGTCACAGCTCGCGCGCATCCACGCGCTCTGGGCGCTCGGCCAACTCGCGCGCCGCGGCGACGCCGAGAAGTCGTTGGCCGTGGTCGCGGAACTGCTCCACGACAGCGACGCCGAGGTTCGCGCCCAAGCCGCGCAGGCCGCTGGCGAAGCAAAGCTCGCCAAGACGACGGGCCGGCTCATTGAGTTGCTCGCAGATGATAACGCCCGCGTCCGCTATTTCGCCGCGCTCTCGCTGGGCAAGTTGCAAGCCGGTCACGCGCTCGCTGGCGTCACGGCGATGCTCGCCGCCAACGCGGACGAAGACCCGATCCTGCGTCACGGCGGCATCATGGCGCTCGCCGGCATTGGCGATGTCGAGAAGCTGGCCGAACTGACGTCGCACGAATCGCGTTCGGTCCGCATCGCGGCCGTGGTCGCCATGCGTAAGCGGGGCCTGAAAGAAGTTGCGTTGTACTTGAACGATGCCGATCCGCAAATCGTCCTGGAAGCCGCCCGCGCGATTCACGATCAGCCGATTTACGCCGCGCTTCCCGAACTGGCCGCGCTCATTACCCGCCCGACCGATAGCGATCCACTCCTGCGGCGCGTGCTCAACGCCAACTATCGACTCGGGCAACCTGCCAACGCCCAAGCCCTCGCCAATTTCGCCGCCAGCGCGAGTGCGCCAGAGGCGATGCGTCTGGAAGCGCTCGCGATGCTGGCCACTTGGGCGGAGCCGTCGTCGCTCGATCGCGTGCTCAACATGTGGCGGCCGATCGCACCGCGCGCCGCCGAACCGGCCGCCGCGGCGCTGACCAGTTCACTCGCCGGCGTCTTGCGTGGTTCGCCCAAAGTCGCGCAAGCCGCGGCCAAAGTCGCGGCGCAGTATGGCATTCACGATGTGGGCCCGTTCCTGTCCAGCATTCTGGCCGACCAACAACAACTGGGGCAGTCCCGAGCGGACGCGCTCCTCGCTTTGGCTGCGCTAGGGGACAAATCGCTAGACGAAGCAACGACCTCCGCCCTGGCCGATAAGCAACCGCTCGTCCGCGCTGCGGCGCGCGCCGTGCTCTTCAAGAAAGATCCCGCCGCGGCGTTGCCTAAACTTGCCGCAGCGGTGGCGAGCGGCGACGTCAGCGAACGCCAAAGCGCGCTCGATTTGCTCCGCGAATCGCGCGCTGTCGGCACAAACGAAATCATTAGCGCGGCGCTGGATAAGCTGTTGGCCAATGAATTCCCAGCCGAGGCTCGCTTGGAGCTTGTCGAAGCCGCTGATCGTCGCGCCGATCGCACGATTGCAGAGAAGCTGCGCAAGTATCAGGCGACCAAAGCCGCCACGGACCCCGTGGCCCCGTTTCGTGAAACGCTCGTCGGCGGCGACGCCGAGCGCGGTGCGAAGGTCTTCTACGAGCGGACGGAAGTCTCTTGCGTCCGCTGCCACAAGGCGAAGGATCAAGGGGGCGATGTTGGTCCCGAACTCACCAAAATCGCCGCCGATAAGACCCGCGAGTACTTGTTAGAGGCGATCGTCGCGCCGAACAAGACCATCGCCAAAAATTTCGAGTCGGTGCTGGTCATTACCGACGACGGCAAATCGGTTAGCGGCATCGTCAAGCACGAAGACGACCAGGCACTGCAACTGATGACCGCCGAGGGGAAATTGGTGAACGTGCCCAAGGACTCGATCGAAGAGCGAGCGCCGACGAAGTCGGCCATGCCGGAAGATGTCACCAAATATCTCAGCCGGCGAGACCTGCGGGACTTGGTGGAGTTCCTCTCCGGATTGAAGTAGAATCTCACTCGTGCGCAGCGCACGGCGGCGTTGCCGGTCAACAATGTCGCCAACAAAAATCGTCGCCAACAAGCATCGTCCCTTGCAAGTGGATGAATCTCAACCGAGGAAAGGTGTTCGATGTTCCACAAAGTCACGCTCGCCATCTGTGGCGTCTTCGTTTGCAGTGCCGTCTTCGCCGCGAAGCCGGAATGGACCTCCTGGCGCGGGCCCGAGCGCAATGGCATCTCGCCTGAGAAGGGCTTGCTGAAGGAGTGGAAGGACGCGCCGAAACTCTTGTGGCGTATCGATAATATCGGCGGCGGCTATGCGAGCATCACGATCCACGACGACCGCATCTTCACGATGGGGCAGATCAACGGCGAGACGTGCCTGATTTGCCTGGACCTGAAAGATGGCCGGCTGTTGTGGAAAACGGAACTCGGCGCCCAAGACGCGCCCAACTGCACCCCCACCGTCGATGGCGACCGCGTGTACGGACTCTCCAAGAACGGCGTCTTGATGTGCGCGGACACGAAGACCGGGCGTGAAATCTGGAAACTCAAATACGAGTCCGACTTCGGCGGCAAGATGATGTCCGGCTGGGGCTATAGCGAGTCGCCGCTGGTGGATGGCAACAAGCTCATCGTCACCCCCGGCGGCAAGGACGCGATGCTCGCCGCGCTCGATAAACGGACCGGCAAGACCATCTGGAAGACGGCCGTTCCCGAGAAGCTCGCTGGCGGCGCTGCCTATTCATCGGTGGTCATCAGCCACGCCGCAGGGGTGAAGCAATATGTGCAACTCGTCGGGCGCGGCATCGTCAGCGCCGATGCCGAAACCGGCAAGCTCCTCTGGAACTACGAACCCATCGCCAACGGCACGGCGAACATCCCCACCCCCATCGTCAAAGGGGATTATGTCTTCTGCTCCACCGGCTACGGCACGGGGGCGGCACTTCTCAAAGTTGTGAAGCAAGGGAGCGGACTGGAGGCCGAAGAGGTCTATTTCCTCAAGTCCAAGCAGATGCAGAACCACCACGGCGGCATGGTCCTGATCGGGGACTATATCTACTGCGGGCATGGGCACAACGAAGGCTTTCCGCTCTGCATCGAGATGCTCACCGGGAAGGTCGCTTGGAGCCCCGGCCGCGGAGTCGGCAAAGGGTCCGCGGCGGTGCTGGCCGTCGATGGCAATCTGATCTTCCGTTACGAGAGCGGCGACGTAGCGCTCATCGAAGCCACGCCGACCGAGTACATCCTCAAAGGGCAGTTCAAATCGCCAACGCACCACGGCGCCAACTGGCCCCACCCCGTCGTCGTCGATGGCAAACTCTACCTTCGCGACCAAACCTCGCTCCTCTGCTTCGATATTAAAGGCTAGTCGGTAAATTCCCTTCTAGTTTTGTGCAAACTAACGCCTTCTCAGATCCCATCCGCTTGGGCGGATGGGGACGTGGTCTATTGGCAAGCGTGATATACGAGACTTATCGATCGGTTGCCCCTAAGTCGACGAGGAGGTCATGGCGTGCGTTGAAACTCCTTGATCCACCCACTCACGCTGCCAGAGTTCGAAGAACAGTAGCGACCAGAGGCGGGGGCTGTGATCGTAGTTGCCGCTCTCGTGCTCGGTGATCAGCGATTCCACCGCGCTGGGGCGAAAGTAACCGCGGTCGCGGGCGGTGGAGGAGAGGAGCACGTCGCGGGTCATGCTCCGCAGTTCATCGCGAAACCACTTGCTGAGCGGCACGCCGAAGCCCATCTTCGCGCGCGAAAATACTTCCGCCGGAAGTTCGTGGCCGAACGCCTGCCGCAGGAGCAGTTTCCCTTGCCCGCGACGAAACTTGAGCGAACAGGGCAAACCAGCTGCGAACTCGACGACGCGGTAATCGAGGAACGGGCAACGCGCTTCTAGCCCGTGGGCCATCGCGGCGATATCGACTTTCGTCATCAAGTCGCACGGCAAGTAGGTGACGAGATCGGTGAGCGAGGCCGCACTGACGGCGTCCCGCGACTTCGCCCTGTTCCAATTGCGGGTGATGAACGCGAGCGGATCGCTATTGGGAAGTCGGGCGACAAACTCGTCGCTATACAGGGCCGCGCGCTGCGTCTCCCGAAAAATGGCGATCCATTCCAGATAGCGCCGCTGCGGCGTGTTTCCCACCGCCGTGCTGAACCGCAACGCCCGTCGCCAGAAGGAGCGGTCGCGTTTGCCAGTGGGCAGCTTGTGCCAGAGCGGCGAAGCGATCAGGCGGCGCAGCAGCGGCAGCCGATCGATGGCCGCCGCGAGACTCACGGCCCGATAGCGTGGATAGCCGGCGAACAGCTCGTCCCCTCCGTCACCGCTGAGCGCTACGGTCACATGCCGCCGCGTCAACTCCGAGAGATACCACGTCGGAATGGCCGAACTATCCGCGAACGGCTCATCATAATGCCAGACGAGTTTGGAGAGGATGCTGACCGCATCGGGTTGAACTTCCAACGTGTGATGGTCCGTATCCAGATGTTTGGCCACACGCGCCGCATAGCCGCTTTCATCAAACTCCTTCACGGGAAAGCCAATGGTGAACGTCTTCAGCCGCTCGCCGGAGAGTTCCTTGAGCGCTTGTTGCGCGAGCAGGCAGGTGATGGAGGAGTCGACGCCGCCGGAGAGAAAAGCGCCCAACGGCACATCGCTGCGGAGGCGAATCTTGACGGCGTCGTACATTAGTTCGCGCAACCGCTCGGCGGCGCTCGCGGCGGTCCAGTGTTGCTGGGTGTTAAAATCGGGAGTCCAGTAAGGCGTAAGCGTTAACTTGCCATCCTCCCAAATCGCATAGTGCCCCGGCGGCAATTTGTGGATGCCGCGAAAGATGGTGTTGGGATGCGGTACGTATTGATAGGTGAGGTATTCGTCGAGCGCCGCCGGATCGATCTCCCGCGGCACGCCGGGAACCGCGAGGATGCTTTTCAGCTCGCTGCCAAAGAGGATGCGTTTCCCTTCGTCGCGATAGACGAGCGGCTTCTTGCCTAACCGATCGCGGGCCAGCACCAGGCGTCGCCGCCGCTGATCCCAAATCGCCAGCGCGAACATCCCGTTGAAGTGCTGAAAGCAATCGACGCCTTCGTCCTCATACAAGTGAACGATGGTTTCCGTATCGGTGTGGGTGCGAAACTTGTGGCCGGAGCCTTCCAGCCGATGCCGCAGCGCGGGATAGTTGTAGATCTCCCCATTCAAGACGACCCAGACGGTTTCGTCCTCGTTGGCCAGCGGCTGATGCCCGCCTGCGATGTCGATGACCGAAAGCCGCCGATGCCCGAGCCCCACGCCTGGCAGGCTTTCGTACGGTTCACGGGCGCGAAAGTCACTGGCATAGTAACCGGCATCGTCCGGACCGCGATGCGCGAGCTGGTCGGTCATTCGCCGCAACGTCGCGCCATCGAGCGCGAGCTCGGGGTCTGTCCAAATGGCGCCGGTGATTCCGCACATGGGTGATTAGCAAGGGGTGAGAGGACGTTCCGAATGATCTTCGTGCGCGCCGCTGGAGAGAATTCAGTTTAACATCGAGCCGCTGGCTTGGGGCCGGCGAAAAAAGCACGCTGCGAAAGGGAGCGAAATTCGATTAGCATAGTTACTTTTGAACGCGGCATTTCGATTAGCGAATATTGATGACGAGCGAACCAGGGCAAGCAAATACGAGACCATCGCGGCGGCGAACTCCGCTGGCGGTCTTCTTTTCGTGCGAACACGGCGGCCATGACATTCCACCCCAATACAAGCAGTTGTTTGGTGAGGCCGGCGCGGTGCTGAAGAGTCATCGCGGCTGGGATCCCGGCGCGATCGAACTGGCGAACTTTTTCGCGTCCGCCTGGAAGGCACCGCTGTTTTCAACGACGA
Organism: Planctomycetota bacterium; assembly: GCA_963205385.1. GTDB lineage: Bacteria > Planctomycetota > Planctomycetia > Pirellulales > Pirellulaceae > JAEZGD01. Next base: position 13,010 of record CAUJKE010000280.1, on the reverse strand, counting down.
TTTCTCGTCTCTTGGTGGAACTCAACCGCTCCCCAGGGCATGCGGCGCTCTTTTCCGAATTCACCTGCGACTTGCCGTGGGCCGAGAGAGAATCGCTGTTGGACGCATATTATTGGCCGTATCGAGCGCAGGTCGAGCGGCACGTGGAAGCTTGCCTGAAACGCAGGCAAGCCGTGCTGCACATTGGCGTTCACACGTTCACGCCGAACTTGAACGGCGAACAGCGCAACGCGGACATCGGCCTCTTGTACGATCCGCGTCACGGTCAGGAGCGAGCGCTGGCCGAGAGTTGGCGTGCGGCGCTCAAGGCGCTCTTGCCGGAATTGCGGGTGCGCATGAACTATCCCTACCGCGGCACAGGCGACGGGCTCACCACGCACTTACGGCGATGCTACGGCAAGCGCTATGCCGGGCTTGAGCTGGAAGTGAACCAGCGCTGGCCCCTCGCCGAGAAACACCAGTGGCCGCGTTTGCAAGCCGAGTTGGCGTAGTCTTTGGAGTTTTGCCAAGGTTGAGAGGGCCGGATCCTGGCGAGTCCGTGCGTGCTAGTTTACGCAACGCATGCCGTCCGCCTGACTTGCAACAACTAGCACCCCAACGTTTGGCTGTGACGCCGCGATAACCAGGGCCGTTCACGGTCCTTCTCCGCCGCCAGGCGGTCTTAGGCCCGTGCTTGAGCACGGGTTATTAGCTTCTCGCTGGGCGGCTTGAGCCCCACACGAGGCATCACGTCGAGGCTAAAGCCATGCAGCGAGAAGGGCCGTGAACGGCCCTGAAATACGCAAAAATGAGGAGCCCTGCACACCCGTGCTCAAGCACGGGCCTAAGACCGCTGCGCGGAAAAGGGTCGTAAACGACCCTGCAGGAATCGCTAGCGCGATGGGTTAGAGGCGTCCGGTAAAGCCCACAGGACTTCTTCACCATCGGGGCGAGCCCCATGGGGTCGTGATGTTCGTGCGTCGTGCTTTTAGCTCACCATCTCGCTCACCATCCGCACAAGGCGGATGGGGTCGTCGTTGGACAAAACACTCGTAAAACCTGCAAGCTGGTCCTACTCATTCAGCCCCATCAGGCCTTTGCGCGGGTCGATTTCCTTGAGCGTTTTGCGGGCTTGATCGCGCACGGTTTGATTGTAGTTCGTGTCGTTCAGAATCTTTTGAATGCGGGGGACCGTGCCTTTCGCCGCTGGGCCCATTTTGCCTAGTGCGGCAATGGCTTGCTGTTGGACTTGCGGTTCTTTATCGTCCATCGCTTTGACGCAAGCGGCGATGATTTCGGCGTCGACCGGCTGAATGCGGCTGAGCGCTTGAATGACGTTGATGCGCACGATCTTGGAATCGACATCGGTCGCCGCGAGCAGCGCCTGTTTGCCGCCAGGGAGTTGCACGAGGACGCGCGTCACGGCGACGCGCTGCGCGTCGCTGGCGCCGTTTTGGAGGATGTCCGCACAAGGCAGCACCGCGCTGGCGCCTTGGTGGACGAGCCACATGTCGGCCTTGGTGATCCCCTCCTGGTCGCCAGCTTCCGCCGCCGTTCCCAGTGCCGCCAGCGCAGCGCTCAGATCGCTAAACGCCGCCGCATCGTACTGCGGCGCAGGCGGACGCGGCTTCTCGATGGCTGGGCCGGCACTCGCCGCAGGCTGCTGGGCCTTCGACGCTTCCTGCGGTATATCCCCACAACCAGTAACGGCGACCAGCGCGACAACGAGAAGACAAGCTCGCATAGCAGGCGTTCCACTTACGATAATAGATGCGTCCTTCAATGTTCCAACCCCACAGTTTCGTGCGCGCCGGGAAAGGAATCAAGAGGTCCAAGCGCGTTCAAATGTAATCGTCATGCGATGTCCGCCAAACACGCGCGCTCGCCTGGATTTCAAAAGGGCAAACCGCGTCTATGATAGTGGCTCGATTGCGGAGCGCCGTCCGACGCTGACCAAACCCTTGCTTGTAGAAAGACGATTTCCATGCCGCTTGTCGATGTCACGATTCACCCCTATGAAGGCCCCCTGCCCGCCGAGGTCCAGCGGTATATCGAAGCGGCGCAAATTCAGATCGACCATTTTCACTACAAGGCGAAAGGGACGCCCTATCCCGCGTTCGTGCCGAGCGACTTCGCGGCGCTCTATCGCACGCTGCGGGGGGCGATCGAGGGGCATTTCGCCACGGGGCGGCGGTTTTGCGAATGGGGGAGCGGCTTTGGTATTGGGGCCGGACTGGCGGCCATGCTGGGGCTGGAATCGTATGGCATTGAAATCGAGGAACCGCTAGTGACCGAGGCGGAGCGTCTGGCGGAGCATTTCGAGCTTGACGTGGAATTCGTCTGCGGCAGCCTTGTCCCGCCCGGTGGCGAACGTTTAGCCGCCCGCACAGCCGAATTCGCCTGGCTGCAGCCTGCGGCAGACGACGCCTACGACGTGCTAGGGCTGGAACCGGAGGATTTCGACCTGATTTTCGCGTATCCTTGGCCGGGGGAAGAGTTTGCGATTGACGATTTGTTCGCCAAATTCGCCGCCGAGGGCGCCATCCTCCTCTCTTATCACGGCGTGCAAGGGATGCGAGCCCAGAGAAAAGTGAAGCCTGGCAGACGACGGTCGTGAAATACTGGCCTCTCTTCGCGGGGGTTGCTAGAATCGCAGGTGAGGAGAATTGGGGCAAGCGTTGCTCTTGTTCAAGCGCTGATCGGGCTGGGGGCTAGTCATGTCGATTCCTGTAACGTGCGCGTCTTGCCAATACCACTTCGCGGTTCCGCCGGAATTCGCCGGCAAAAAGGGGAAGTGCCCCAATTGTGGCGCGATTTTGATTGCGCCCACCGCGGCGCCTGCTCCGGCCGCAGCGCCTGCTCCTGCCCCCTCCACCATTTCCAATTCCGTCGCGCCGGTAGATACGCAGCCTGCGACGCGCGCGGCGCCTGCGTCCGCCCCCTCCACCATCTCCAAAGCAGCACCGCCTGCTCGTGCACCGGCACCGGCGCCGGCTCCTGCGGCGGCGGCGGCGCCACGACCGGCGCCTGCTCGAGCGCCGGCCCCCGCGCCACGTCCCGCGCCGGCCCGCGCTTCCAGCGACAGCCAAATCCAGGTAGGCGTGCCCACCTTTAACGCCGCACCGGCATCGCATGCCTCGGCTTATGTCGGCGGGCGGAGCGGCGTGCGGAACAAGAAGCAGGCCGACAACACCATGCTACTTGTCGGCGGCGGCATCGGCGGTTGTTTGCTGTTGGTCGCGATTGTGATCGGCGCAGCGATCGCGTTCAGCGGCGGCTCCGCGCAGCCGGTTGCGAAAAACCAGCCAACGATCGTCGCCGCCAGTACTGGCCCGAGCAAGTCCGGGCACAACGGCGATGATACTGGTAGCCTGCTCGAACGTCCTCGCGGCCCCATTCAAGTCACCACCGCCAAGCCACTAGTCGCGCGCTCCTTCGATGAAATCTTGCACGGGGTCGTGAAAATCGAGACGCCGACCATCTCCGGCATGAGCCTGGGGACCGGGTTCATCATCAACGAGAAAGGCTGGGTTGCTACGAACTACCACGTCATCAAAGACGCCAGCAGCCAGACGCGCATCCGCATGAACAACGGCCAAACGTATGCGGTGTCTGGCCTGATCGCCAAAGCGCCCGAGCGCGACATGGCCATCATCAAGATGGCGGAGATGCCGTTTCAATTGACGGTGCTCGATATTTCTTACAGTTCGCATCCCTCCTTGGGCTACAAAGTCTTCGCGTTCGGTCATCCGCACAACACGGAGTTTTCGCTGACCGATGGGATTGTGAGCAAAGTTACGCGCACCGATGCGTTGGAAGACAGCAGCCGCTTCTTCGTCCAGGTCGAAAATAAGGGGGCGGCCGATCAAGTTTGGATCCAACACACGGCGAAAATCAACCCCGGCAACAGCGGTGGGCCGCTCTTCAACGAAAGCGGGCAAGTGTTAGGCATCAACACCTGGATCAACCAGGAAACAGGCTTTGGTTACGCGGGGCATATCGACTTCCTGCGGGAGTTAGTCCGCACAGCCAATGACAACGTGACGCCGTTCCCCAAGAGCGCGAATGTCACCGAAGTCGCGGAAGAGGATCAACTGCATAACATCGTCCCGACGCCCGGTCGGATTAGCCAACTTGTCGCCTTTTGCGAGCGGTTTAGCTGGCAACCAACGTCGCTTGAGCAATACGACGCCATGGCCGAACTGGCCAAGATCGTCACGTTCGCCAATCGCATGAGCAATGCGCCGGCGGATGTGAAGCAAGCCGCGGCGGCCGCGTGTGAGAAAATTCAGGGTCTGAGTTGGAGCGCAGAGCAAGTGGCCGCGGTCAACAAGTTCGCGTTGGATGCCGCTGATAAGCCATTCCACGGGCTATTTTTCGTCGGGGTGATCGTCAAGCAAGGAGAGAAGGTCGGCCAGGACCGTGACGGCAAGGCTGTCAAAGTTGATCAATTGCGGATGGATGGCGACGCAGGCAAATTCATCATCGTCCAGCCGATTGGAGCGTCGCTCGGCAAGAAAGACGCGCATGTGGTCGTGCTCGGCTGGAACTCTCCCAGCGTGATGCCTGCCTTCGTCGCCTCGGCCGCGCAACGCATCGTCTGGCACGGCTTCGCGTTTGAGTTGAAGCAGTAACTCCGTAACTACATAACTTCTTTATGCGGTTAACAGTAGCTGGCGCAACGCTGGTTCGTCGAGAAAGATCCCTTCGCGGACCAACTGAAACAATAGCTTTTGCTCAGGCCAGCCGAGGGTGGCTAATAACCGCTCCCAGACCGCCGCGGGGCAGACGCCTTTGAGTTCGACGTAGTCGAGCGCCGGGCCGCGGTCTTGCAATTGGCCGTCCAACTGCCAGCTCGGCGGCGCGTTCGAAACCCAGACGAACGAACCATCCGGCTCGAAAAACATGCGCGGCATTGCGCTTAGTCGCTCGGCGACTTGTTCGAACGTTACGCTCAGTGGCGGCAACGCGGCGGCGCTTACTTCCCAAACCCTTAGCAGTTGGCCTTGAACCTCGCGCACCGTGGCAGCGCAGTCGCCTGTCGGGGCGGCATGGATCGTGAAGTGCATCAAGCGTCGGACTCCAGCGTCTGCGCGAGCCACGTTAAATATCCAGCGTGGGCGGCGACGATTGGGACGGCGATGATCTCCGGGAGTTCGTAGGGATGCACGGCAAGAATGGTTTGCTCGACGCGCTCGTAGAGACTCGCGAGGGTCTTGATCGTGAGCAGCCACTCGGCGCTGGTTTGCGGCGCGCCTTCCCAGCGGAACGTACTCTCAAGCGGGCCGCTCACTTGCACGCAAGCCGCGACGCGCTCGCCGATCAGGCGGGCGGCGATTTGTTCCGCGTCGTGGCGTGTGCCGGTGGTGGTGGTGACCACGATGGCGGTTGTCATGCTCTTACTCCCTGCGCCGCGTACAAATGCTCGGCAATGATCTCCGCATGATACAGCAACCACTCCGACTGCGTGTAGACGGCATGTCCGCCAAGATGTTTCCAGAAGGAAGTCTTGGGGAGAGGATAGTCGATCAGCAGTGTGTCCCCTTCGTCATGCAAGCGCAGGCCAAGCTTCCACCGCCTGAGCAGATCACGGCGGCGGAGTCCCGGTTGCAAGAATCGGTTTAGTTGTTGATCGGCCCAGAGCGCTCGCCAACTGAGCGGCCCCGGCGCAAAGTTCGTGCCAGCGATGCCGAGTTGCTGGAGAATATCGCCTCCCTGTGCATCCGCGAGGTCTTCCCAGCACGGCGGAAACGACGCGAAGTGCGGGCGAAATTCGTCGCGCGCGCGATGATGGACGACGTGCAACAACTTGCCGTAGCCGCGCGTATCCCAACCATAACGGACCGGCGTGCCGAGCGTGACGATATCCAGCGGCACGCGCGCCAGGGCCAAATCCTGCGCATTGAGGTGCGCCATCACCCGCGGCCAGTGCGGCAGATCGACATGTCCCGCGAGCGGCCAGCGGTAATAAGGCCTGGCGGCGTGAAAGAACTGCTCGCGCGTTTCGGTATCGGCCCCGAGCAGGTTGGTGACAAGCGCCAATACATTGCCGCCATGTGAGTGGCCCAGCGCTAAGATGCGAGGGCTGCTTTCACCGCTGTCGGCGAGTAAGCCTGCGGCGCAGTTGTTGAACTCCTCAATCAAGCGCACCGCGGCATCGGCGCGGCCAATATGGTGATTTTCACCCGACCAGGCATAGCGGTGAACTTCGATGCGCGGCGCGCCAGCAGTGGTGAGCAGCGCTTGCAGCTCTGCGGCGAGGTCCGCGGTGAAGTTGCCGTTGTCGCCGGCCACATGATCGGCCAGTTGCTTTTCGAGCGTGCCCAGCCAGGTGGCGGCTTCCGGCCAGAAGCGGGCGACTTCCCGCACCAGCCCCAAGGCGTCGCTGCCGACGAACGTGCCGTGAATCAAATAGATCGCACGCACGTCGGCGGCGTTCAAACTTTGAGCCACCTGCCGCCAGCGGAGCAGGGCTTGCTCATCATCGCCGGGGGGCGGCAGTTCGGCTCGAAGATGCCGCGGGTGCGAAGTGAGGTGCTCGCACTGGTACGTCTGATGTCGGAAGTGGTTGTGCGATGGCATGGGAACGGCCTGCATCGAGACGGAACAGGGGAGCATCGGCAGCGCCAATCCCCAGTGTACCCGACCAGGTCTCGAAAGACCGCCCCGCGCGTTCATCGGCTTGGAAAAACGCACTAATCGCCAGCGACTCGCTGGGAATAAACTCTTGCTCTTGCGGCGCCGCGACTGTCGAGCGCTGCACGCGCCGCCAGGTGCCGCTGTTGAAATAGACCTGATTCAGCACGAATCCATCGGCATAACTGGCATCCAGCGGGATCATTTCCGCGGCGTGCGTATGTCCATACACGATGTGCCGCGCCCGCCGATTGCGAAAGTCCTGTTCCACCAAAGCGTGTGAATAGTATGAATCGCTGGCGGCGCCGCGGAGGCTTTGCAGGAATCCGCCGACTTTGGTGCTCCAGCCAAATCCCAAGTGCCCGCTGAACCGAAGCACCGCCGACAACCCATCCACGACATCAAACGGCAGCCACGTATCGCGGCGGCGAACCAAATCCAGGGCGAGAAATTCATCCACTAATTTGTCCCAAATCTGCTTCACGCGCTTGCGGAGCGCCGCCGAGGGGCAAGCCCGTTCGAGCAAACCGTCGATAAAGATGGGGACCATCGGCACGGGGCGGACGTTGTCGATCTCATTCAAGTTGGCGATCACGAGCGAAGGGAGTTCGCCGGCTAGTTCTTGCTCCACGGCGTGCAAGAACCGGCCGATCACTTCCACATTCAGCGCGTCTCCCAAACTGCTAACATCTCGATCTTCGGAGAAGTTGAGCGGGTCGTAGATGTCGCCATGCCGCGCGAACGTGCGATGGGCGCGGAGCACGTCGAGAATCGGGTCGCTTTCGTACGGATCGTGCGCGAACGGAAGCGTCGGATTGTTCGCCAGGCCCAGGTGATGCGCCACTTGTTGCCGCAGCGCGTCGTAAGCGCTGCCGGGCAAGTGGAGCGGCCAATCATGATTACCGACCATGTAGTGCAAACGGACAGGAACGCGATACGCTTCGTTGCCGCTGGGCCCGGGAGCGAGACAAACGGTGCCTTGCGTGGCGAGCGCGCGAAACACGGCGAGCCCTTCGGCGTTGTGCGCCAGAATGCCGTCCACCACGGCGCTAAACACGGCTTGGGTGTCGGCCCAGCTGGGGTCATGCCAAGGCCGGACCGCGGATTCGATCCAGCGCCGCGAACGGATGATATCGAGAATGTCGCCGAGCAGGATGACATCGATCCGCTCGAGCGGCCGAAACTTCCCATCCGCGCGCCATGCAGCGCGGCTTGCCATTTCGCGCACGCGCTCGGCAAAGAGAAAGAAGACCTCCGGCGAGAGCGTTTGATCGCTGGTGCCGTCGGTGAGATGCAGATCGCTGATGATGACGAGCATATGAGCCTTCCTTGCTCAGGCATAGCCGTACCAGGCAGAGCCAAAAATCGACCGGCGGCGTCTCCTCTCCCTGGATAACGGCGCGCGCAATCGCCTGCTAACTCCTCACTTCAATGCTTATCGGCCCACCGCAGGAAAGATCGCAACAAAAAATCTCCCCCACGCTGAAGAACCAATATAAACCGCAGATTCCGCAATCCCTAGAGTGATTTCATGCTAGCACTTCCAGCGACGGCTGCGGTTTGCGCGTGCGGATAATGTTGACGCAGAGGATCGGAATCCGCGGCAGCAACTCGCGCACCAGATGCTGGCAACTGGAGGGATGCCGCCCCCAGTCATCGGCGAAGACGAGCAATTCCATTAGCTGTTGGCAACCGGTTGAATCACGGTGGGTCCGCAGCCACAACCGCCGCCGCAGTTGGCCGCCTTGCGCTCGGCCAGGCGCTGTTCAATGGCCAGCGAGGTCTTGGTGATGGCTAGCCCGCCCAGCGCGGTGCAACGGAGCTCGCGCGGCATCTGCGCGGCGACGCGCTGCGCCGTCTCCACCACTTCATCGAACGGAATGACCGGATCGAAGTCGGCCAGCGCCATGTTCGCGCAAGAAACAGCGTTGCTCGCGGCGAGCACGTTCTTGCCCAGGCACGGAACCTCCACGCGGTTAGCGACCGGGTCGCAAATCAAACCGAGCATGCTTTGCAAGGCCATTGAAGCCGCGGCCAACGCTTGCGCGAGCGTGCCATCGGCGAGCGTCACGAGCGCCGCCGCCGCCATCGCCGCTGCGGAACCCCCTTCCGCCTGACAACCGCCGACTTCGGCTGCGAACGTCCACCTGGTGGCGATAATCATGCCGATCGCCCCCGCGGCGAGCATCGCACGGGCCATCTCGACTTCCGAAGCGTGCAGCGCCTCGGCCATGCCAATGCACGCCGCCGGAAGCGCCGCGCACGCGCCGGCTGTCGGGGCCGCGACGATCACCCCCATCGAGCTCTTTACCTCCATCAACGCCGTGACATAGAGCACAATGTGGTTGAGCGCTCCCGCATCGAGCAGCTTATCGGCGTGCAGAAGTTCGGCGAATTTGCCAGCCTGAGGCCCTAGCACGCGGTCTTCATATTCCGTCCCGGCGATCCCCGCGCGAATCGAATGCCGCAGAATGCGCACAATCTCGACCATCTTCGCGACGACCTCCGCCTCCGTCAGATTGCCGCGGGCCGCTTCGTACTCCACCGCCAATTGCCAGAGCGACGTTTCACGCCCCTGAGCATAAGCGAGCAATTCTGCGCAGGTGGTAAACGGAACCTGCAGATCTTTGCGGGAGAGCACCGGGAGCACCGGCGCCAGGCGTTTGACGTAGTTCACGCCGTCAAGCTCGCAGAGTTGTTGCACGAGCGCGTCAGCGAGGGCGGATTGCGATTTGGCTTGCACGAGGATTTCGTCAGCATTCACCGCATGCACGAGCACGTCGTCGAGCATCGCGGTTTTCAACACGCGTAAAATCTCTGCCTCGGCCGTGCGCTTTGCGCGAATCAGCGCTTCGTGATAGTCGCCTCCGATCGAGAGCCGGCAATCGTCGATCGTCTGCACTTCGATCATGCCGCCGCCGGTTGAAATGGCGATCAGCGTGTGCTGCTCGGCGTTGTTGGTGAGCGTCAAGCGGTAGGTGTTGGGATGCGGATCGCCAACGTCGACGGTTTCGATGCGCAAAGTCACGCCAGAGGCGCGGAGCGCGGCGGCGGAGTCCGGCAAGCGCGGGTCCGCGGCATCCCAGCCAAGCAGTCCTCCGCACAGGCCCATGTCCGAGCCTTGGCTCTCATGGGTCATGGGGAGCGAGCCGCCGCGGTCGAACTCGACCAGCACCTCGCAAATTTCGCCGTCCAGCAAGTCGCGGGCCAACCGCCCAATGCGCAGCGCGGCCGCGCAATGCGAACTCGAAGGGCCGCGCATCACGGGGCCGATCACATCGTTGAAAATGCTGACGATCATCGTGCTGCCTTTAAGTGAGCTGCGGTCGAGTTTTCAAACCGTGGTGAATGATTTTCAGCACCCGCTCGCGCTCCGCGCCGGTCAGCGGCAGACGCGGTTCACGGACCCACTCCGCCCCCAGGCCGGCTTCTTGCACCGCCAGTTTGATGTAATGGATGAACTTGAGGTGCGTATCGAGCTTGAGCAGAGGATAGAACCAGCGATACATCTCGCGGGCATCGTCCCAGCGACCGGCGCGGGTCAGTTCCCAAAAATATTGATTCTCGCGCGGAAACGCGATGCCGCTGCCAGCGATCCAGCCGTCGATGCCGAGCACGCTCGATTCGAGAATGAGGTCGTCCACGCCGACGAACAGGGAATATCGGTCCCCCACCGCCAGCCGCAGTTCCGTAATACGGCGCGTATTCGCGGAGCTTTCCTTGATCGCGACCAGGTTCTTGATATCCGTTAGTTCAACAAACTGTTCGGCGGTGATATCGACCGTGTAGCCGACGGGGTTATTGTAGAGCATCCAGGGGAGTTCAGTCGCGGAGCCGACCCGGCGAAAGTGGTGCAGGGCCTCGCGGGGGTCGGACTTATAAACCATGGCCGGCATGATCATGAAGCCGCTAGCGCCCAGCCGCGCGCAATCCTGGGCAAAGCGACAGGCTTCCGCGGTGCTTGTTTCGGCCACACCGCTGAGCACCGGCACCCGTCCGCGCGCGACGCCGACCGCCATTTCGACCACGCTCCGCTTTTCCGTCGGATCGAGCGTTTGGTTCTCGCCGAGCGACCCGCACATCACCAGCCCGGTCACGCCAGAGTCGATGAGCGCTTCGAGATGCCGCGCCGTCGCTTCGAGGTCGAGGGCCTGGTCTTGCTTGAACTGCGTGGTGACTGCCGGAAAAACGCCTTGCCAAAGGAGAGCCGCCATCTGTCGTGCTTGCCTTACGTTGAGAGTAGGTAATCAAGATTCGCTGAACTACAAACCACCTAACCTACCTTCCCCGGCACAAACGGGAAAGCGCTCTTGACGCCCCCCGGCAGGACAGGCTTTCCGTGGACCCGCAATCGGCTTCTCCCCTCGGCCGCCGCTTGTTGCCGTAGTAAAGGTCCATCAATGCGCACCAAAGAGCCGATTTGGTCGCTGCGTAGCCATGTCACGTGCAACGTGGCTAGTCGAAAAACGTGGTCATGAACATCCTGCACACTGGCGCCGCAGGCGCGCAAGCCAGGGCTATTACGCTACTTAGATGCTGGAGCGGGCGTCTTCGCGCTGGTTCGGCCTTCCGTTTGGCACGGCGTCTGCACTACGCCCTTTCCAGAACCGTACCACCTACCCGCGAGCGAGTCGAATGCTCGGCTCAGTCCCCTGGCGGGCGATGAATTTGAAACAAGGAGAACGCAATGCGCAAGCTATTCACACTGACGCTGTTGGGAGTTGGAACTTTATGTCTGGTCGGCTGTAACGACCCCGTGACGCAGCGGCGCGCGGACAACGTTCGCGAAGCCTCGCAAGAACGGGCTGATGAGACCCGTGAAGCTGCCAACGCAACGGCCGACGAAATCCGCGACACCACCGGGAAGGACGCCTTCGGCAATGCGAAGACGGACCGAGCGGAAGAGGCCGCGGATGCTGTTGAGTCGGCAGGCGAACGCAAGGCGGACCGCATCGAAGATGCCGGGGAAAGCAAGGCGGACGCAATCGAAGAACGCGGCACCCCTGAATAATAACCTGTCTGCGGCGCAGCGCACGGTGGAGTGAGAAGCAACCACTAAGCACATGCGAACAACTTTGCCGTGGCAGATTTCAAAAGGGGATGGGCTGATTTCACATCGGCTCATCCCCTTATATGCTGCGCACACGCTCACCGGGGCGCGTCTTTACGCCGCGTTCAGGGGTGGGGATGATTTCAGAGCTTCGCGAGACTCGGTAGAATCGCCGGATTGTCTTTCGTCGCACCGCTGGCTTGCCTGGAATTTCTCGCCTTTGTCTGAACGATTCTTTGTGGACGCGCCGATTTCCGCGGCGCGCATTGAACTGAGCGGTCCCGAGGCCCAGCATCTGACCAAGGTGCTGCGCGCCAAGTGCGGCGACGAAGTGACGCTGTTCGATGGCAGCGGGGCGGAGTTTCGCGCGGTCGTCGCGGACGTCGGGCGGCAGCGCGTGGCGCTCGAAGTCAGGGAGCGACGCGAGATCGATCGTGAACTCGCGCGCAACGTTACGCTCGCCGTCGCGCTCCCCAAGGGGGATCGCCAACAGTGGCTCGTGGAAAAGGCGACGGAATTAGGCGTGCGGCGGATCGTGCCGCTCATCACGCACCGCGGCGTGGCCCAACCTGTCGCCGCCGCGCTGGCGCGAATGCAGCGGTGGGTCATCGAAGCTTCCAAGCAATGCGGCCGCAACCGACTTCTGGAAATCGCAGCGCCAGCAGCCTGGTCCCCGTTCGCTTCCCAAACCACCGCGGGAACGCGCTGGTTTGCGCATCTCGGCGATGGCGCTCCGATAGAACGCACAACGCTCGATTCTGTGGTGACGATCGCCATTGGTCCCGAAGGGGGCTGGACCGAGGAAGAAGTCGCCGTGGCGCGCATGCACGGTTGGACGCAAGTTTCTCTGGGAGCACGCATCCTGCGGGTTGAAACGGCGGCGGTCGCGTTGACTGCATGGGTGGCCGTGGCCGCAGACAAGAAATAAAATCTGGGGTTGATGTCCATTTCAACCCCAGGCACCCGATGAGCGACGCGTGAGTTGATTCACGGCGCCGAGTAGATGTTAGATAAGACGAAGGAGGTGGGCCGTCACAGGCGTCCGCACCCTGCGACCGGGACACGCGGCCAGCGCCGCTCACGAGCAACTCAGTCACAAGCCAGTAAGGCGGGAGCTTCGACTGAGGGAGAAAAACAAACTCCGCGGTGGAGACCACCTCGCACCGCGGAGTTTCGCTCTTCACAAGTTAAGCCATCGGCAGGTCAAACCGACAACCTTGTGTACACCTTCGTAAAACGATTAGAAGTTGTTCTCATCAATCGGACCTTGACCCAGCGGGTCAGTAGCGCGATCGCAATCCACAAAGAGGAAGGCATCCGTGAATTGGGAGTCGCTACTTCCGCC
>CAUJKE010000279.1 GCA_963205385.1 Planctomycetota bacterium | reverse complement strand
GCAAACGCAAACTCTTGATCCCGTCCGAACTCGGCTACGGCATGCGCGGCGCCGGCGGCAAGATTCCGCCGAACGCGACGCTGGTATTCGAGGTGGACCTTTTGGATGTGAGGTGAGAGCTTTACCCGTGCTAAAGCACGGGCCTATTACCCGCCTGACGGCGGGAAAGGACCGTGAACGGCCCTGAATACCGACGTTTTGCACGCGCACGCTATCGCGAGACGTCCACCAATGTCTGTGATTATTAGGCCCTGTGCGCAATCATCACGGCAGCGATTGCCAAGCGGTGTTTACGCTCCTTCTCGCTGCGCGGCTTGAGCCGTGGTGGTACGGAACCCGGCAGCGGGGCCGGTTACTCTTCGGCGACGTTCGTGTACACCTTGAGGGCAGTTTTTTCTTCCACCAGGAGGCGCATCATCTCTGAGAAGTTTTCCAGGCCATCGACGGGGTTGGTGAGGATCCTCTGGATGACGCCGGGGTACATGACTTCGCCGAGGGCCAGGTCGCGGATGCCGCTCTCGAAATGTTCGCGATTGGCGTTGACGGAGCCTAGCAGCAGCTTGTTTCCCAGCACCCAGTCGATGTTGATTTTGTCAGACTTGATTTCGATCGAATGGTTGCCGCCGGTGATGCTGGTCCAGACGAGCACGCCGTTGTGGCCGAGTACCTCCATCGCGCCGAACGACATGGCGCTGGCGCCGGTGGCGTCGATGATCAGGTCGGCTTTGCCGACTTTCAAGGCGAGGGCTTCCAGCGGCGTTTCGCTCGTGCTCACGTACGTCGCTTCCAACCCTGCGACGATTTCGCTGGAGAGTGTCCCTGGCTTACTGCGAGCGATGCAGTACACGTCGAGCCCGCGAAGTTTGAGAATGAGCGTGGCCAGCAGGCCGATTTGCCCCGCCCCTAACACATAGGCGACGCGCGGCCGCCAAACTTTCATGCGGCGCTGGACTTCATACGCTTGTTGCACGGCTTTGGCGGCGCAACTGATCGGCTCCATTAAGACGTGCAGATGCTTTAGCCCAGGCGGCACGCGAACGATGTAATCCTCATGGTCGACGAAGTACTCGGTGAGGTAGCCATGCAGCAGGTTGATGCCGCGCTCGAAGTAGGTCTCCTCGCTGGTCATGTCGTAGGTGCCGATCGTGTCGTAGATCGACCCGCCGGGGCGGCGCACCGTGGCGGCGACGTAGTCGCCTGGCTTGAGGTTGCGAACGTTCGGCCCGACTTCCTGCACGATGCCGAACGATTCGTGCCCCAGCACGAGAAACTTGTAGCCTGGAGGGGCGTTGCCGTAGAGCGCGTCGTTGATTTCGCGGTCGGTCGCGTCCACGCCGACTTTCAGCACCTTGACCAGGATTCCCTTGCCATCGGCGATGTCGTGGACGCTCGGCCGGGGGAGTTCGGTGAGATGAACGCTATTGGGCTTGCCTGGAATGACCGCGACGGCGCGCATACTTCGTATGAACCTATGGAGAGGGGTCCGGTGGGGAGAAACTATCAGTTTAACAGGCCAAAACCAGACTGCGAAGGCGGGAGGGAATGGAGGGGCTTGGATTGCGGGTTTCAGATTTGAAACGCAAGTGAGCTGTGGTATGCAAACCGCAAGCTGATATCCACAAGCTGAAATCCGCGCTCACCAATCAAAGGCCGGCACGCCCATTTCCATGAGCGGCACCGCTCGCATGCGCATGTGCATTTGCATCTGTATGTGCTGCTCTGGAAACGAGTTGCCGTAACCGGCGGGAACGGTGGGGAGGGGGAGATCTTCGCGGGCGGTGAGTTCGAGAAGGCACTCGTGCTTCTTGTTGCCGCGAAGGTATTGCACCGCCAGTTTGTCGCCTGGATGCTTGTCGTAGACGACGACGGTCAAGTCGCCGAAGGTGCGAATGCGATGGCCGCCGAGATGGGTGATGATGTCGCCTTCGGCGAGTCCCGCGCGACGAGCGCCGGTTTCGGAAAGAACCTGATGGACAATCACGCCCCGCGGATCGTCTTGCCCGGTGACGCCGAGGACTGCGTCCCCCAGGGCCGTGATGGAGACATTGGGCCGCGCGCGTTTGAACGCATGCAGCCCCGCGCCAGTGATGCTCGTGCCGGTGATTTCCAGCGAGGCCAGGCTGCGCATGTTGGCCAATTGTGAAAGCGCGGCATCGGTCAGTTGCGCATTGTGGATATGGACGGTATAGATGTTCTGCAAGTGCGCGGCAAAGCGGAGTCCGTCGTCGCCGCCACGCCAGTTTTCGTCCAGCACGAGCGTCTGCGGCGGAACGTTGTTCGGGTCGTACGACTCGCCGGTATCCCAGACGTCACCGAACGGGCCGCCGAGCATTTCGATGCCGTCGACTTCGACGACGTCCGGCGGGGGCAGGAGGAATTCCACATCATCAACAGCCGGCGCGTCGAACCGTTCGAGCCCGGCGCCGAGACGCTCGACCAGCGCGTCGCCGAGCGCTTCCGCAGCGGCGTCATCCGCCGCGCGAGCGCCGCCTAAAGCGCGACCAATGGCCCCGAAAATGCCGCCGCCGCCGCGGTTCTCTGGTGGCGCAGGTTCTTCGTCAGCCGCAGGCAAGTCCTCAGCTATAGCTTCGTCCCCAGCTTCATCCGGTACGATCTCGATCTCGATCGCTTCCTCGCCGGGCGGGATTTCAAAGGCAGCATCGTCGTCGTCCAAAACCACCAGGTCGCCGTCTGCCAGCGGCGCGACAAAGCCGCCGCCTCCGAAGCCGCCACCGAAACCGAAGAACCCGCCAGGGAAACCGCCGGGCATTGGCCCGCCGAAGTCGGCCTCCATATAGCCAGGATCGCCGCTCTCACCGACGCGAGCGCCGCGGAGTTCAAGTTGGCCGGCGGCGTAGTCGTGGCGATAGCGGGGCCACTTCTTTAAGAGCTCTTTGGCCCGCTGCGCGACGGCCGGTTGCTGGGAACGGGCGGCTTGCGCGATGGCCGTTCTTAAAGCCTGCTCCGCTTCCAAACTCGTACTGCGGCACATCAGCTCGAGCGCTTCGTCGGCCCGCCACGCAACTTCCGGGTCGGATGAAGCGGCGGACTTCAGCAGCGCCTCCACCGCAGGCGGGCCAGCCAGCGTGAGCTCGATGCCGGCGTTGCTGCGCTGGTCGTAGTTATCGGACGCGAGCGCTTGAATCCAAGCTTCAACGGAGCGCGGCGCTTGCGCCTGGGCGGCGCACGCCCAAGAAACGCTTAACAACGCGATGCAGGACACGAACCCCCAGCGAAATGCCACAGTCACGTTCCTTGTGCGAGAAAGCCAACCCCTAGTCTAATTTACGGTCGGTGGGGGAGCGCTGTCAAACGGCGGACGAGTCGCCTGTGCCGGGGATTGGGCCCACAAAGGGGGACGACTTTACAACGCGACGGTGACGGTTTTCGTTTCCAGATACGCCTTGAGCCCCTCTTCGCCTAACTCGCGGCCCATGCCGGATTGTTTGAATCCTCCGAACGGGGCGGCGGCGTCGAAAACGTCATAACAGTTGACCCAGACCGTGCCGGCGCGGAGTTTGGCGGCGAGGGTGTGAGCCTTTGCGACGTCGCGCGTCCAGACCGCGGCAGCCAGGCCGTAGAGGGTGTTGTTCGCCCGGCGGAGCAAATCATCGCCGTCCTTGAAGGTCAGGACCGACATCACGGGGCCAAAGATTTCCTCGCGGGCGATTTCCATGTTGTCCTGCACCTGGGTGAACAACGTCGGCTCGACAAAATAGCCCCGCTCGCCGTGCCGCGCGCCGCCGGTGACGCACTCGGCGCCGGACTTCTTGCCCAGTTCGATGTACTTCATGATTTTGTCGAACTGGGCCTGAT
>CAUJKE010000278.1 GCA_963205385.1 Planctomycetota bacterium | reverse complement strand
AGCCCAGCTCGGTCCTCACCCCAAATTGTATCCCACCCGTCAAATAGCCAAATCAGCCCCCAACCTGATGAGCCTTGCCCCTTCCTGCGCTTCACCCCAGGACTAAATCAACAGCCCGCAAGGCGGGTGGGGTCGTGAGGGGCGGAGGTGGCGGTGATTGCGCAGCGGGGCTAATAATCGCCGTCATTGGTGGGGGAATAGTGATTGGTTTCACGGATATAGCTGGGCCGGCAGCGCCCCAGGCCGTTGAGCACGCAGTGAGCGGCGTTACTCTTGCGCGGGGTGGTCGTGATCGTCGTGGTGATGAGTGTCGGCTGCGCACATCTCCCCTTCGAGTTCCACTTCCACGGTGATGTGCTCGAAGTCTTGCGTGTGGAGCAGTTCGTGGACCTGGCGTTTCATGGCGACGATCTCCGCCCGCGTGCTCTGGCTGTGCATGACCAGATGCGTGGAGAAGACGTGGCGTTCGCCGTCGAGGGTCCAGAGGTGGGTGTGGTGGGCGCTGACGATGCCGGGGATCGTGGCGAGTTGGCGCTGAAACTCCTCGGTATCAAAACCGTGGGGCGTGCTCTGCAAGAAGACGAAGACGACTTTGCTGAGGTTCCTGAAGACGTTCCAAATAATGAAGACGGAAATTCCCAGCGCTAGCAGCGGGTCGATGATCGGCAAATGCCAGACCAACATCACCGCGCTGCCGATCAGCACGGCCGCCCAGCCGAGCGTGTCCTCGAGCAGATGCCAGATGGCGATCTGTTCGTTGAGCGATTTGCCGCCGCTGAGCACCCACGCGGCCGCGCCGTTCATGACGATGCCGAGCACAGCCATCGCCATCATGCCGGGGACTTTGACTTCTTCGGGATTGCCGAGTCGCCGCAAAGCGCTCCAACCGACGAACGACAGCCCCACCAACAGCACCCCGCCGGTGATGAGCGCGCCGAGACTGGAAAACCGCCGGTAGCCGTAGGTAAAGCGGACGTCGGGATCCCTCTGGCTGAGCCGGTGCAAGTACCAGGCAATCCCCAGTGACAAGCAATCTCCGCCATCGTGCAGCGCGTCGGAGAGGATCGCGATGCTGTTAGTCCATAGCCCGCCGCCAACTTCCAGCAGCGTGAACACCAGGTTCAGCGCAAACGCGATGCCCAAGTTGCGGGCGGCAGTGCCGTGGCGATGGCCATGATCGTGGGACATGGACTGAGTATTGATAATCTGGCGGACATGGGTAGGGGACAGTGAATTTCGGCGGAGAACTGCTCTGGCGGCTGGGTGGGGCTTCCACTACGCTTCCCCGCCCATTTATCCGTCTTCGCTTTCGCCCAAGGAGGGGCGCTTGTGAGTAAGGCTAAAGCCCTGCTGCTAGCCACGATCGCTTCGGCGGTTGGCTATTTCGTGCTCCAGAATTTCGATCTTCCGGGGCTCTCGCAGTTTACCAAAAAGTCGCCAGGCGGAGGTTCCGCGCATTCGTCCACGGCGACGGAAACGTCGCTGCCGGTGCGGCGCGTGGGGGAGACGATTCGCGTCGCGTCGTTCAACGTTCAGGTCTTTGGCGAGAGCAAAGTGCAAAACGCGCCGGTGATGGATATTCTCGCGCGGGTGGCGAGAAACTTTGATATCGTCGCCGTGCAGGAGATCCGCGCCAAGTCACAAGACATCATTCCGTTCTACGTCGATCAAATCAACGCCGCCGGGCGACGATATGACTACGTGATTGGCGAACGGTTGGGCCGCTCCAACAGCAAGGAACAATACGCGTTCATTTTCGATACGCAGAGTGTCGAAGTCGATCGGCTGCAGTTGTATACCGTGGCTGATCCCGACGACCTCTTACATCGAGAGCCGCTCGTCGCGCTGTTCCGCGTGCGGGGGCCGCCGCCGGAGCACGCGTTTACGTTCACGCTCGTCAATGTACACGTCGATCCGGATGAAGTTCAGCAAGAAATGAACGTCCTCGACGACGTCTTTCTCGCCGTGCGCAACGACGGCCGCGGGGAAGATGACATCATCATCCTGGGAGACTTCAATACCGATGACCGCAACCTGGGCGAGCTTGGCCAGGTGAGCGGCATCGTCCCGGTTATCGCTGGGATGCCGACGAACACACGCGGGACGAACCAGTACGACAACATCCTCTTCGTGAGCCAGGCCACGCGGGAATTCACTGGCCGTGGCGGCGTATTCGACTTCATGCGCGAGTACAATCTCTCGCTCGACCAGGCGCTGCAAGTCAGCGATCACTTGCCGGTCTGGGCCGAGTTCAGCATCTATGAAGGTGGCCAGGCCGGCCGGTTTGCGGGGCGCGAAGCGGAGGTGGAAGTCAAATAAGAAGACCGCCTGCTACGACGGCGCTGCGGAATCTTGCCAGGGGTTCGTCCAATCGCCCCACCGCTCCAAGTACGCGGCATACGCAGGCGAAGTCTCGCTTCGCTCTTGGAGCCAGGCCTGAGCGGCATCGACGAGTTCCTGCTCGCGGGTGAGCGAGATGTTGCCGAGCAGCACGCACGAGCGGAGAAAGACGAAGTAGGTATCGAGCACGTCGCAGCGGCAATAGTCGTTAATCTCGGCGAGCTTGCCGTCGTCATACAAATCTTGCACCATGTGCCCTTGGACTTCCATTTTTCCCGGCTTGCCGAGGATCGACGCGGCCAGGTTGAGACCGCCATTGAACCGCGCCGCACCAAAGTTGGTCAGCACGTCATACACATCGAGGTGGGCCTCGGTGTTGTAGCGATTGCGGGGCTGTTCGTATGTACGGCCGTTAACATTGAACCAGCGCTGCAAGTTGAGGCCGTACCGAAATGCGGCGAGCTCGAGCAGCGGCACATCGAACGAGCGGCCGTTGAAGCTCACGAGCGTCGGCCGCTTGTAAACTTCCCAACCGCGCCAGAAATGTTCCGCGATGACGTGCGGGCGAAACTCCGGGTCGTCGAGCGCGACGAGATCGATCAGCCGCAAGTCGCTGGCGACTTTGGCGACGACGACGGAAATCGGGAATTGAAACGTGTAGGGGATGAAATCGGTTTCGTACTTCGCCAGCAGTTCGTCGCGATACTTGCGAATTGCATCGGCCGGCGCGAGATTCTCCCCCGGATAGCGCACCTTGGAGACGAGCGCGCCATCGGCCACGCTTTCGACATCGAAGACGAGAAACTTGACGGCCGGCGTGACTGCCATGGCAAAATCCTTGCGCGGGGCGTCGAGAAGGAGAACCGCATCTGGTGGTAGCGTAACAGGTGGCGGTGGCGCATGGCAGAGGGGACCGTTTCGGGTTAGGGTATGCGTTTGCTGACGCGCGATGTTCTCACTGGCCCGGAAGACCCGCCATGATCCATGCTGACCGACTCCTCGATCGTTTTCTACGTTATGTGCAAATCGACACAACCGCCGGCGAGCCTGGAGGCGAGTATCCGAGTTCTCCAGGCCAATGGACGCTAGGGAAGCTGCTGGTCGAAGAATTGCACGCCCTGGGAATTCGAGATGCCACGCAGGATGAATTCGGACTCGTCCTGGCGACCGTGCCCGGCACCGTGACCCATCCCGCGCCGGTGGTCGCGTTCAACGCGCATCTCGACACGTCGCCGGAGACGACCGGCAAGAATGTTCGCCCGCAAGTGCTGCGCAACTATCCCGGCGGCGATATCGTCTTGCCGCAAGATACCTCCCAGGTGATTCGGGTCGCGAACAATCCAGAGCTGAACGATCTCGTCGGCCAAACCTTGATCACCACGGACGGCACGACGCTGCTCGGTTCGGACGACAAGTCCGGCGTGGCGGTGATTATGGAACTTGCGGCCACGCTCGTCGAGCGTCCGGAGATTCCGCACGGCCCGGTGCGCATCCTGTTCACTTGCGACGAAGAGATCGGCCACGGGGTCGATCATGTAGACCTGAATAAGGTGGACGCGACCGTGTGCTACACGCTCGACGGCGCAGGCGCGAACGACATTGACGTGGAAACGTTCTCCGCCGATCTCGCGACGGTGTGCGTCCGCGGCGTGAACATTCACCCGTCGATCGCCCGAGGGCGGATGGTCAACGCGGTGCGCGCCGCGAGCGAATTTGTCGCCAGACTGCCGCGGGCTACGCTATCGCCTGAGACGACGAGCGAGCGGCAAGGCTTCATCCATCCCATGGCCGTCAGCGGCGGCGTGGCGGAAACAACGGTGTCGCTCATCTTGCGCGATTTCGACACATCCGCGTTGACGACGCAGGCAGAACTGCTCCGGAGCATAGCGCGGCAAGTGGAACTGGATTTTCCGCAGTTAGCCATCGAAGTTGCAATCACCCCGCAATATCGCAACTTGGGAGATGGCCTGAAGCGCGAGCCGCGCGCGGTGGACTATGCCGTGGAGGCGCATCAGCGTTTGGGACGCCAGGCGAACTTGACGATCGTGCGCGGCGGCACGGACGGTTCGCATTTCACCGCCAAGGGTCTGCCGACGCCGAACCTCTCGACCGGCGAACACAATCCGCATTCGCCGCTGGAATTCACCTGCCTGGAAGAGATGGTCGCCGCGACGGAAGTGCTCGTGGAACTCGTGCAGGTTTGGGCGACGAAGTAAACCGCCGCCGCGCCGCCCGTCGTGCTAATTGCGCTGGTCTCGCGCCGCCTGGCGACGCCGGCCGCGCGCGGAGATGTGTCCGGCGACCGCTTTCGTGCCGCCCCGCACATAGGCGGCTTCCACTTCCTTCCGTCGAGCCTGCTTCGCTTCTGTCTTGCGCCGCGTTTTCCGGGCGGCGAGCTCAGGCGTGGGCGTCGGCGCCCCCTTCTTGGGAGCCTTTACGGGTTTCGCCGGCGAATCTTTCTTCGGCTGCCGGGGAAGCGTGGCAGCCAATGCGACCTCTTGCGGCGTCGGTTGCAACTCCATCAATCGGGATTCGAAACGCTCCAGCACTTCGGCAAACATCGCTTCCTTGGCGAGCGCGGACTGATTGTCATTCTTGGACGCCGCAGCCTTACCGGCGGTCTTTTTCACCGCGGCGCGGGCCTGCTTTTCCGCGAGTACATGGTACTTATCGCGCAGCTTGCGCGCGAGCTTCGCGCGGCTCTGGAGCTGTTTCTCGGTCAATTCGCGGCGCGTACGCAGCGACGACGCCTGGACCAATTCCAATTCACTGGCAGTGCATAGTTTTTTCGCACGCGCGGCGTTGATCGCCATGGCAAACTCCTCGTCAAGCGACGTGAGATGGGGGCAAAGTATGATGAACTGCATCCATCTTAGCGAAAAATCCGCTTCAGGGCGAGCGGTGGCCGCGCCTGGAAGCGTTGCCACACGTCGCAGTACGCAGGATTTAAATCGCGCTCAAAACCACATCGAACACTTCGCTGCCTGCACAATCGCTCATCGCGCGTTCTTGATCCACGCCTGGCTTTAGTGGCCCAGCAGCCCTTCGTCAAACAACTCCGCGAGCGCGACGGCCATGTCGTCGTCCACGCGGGAAAGCCTGAGATCCCAATGTGGCAGTGCCTGCTCGCGAGGCAACATCTGCGGCAGGAAAACGCGCTCCGGCCAGGCCGCGAAGAAGTCGCTGAGGGACTGGTCGTGCGCGCGAGTTGCATCGGGGCTGGAGGCGGTTGCGAGCAGTGCATCGCTGTTGCTGGACCAGGCGGCATACGCCAGCGGAGTGTTCCATGTCGGTTCCGCGAGCGCCGGCTCCCCTTCACCGATCGCACCGACGCCGCCGCCGGCGTTGATGTAATTCGTAACCACCACCGCGTCGGCCGCCGTGAGGAAGTGATCGCCATCGACATCGAGATAGGGCCCGCTCGCGGTGCGAGCGCTCGATGTGAGCAGGCGCGGCCCGCCGGCGTTGATAATGTTGACGAGCAACACGGCGTCCGTGGCGGTGATGACGCCGTCATTGTCCACATCGAGCGGGTTACGCTCGTTGGTGATTTTGCCTGTGAGACTCGCGGCATTCTGCACGGCCGGCGGATCGAAGTTACCGACTAGAGGCTGCGCGGCGATATCGCCCCAGTCAAATGACAGGTCGCTGCCAAACGGGACCGGCGTGAATTGAAAACTTGCGGCGCCATCCAACGGACTGACCGCCACGCGATGCCCCGCGTCGCCAGCGGCCAGACCAGGTTTGACCAGCGGCAGACCGTTGGAGACGATAAACATCCACTGGGCTCGATTCTCCGGCGAAGTTTGAATCAACTCCGGCGACCAGAGCCCCAGGTCGTCGATGCCGTCGACGTCGACGTCGGCCGCGAGCACACGGTCGCTGGCGCCGGCGAGCGTCAGGCGCACGACGAAATCCGTAACGCCATCCCAGCCGCGCTGCGCGCCGTTGGCCAGATCGATGGCCACAACTCCGTCTTGCCAGGCGACCAGGTCGTCGAACCCATCTCCATCAAAATCGCCGACGACAGCTTGCCCACGCAACTCCGAAACCAGCACGGCGTCGGCGTCATCAAGCACGAAGTTGTGGTTCGTATCGAAATAAAACGTCGTGCCATCGAACAGGCCGACTTCATCGCCGTTTACGTCTGAATCATCAAACCGCCCCGCGATTGGTTGCCCGCTCAGATTGAGAACCGTGAGTTCCTCAGCCACCGGCGGAAACAGGCCCGGCTCGTTATCAGGGACGCCATCGTGATCGACGTCGATCAGAAACACCTGCTGGCCCGCGTGCTCATAATAGCCAGCCAGTTTGTCGAAACCATCGGCCGTAGCATTTGCGAACAGAGCAAAGTTGCCGGTGAACATCGCCAGCGGGGCCGCGCTGAGCTGGTAAACAAGATCGCGGTGCATGAAGTCCGGCGCGGCGGCCGGATCGAACAAGCCGTTGCCGTTGGCATCGACCCACGCCGTTTGCCCAGACCAGGTGGCAATCTCCGCCCGACTATCGACGGTAAATCGAGCGACAAACGCACCGCCTGGGGCGCCATCACCGCTCGGGAACTGTGCGCCTGCGATGGGTTGCTGCGCGTTGGTCTCGCCATCGAGATGATTGCCTGCGGCGTCCACGAGCGCGTCGCTGATCGTGAGCGTGAAGCGATCATCCGGCAGCGGCGCGTTGAAGCCCAGCGTGATGATGCCAGCGGCAGGCGAACCCGCAACGGGCGGTTCCGGCGTGAACGTGATGCTGTCGATCGCCATGAGACCGTGGAAGTCACCGTTCAATTGAAAATGTCCTGCCGACGTGGCGATCCCGGTCGCGAGCGCGGCGAACAGGAATTCACTCGCCCGCGCAGGTCCATCGACCACGCGCAGCGCGAGGCTGTGAATGAGCGGGGTGATGCTGTGGGGCGCGAAAAGTTCATACTGGGGCGCGTCGCTCACGAAAACTTCGGTAATCACCGGCGGTTGTGGATCGAGAAAGAGTGCGAACGGTTGCGGCGCGCTCATGTTGCCCAAGTCATCTTCTGCGGTCACCAGCAGTTGTCGCAGGCCAGCGCTGGACCCGAACAGTTCCGCGTCCAGCGGCAGCAGCGCGGTCGCTTCCCACTGGCCCGTCGCGTCCGCGATTGCCGTGGCCAGCAGCGGATCGGCCGGACCGACGATTTGATTGGCGTCCAGATCGGCATAAACTCGCACCTGACTGCCAGGCTCCGCCGTGCCCCACAATGTCGGCGCGGTGACGCTCGTGATGCGATCCGTGAACGTTCCCGCGACGCCGCTCACACCGCTATCACTGCCGGGACCGAGGCCATCAGTGGCATTGTCCGCCGCGCCCCATGCGATGGTCGGCGGCGTCGTGTCGATGCGGAACATGGCGAGCGAACTACGGGGCCCGAAGGCGGCGGCGGTGGTGGGGTCGATCAACTCCACACGGGCACTGGCTGTGTGCGCGCCGTCGGCCAGCGGCACGGGGAGCGTGTAGGCATATAGCCCGTCGGTGGAAGTCGCCTCCGCGTAGCCGCGCGGCAGCTGTTCGTCATCGAGGAAGATCGCCACACGATAACCGGGAACTGCGGCGGTTTGAAACGGAATCGGAATGCGCTCATCCGGTGGCTCGCCAGGCAGGTCGTTCAGCAGGATGCTGTCGTCGAGTCGCACGTGCAGCGTCGGCGTGGCATTGTTGGTAGCGCTGCTCGCATCCGACAGTTGCACGTCGTACGGCGTTGGCGGTTCGAGATTCGTCGCGACCACGGTGTAACGGTTGACGGCTTCCGACGTAGCGCCAAACACACGCAAGTAATACGTCTGGCCTTGCACGGTAGGAATGCGGATGCGCTCGTCATCGTCGGCGTCGTTCGCGCCAAAGCCCAGCGGCGGCACGAGGAGCGCGCCTTGGTCGCTGTACAGTTCCAAACTCAAGTCACCAGCGCTCGGCAGGCCGGGGCGACTGCTGCCGGGAATTGTCGCCAGTTGTGCGAACAGCAGTTGCAAGTCAAGCGTGCCGGTCACGGCGGCATCGATGCGAAACCAATCCGCATCGCCACCGGTCGCGATGACGCCAATGTGCGTGCTGTTGGCAAACAGTGGGGTGGCGGTCAGGCGATCGTGGTTGGGCTCGGCGAAATCGTACGGCAACACCACGAGCCGACTATTCGTCTCGGCCGTATTGGGGGCGACCGGCGGCACAGGGACCGTCCCATCATCCCGCGTGGTGAAAAACTGCACGTTTTCCATCGCGGTGAACGTGGCGACGAGCGGCTCACTATTGGCCGGGCCGATCGTCACCACGCCGGAGACCTGGTCGGCCTGCTGGCGAACAATGGTGAGATCATCGAGGCCGTCATCGATCATCACCAGCGTGTCGGTCAGTGCGTCGTCGCCGCCGTGAACATGATAGCGAACAGCGTTGTGGAGATCGGCATCCACGCCCAGGTGAACGCCGTCATGATCGCGCCAGTTAAGCTCGACTCGGTCTTGGCCGTTGCCAGCTTCGATCCGGACTTGCTCGACGCTGAGCGTCCCCTCCGCGCCTGTCAGCACGACGAGCGTTTCGCTCCCATTTAGGCTGACACGCAGCACGCCGGCGTCTTGCAACACGCGGATTTGATCGTCGCCGGACGAACCCCGAATGACCAGCGTATCGTTGTCGCCTGCCGCGCCCAGGCCAAAGGCGTTCGCGTCGAACGCAATGCCGCCGGGGAGCGTCCAGTCGCCTTGGGAATAATCGAGCGTGAGCGTGTCGAGGTCGCTCGACCCTTGCACGGTAAGACTCTGCATGCTGGCGAGCAAGCGCGACTGAGCAAGCTGTCCGGCGACGTAAATATCCAGCGCTTCGCCGTCAGGACTCAGCACCACGCGCACGTCGTCCGCCAGCTGATTGTTGACCCCGTTGCCGGGCGCGCTGCCTGCGCTGATCACGAGGTCAGGCGACGGGTCGTCGTTGATGATCGTGCCGAGCGCTTGCGCCGTGGCGTTGGCGGCGTTGGTAATCGCCAGTTCAACCACGAACGTCTCCGTCGGCTCGAACTTCGTATCGCCGACAACGCTCACGGTGACGGTTTGCGTCAACTCGGTGGCATTGGCGGCGAACGTCAACGTGTTGGCCGCGGCGAGATAATCGTTGTCGGCGGTGGTCGCGGCGTCGTCAGCCGTCGCATAGTTGACCGTGATCGCTTGCTCGGAAGGATGCGAGAGCGTGACGGTGAACACCAACGGCGATAAACCGCTGTCTCCTTCGGCAGCTTCGGCTGGTTCGATGCTGACCGTGGGAAGCGGGTCGTCGTTGACGATCGTGCCGACGCCTTGACTCACTGCAAGCTCAGCGTCGGTGGCGTTCGTCAAGTTCACGAAGAACTGCTGCGTGGCCTCATATTTGTTGTCGCCGTGAACGTCAATCGCGATGGTTTGCGTGAGCGGTTCGCCAGGCAGGAAGGTGAGCGTCTGGGCCGTCACAATCGGCGTGTAGTCGTTGTCGCTCGCCGTGGCCGTATCATCCGCCGTGGCATATTCAACCGTCACAGGCTGCTGCGTCGCAGCGGACAGCGAGACAGTGAAGATCAGCGGCGTCGCGCCGCTATGGCCTTCGACTTGTTCTACACTATTAATGGAGAGCCGGGGAAACTCGTCATCGTTGGTGATCGTCCCGATGGCTTGGGCGTTCAGGATTTCGGCATTGGTGGGAACCGAGAGCTCGACGAGAAACTGCTCATCCTCCTCGAAGAACAGATCCCCCGTGACGTTGACGGCGAGGGTGGCTGTTGTTTCCCCGGGGGCGAACGTGATCAGTTCGTTAACGAGCGGCGCATAATCGTTGTTGAGAACCGTAGCGCTGGCGTCCGCGGTATTCGCGCGCACGGTAATCGCCTGCGACGAAGGATGCGAGAGCGTCAGCGGAAACTCGAATGCGCTTGATCCCGCATTCCCTTCCGCCTGCGTGCGATTGCCGATGCTGATTTGCGGCAGTGGATCATCGTTGACGATCGTCCCGATGGCCTGTGCGACGATCAGCACGCCGGGGCCGGTGACGCCGCTGAGGTTCATCAACAACTGCTCGTTCGGTTCATGCGTCACGTCGCCGAAGACGGTCACGGGAATGATCTGCGTGAGCGCGCCCCCTGGCAAGAAGGTGAGCGTATCGTTGGCGCGGGGCAGATAGTCGTTGTCAGCCACGGTCGCGGTCGCATCGGCCGTGGCATAGGTCACGATGACGGGGGCGAGGGGAGCGGTGGACAGGGTGACGAGAAATTCGAGCGTTGTCGAAGCGGTGTTCCCTTCAACGATACTCGCAGCGCTGATCGAAATGCCGACCGGCAGCGCGACGTGCACGGTCTGCGTGGCCGGCGAGCTCGCGCCGCCAGCGCCGTCGGTAAGGCTCAATTCCAGCGCGCGGTCGGTTGTTGCCGGCGTGGGAGCGGTGCTCCGAAACGTGAGGTTGCGCACTACGGCTTGCACGGCGTCAGGCGTTGCGGCGGCCGTGGTGAATTGAATCACCAGCGGTGTGGTTCCCGCGCCGCCAGTGAATGTGCCGATGACACTGCTGCCGAAGGTGAGTTGATTACCGTCAACTCCGATCTCTCCCACCGCGGTTCCCTCATCGTGAATAGCAAGTTCGTCCGTTGCTTCGCCCCCTGCATTGCTCACCGTGAGCGTGCCTCCACTGAAGTTTGCGGAGTCGGCGTCCGTGACCGTGGCGCCAGGCGCGATGAGCAACGGCGACTGCGTGGCAATGTACGTGGCGGCGTCGCCTGAGAGCGTCAATTGCGGCGGCGCGTTGGCAGCCTGCGGAGTGAACGTGATGCCGCGGAAGGAAGTCTTGTCTGGCGCGACTGCAAGCAGCGTGAGCGTGCCGCTCATATTGGCCGCGCGGTCCGCGGTATCGACGACGGTGTAAAGCCCCTTGGGCGTGGTCGCGAACAAGACGACGTCATTTCCAGAAACGTAGCCTGTCAAACCGCGAAACTGTTCGTTCGTCTTGGTAACCGAACCGGCGGCGACCCAACTGCCGCCGTTGTTGAAGAACTTGCGAATTCCGTCGCCAGACTGGTCGTTGGCGACATACAACACATCCACTCCGGGAATCGTTTCATCACGATCCAAGGCGACGAACTGATAGGGACTAGGAAGATTCGTGCTGGAAATGCCGCTCAGTGATGTTACGGTCTGGCCCGGAGTGGTTGGTAGCCCGGAGCCGACGGTCGCGAGCGTGACGCTGGTCTGCCCCATGGAGATCATGAGTCGATTGTCGACAATCGCGAGCTGCCGCAGGCTACCAGTTACCGAGGCGATTGGCGTGGACGTTGTGGCGCCCAGCGTTGTATAGCGAACGTCGCCTAAGCTCCCAGCTAAGCCCCCGCCTAACCAGAGATCGTGGCCATCGGTGCTCGCGACGCTACGAGGGTTGCCGATGTCTGCAAAGTCCGTCAGTGCCGTGGAAGTATCCACACTGCCTGCTGCATCGATCCGTCCCACCGTGCGCGGATACGTCGTGGCCGCAGACGAAATGAGGCCTGAAGTTCCCACGGCGGCCTTGTAACCAGTGACGAGCAGATACCGCTGATCGACCGACCGCGTTATCAGACCATCGGACGTGCCTGTCCCGTTGAGTACCAATGCGTTTTGATTGCCCACGGTCGTCGTCGGGAGCGGGACCGACTGCACGAACTGACCGCTGAGTGCATACTCCGCGATGCTGACTTGCGCTGCATTTGCGCCGAGCGTGGTGTTGCCATCGCCCGTCTGCAGCACAGCCAAATGGTTCGGCAGGAACGCGGCCAAGACGACGCGCGGTTCCAGTGGCTCGTGAGCTAGCCGCCGACGGCGCGACCGATGGCCTGGGGAAGCTTGCTGTATGCGACGCGCGGCGGGAGAAGGTCGTTTTTTCACGGCCAGATCCTCAGTTGCTAGTCTCGGTGAGCGAGCCACTGGGGAAGATCATAGCCACCCTTAAAGCAGGTGGTCAACCTTTTTTTCTCGGTTCAGGCCGCGCCGCGCGGGGCGCATGAAAAAACCCGGCCTTCCCCAAGAGAAAGGCCGGGCTCTAGTACTCGTCAAGATCGGTGATCTTTCCGAGGAGGCGGGTGCTTGTTGACAGCCCGCCGGCTGTCGCTAAACGACGCCACCTCGCTGGCTAGAAGAACTACAAGGTAAGTCCACTAGATCACCTCCTTTCCAACTAAAGTTTACCGACCACGCATCGGCCAGTTCCGACCCTGGGTCGATCCCTAGTCCGTCGTGCTGCGTGGCACGACCCATTACTCTTATATTTGCTACGGCGCACCAAAAAACAAGAGCAGTTTTTAGAAGAGGACCGATTTCCGCCACCGAGGTTCGCGCCGGCAAAAGCTATTGCCCGTCACCCCGGCCCCCGCGCGGCCTCAGTCGCCTGACGCTACGTACTTACTCCGCAAGCATTTACGACGAACCGCGTAACGCTTTAGTCGCGACTTGCAGCAGTGCTGGCATGCGCCGCCTTGAGCGTCTTCGCAAACGTTTCTAAATGTTCCAGCGTCTCACAGTAGGCGGAGAAGCGCATCGCCTGACGTAATCGCCCGTGCAATCCACGCCCTCCCACGACCAGCGCTGTCTGGTCTCCGCTGGCGCTGGAGAGTTGTCCATAATCCGATAGGAATTGAGTTTCGCTCTCGACATGCGAAACGCTGAGCCAACACAGTTTTGGCTGCTCGGCGCGCAGTGCCATGGCCATGGTCTGGACCGGCAGATTGGAACCGAGAAACTCCGCCCGCCATCCCGATTCGCGCAACACGAGTTCCACCAAGATGGCAGCCAGAGCGTAATTGTCTCCACTCAAGGTTCCCCCGATTGCCCCTGGATCGGAGCGGACCGGCGGTCGCTGTGCCAGGCGGATTTCGTGTAGCAAATTTCGCGTGATTTCCAGCGCACGACGCTCTTGAAACACTTCCAGCGTCCCCGCTTCCCAACGATGCCCAATGCTCTGAAATGCCGGCCCGATGATTCGATCTCCGATCGTCGCTAAAGGTGTGGGCTTTAAATACAACTCAAACAAAATCTGCCGCGCGCGATCTTCCTGATTCGCTTCCAACGCAATGCGGAATAGTTCCGCGGCGTTGTCCAACGGCGGCGAACGGCGGCGCGTTCCTGCCGGTAAACCGAGTGCTTCAGGCGCGATCAGTTCATGCTCCGACCCGCGCAGAAACTCGATCGCGCCGCTGAGGGGAATGCGACGGTGCCCGCCTGGCGTGCGAATCGTAGCGATCTCTCCCAAGTCGCACCAGCGTTTGATCGAGGACTCGCTGACGCCGGTTGCTTGCGCGAGTTGCTTGGGGGTCAACCGAAGTTCCACGAGATGTCCAGCAGCAAGCGTTGTGAATGTTATGGACGTTTTTTGTAACCGCTAGGCGAGCGGACAACTCTCTATCCTAGCCATCTTAAGCTGAACGTCAAAGACAAAAGTCGCAATATGTTGTCAAATAGCGACTTAGAGCAATAAACATAAATTGCACGATTTGAACGTTTTTACTGTTGCCAACCCGGCGGCTTCACGGTATAGTCAAGCGAGAACGATATGAACGAATTTTGAATACCGGACTCTTCAGGCCAGGGCTTCTCAAATTGCCAGTCGTGCGATCACGACTCGCCCCCGACCGACGGTGCTCAAAATCGCTTCACCAGGAGGTTCCCATGTTACGTCCCCTCAAGTTCAGTTTGTGCGCTTTGATGTTGCTCGCCGGCGCTGCCACCGCTGGGGCTGCCGAGAAGCCGCAGGACATCGTCGACACGGCGGTCTCCGCCGGCTCCTTTAAGACCCTGGTCACCGCGGTGAAAGCCGCCGGCCTGGTCGAAACGCTTAAAGGCCAGGGGCCTTTCACAGTCTTCGCGCCGACCGATGAAGCGTTTGCCAAACTCCCAGCAGGCACGGTCGAAAAGTTGCTCAGCGACAAAGAACTGCTCGCCAAGATCCTGACCTACCACGTGGTTCCCGGCAAAGTCATGGCTGCGGATGTCGTCAAGCTCGACGAGGCCAAGACGGTGCAAGGCCAAACGATTTCGATCAGCACCAAGGACGGCGTCAAGCTCAACGGTTCAGCGAAGGTCATCAAGGCCGACATCCCCTGCACTAACGGCGTGATCCATGTCATTGACACGGTCATGCTGCCCAAGTAGTCCGCCGAACCTGACAAGCACTTGGTTTCCCGCACGGCGAGTCTGACCAGCGGCGATCACCGTCTCCATGGAACTCAGCTCTCGCCTGCGGGCAAACTGGCTTATCCACCAACTCTTATTTTTGGAAGTCGAATCATGATCGCGACTCGCGAGCGTCTCCTCCAGAAGTCGTCCCAGCGGCCGCTCGTGTCGCGGGACAGGGACCACCAGCAAGCTTTCGTCGCCGTCGCGCTCGCGACCGAGCGTCAATCACTGACGTCCGACGAACACCGGGCCACACTCGGCGCCTGGAAGCAGCGTTTGAAACTCATCGCTGAGCGGCCTATCGAGTTCATCGCCGCCGACGAGTTCGCGGTCTGTGACCTGGCGGACACTTCCCTCCCTGATTCACTCTTAGCCGGAGCGGACGAGGGTGAAGCCGCCGAGCGCCGCCTGGCCTCCGAGTTTGGAACCCCGCTAGCACGCGCTTGTGAGGCGCGGTTGCTCACCGCGGCAGAGGAGCGCGCGCTATTTCGCCGCATGAATTACTTGAAATATCACGCGCATCAGATGCGCGAGTGGCTCAACCCGCAAACCTCAAACGACGTGGCGCTCCGCGAGATTGAGTCCTGCCTGACCGAAGCGGAATCACTCCGCAATCGCATTATCGCCGCGAATGTCCGGCTGGTGATTTCAATTGTGAAGACCTTCACGGATCAACGCAATTCGTTCGAGGATCTCATCAGCGATGGCATTGTGTCGATGATGCACGCCGTCGAGAAGTTCGATTACGATCGCGGCTTTCGTTTCAGTACCTATGCGACGCGCGCCATCCGCCGTAATTTGTACCGCCTGCTCCTGCAGCGCCAGAAAGATCGCGCGCGCTTCGCACCTTCCGGAAGTGACCACATCTTAGAATTTGCGGACGAGCGCGGCGTCAGCGCGATCAACGAGCAGCGCTGGAACGAGCTGCAGGGACAACTCAAACGCATGCTCAAAGCGCTCGATCCACGCGAGCGGATGATTGTGCGGGCAAGGTTCGGAATGGACAAGACCGGACAAGTGCAAACCCTTCAGGCCATCGCCAAATCGCTCGGTGTCTGCAAGGAGCGCGTCCGACAATTGGAAAAACGGGCCCTCGATAAGCTGCAGAAAATGGTGAGCGAAGTTCGACTGGAAGAGCCGGCGATGTAAGTCACTCCTCCAAAACCTGCTACGCTAATGGGCGTGGAGCAACCGATGACCACGCAACATTTTGAACGACAAATCGAATTGCCGGTCTCTGCGGCCGCAGCCTTCGCCTGGCATGAACGGCCAGGCGCACTGGAGCGCTTGATTCCACCTTGGGAAAATGTCCGCATTGTGCGCGCGACCGGCGGCTTGCAAGACGGGGCGCAAGTGGAATTAGTCGCTAGGCTTGGTCCACTCCGCGTGCGGTGGCGCGCTGAGCACTACGGCTACGATCCACCGCTGGTCTTTCGCGATTCACAACGCTCGGGCCCCTTCGCTCGTTGGGAGCACACCCACCGCTTCACGCCGCTGGCGGCGCAAACGTGCCGTCTCACCGACCATGTGGAGTACAAACTTCACGGTCACTGGTGGGGCCAGATGCTGGGAGGTGGTATTGTGCACAATCAGCTTGAGCAAATGTTTGCTTATCGGCAACAAACCACGGCGGCAGACCTGGCCGCCCATGCACGCTATGCGGAAAGAATACCGATGCAGGTTCTCGTGAGCGGTTCGACAGGTCTGGTCGGGTCGGCGCTGTGCCCGCTGCTGACCACCGGTGGCCATCAGGT
Source organism: Planctomycetota bacterium (assembly GCA_963205385.1). Lineage (GTDB taxonomy): Bacteria > Planctomycetota > Planctomycetia > Pirellulales > Pirellulaceae > JAEZGD01. The sequence continues at coordinate 5,333 of CAUJKE010000278.1, read as the reverse complement.
CACAAAACTGGTGCGCGGCGAGCCGAAACCTGGTGAGGCCCACTGGGATATTCAGGCCCGTGAGATCGATGCGGAAGCACTAAGCGCCGCGGACGCCGTGGTGCATCTGGCCGGCGAAAGCATTGCCGCCGGGCGTTGGAACACAGCCAAGAAAGCGCGAATTCTTAACAGCCGCGTGGAGGGGACGCGGCTGTTGTGCGAAGCGCTCGCGAAACTAACGCGCCCGCCGCAAGTCTTGGTGTGCGCCTCGGCGATCGGCTACTACGGTAGTCGTGGCGACGAGTGGCTGGATGAATCGTCCGCCCCCGGCGACGGCTTTCTCGCGGACGTTTGCCGCCAGTGGGAAAACGCGACGCGCCCGGCGTCCGATGCAGGCATTCGCGTCGTCAACGCGCGGTTCGGCGTGATTCTGTCCCCCCGCGGCGGCGCCCTCGCACAAATGCTCTTTCCCTTCAAGACAGGCGGAGGCGGCGTGATTAGCTCCGGAAAACAGTTCTGGAGCTGGATCTCGCTCGACGACGTCGTGGGCGCGATTCACCACGCACTGCTGAACGAAAACTTGCACGGACCCGTTAATGTCGTCGCGCCAAATCCGGTTACGAATACAGAATTCACCAAGACGCTGGGAAAAGTCTTGCGGCGACCGACAATCTTCCCGCTGCCTGCTTTCGTGGCCCGGCTCGTGCTCGGTGAAATGGCGAACGAATTACTCCTCGCCAGCCAGCGCGTGCGACCGCGGAAACTTACCGAGACAAATTACGAGTTTCGCCATCCCGAACTGGAAACAGCACTCCGAGCGATGCTCGGCCGGCGCTAACCATACGCCTACAACGCCTCGTTGGATCACGAACGCAACCCCGCCGCAGGTCTCTACAATCTGCTGCGGGGCGCGTTCGTGTTCACGGATTAGGAAGTTCGCATGAATCCTCAGCCAGCGCAGGCCACCGCTCAAGACTTTCCAGAGGTGCTGCGTCAGAGCCGCAGTCAGTTGGGAAATTCGCTCGCGGAGCTGTCAGCAAATCAGCCGGTGCTGGTGGTGTTTCTGCGCCATGCAGGCTGCACGTTTTGCCGGGAAGCGCTCGACGACGTGGCGACGGTTTCGGAGGAGATCGCAGGCGCCGGCGTGAAAATCGCCTTTGTCCACATGGGCACGGAATCCGCCCAGGGTGGAGAATTCGCCACGTATGGCGTAGGCGACGTGGACCGCTTCAGCGATCCCGAGTGCGAACTTTACAAGGCGTTCAAGCTCTCTCGCGGGCGACTCACGCAACTGCTCAGCCCGCGCCTCTGGTGGCGTGGCTTTCTAGCGGCCATCGTTAATCGCCACGGCTTCGGGCGGATCGTCGGCGACGGTTTCCAAATGCCCGGCGTGTTCTTGCTCGAGAAGAGTAAAATCATCGGGGAGTATCGCCACCAAACCGCCGCGGACCGCCCGGACTACGTGGGGTTGGTTCGCCAGCATGTGGCGTCGCCGACTCCTTCCGCGCCGCTGAGCGACAAGAAATAACGGAGGGGCAAGGAACCACAACGTGTTCCTTGCCCCCAACAGCCATGCAGTATGCAGGGCTGATTTAACGCTCCGTTATTTGGTCGCCATCGCTTCCTGATTGATTGTCTTCGCGAGGCTAGAGAGCTTCTGATCGGCCGCTTCCTCGTCATCCATGTTCTGCTTCAGGAGCTGCAGGGCATTGCTGTAACCGAGGTCTTCCGCCCATGTGCAGAGCGTGCCGTAGGTGGCGATTTCATAATGCTCCACCTTTTGCGCAGCGGCGATGATCAGTGCGTCCTTGACAGCGGGCTCGGCCTCCTCTTTGAGCAGCGAGTCGGCTTCTTCAATCAGTCCTTGCATCGCCTCGCAAGTCTTGGCGCGGGCCGCCTTACCCGTATCTTCAAACGCTTGCTCAACCCGTTCGACATGTTTCTCGGTTTCTTTGAGGTGCGCTTCAAACGCTTTTTTCAACTGGGGATTAGTCGAGTGCTTCACCATCTTGGGAAGCGCCTTGACCAATTGCTTTTCGGCGCTGAGCATATCGCGGAGCTCGTCATAAAACGCATCAGCGAGGTTATCGATGGACATAAGGTTCTCCTTTGAACGTGGACAAGTTTCCAAACACCAACCGGGCAGACACCCTCTCGGCAGCGGGCGTTTTCCCATTGACGGATGTGAAAGCAAACCTTGCGCCAGTACGGAGAAAATTAAGAATCGCCACAATTCCTCGCAGAAACCGGGCGTCCTCCAACGATTGAAGCCGACAGCGTGGAAGCTATCCGCCCAGCATGGCTGCGCATCAATCAAGGATTGACGGCTAGAAAGCTACGTTTTCAGCAGGGGAAGAGAGTCCCCAAGGCTGCAATCCTAGCGGGCGGCGAACTTTTGGCGAATTCGCCCGCTGGCGAGATGGAACTGCCGCCGAAACCTGCCGTACTTATGCCAACGAGTTGGCGAACGCGGAATCGGCGACTTCGGCGTGCTTATTGGGGTAGAGCAACTCCCGCAGTGCCTCGAAGAGCTGCAACTTCTCGAAGGTTGCCCCTTCGGCGGCAAACTTCAGCGCGAGGGCGTCGAACTGCAACTTCCCTTCCGGCCAGCGGACATCGATCACCTTGGAGCATTCGTCGAGCAGTTGATAAATGCGCGCTCGCGTCACGCCCAAATTGCGAGCCTGAAGACGGACGCTTTGCGGCGGGCCATTGAGTCCGAGTCGCCCGGCCGCCAATTGGCCGACGATTTCGCCGGCATCCACTTCGAGTTGGTTGAGCAATGGCTCCACAAGTTTCTCGCGGAATTCCTCCGGCGTGGGGATCCCCGGATGCGCGAGCACATCGGCGATCCAATCCTCGACGTGCGGCACGAACTTGGGCGTCAAACGCAACGACAAGTGCTCCGGTTCGCCGGCGCCGGAGAGCGCTTCGTGCAAGTCGTGGAAGATTTCCAGCACCGCGCGGACCCGCTTCTCGCCATGGGTGCGCAGTTCGCGAATTTCCGCGACGGTGTAATTGAGATACTTCGACAGCGGCGTGTCCCAGATCACCGTGGGCAAGTTCCGCAGGGACGAGGCCACGCGACCAAGTTTCTCCGTCCCGACGTTATGACGACGAACCGTTTCGCGCCACTGCGACCAGAGCGCCTCGGACACGATCGCCGGATTGAACGTCGATTTGTCGCCGGGCGCGGCAGGTTGCGCCACGACTCCTTCGACGCCAAAGGGAACCGTCGGCGGCTGATCGCTGGTTGCCCGATGCAACAACTTGACGAGCGAGATGATCTTCTTTTGCCCAATCCCTGGGGTTTTGCTTAATTCTTCAAACGACGAATTCAATAGCTCACCCAGCGTCCGACCCAAAAAGGCCAGCGGCAGGCGGCGGTCGTTGGGGAGCGCCCAGAAGGCCAGCGGGCGACTAAGCCGATCAGCAAAACGCTCGTCGAGGAGCGTCCTGCGCACTTCCTCAAAACTGCTCAGCAATTGAACGTCTTCCGCGGAGGTGTGTTTTGCCATTTTCATATTCTTTCGCCTCACATCCAATCAAAAGGACGCGCAAACCCGGTATCGCTATCAGTAGCCCGCTCCCGTCAGGAACCAGTCACTCATACCGCCGGTGGTCGTTATCAAAATACAGAAGTCGAGGTAGGGTATTGGCCGGTTTGCCAGTGACTCGCCGCGTTGACCCCGGCGGCCAACTCAACAGCCAACTTGCGGTCAATCGCGGCGATTCTTTGCCATTGCAGCCCTCAACTGCCGGCCTGCACTTACACGCGCGAAGTTGGGACGCGAGGTGCGGCGGGGTGGGAGTCTTCCAAATCTCAGCTTCGGCGGCTGCCATCAAACTTGAATGCAAAAATCAACGCCATTAACAACTATTCAATGGCGGACAGATGTTCGCACCAGGCGGCAAGCCAGCAATCGACTCAAACTCAGAAAACCACGGCAGTTAGGAGGCGTGTTAAATACTTGCAAACGGCTCTGCCACAGCCGGCTACGTACTATTCTTAGCGGCGCTTGTTCGCGCGTCAATAACGACCAGCTTAAAACCTACCAAATTTCTGGATTCTTTAAGCAATAAGTAGTAACCCTGCGGGAGAGTGGGCAACTCGATGACGCAACGGCCCCCGTCTCACTCTTAACCGAAACCCTTTCCTGCCAACCATCGCGCCCTCGATGGGCGAAAGTGTTGTAAATTGTGGCACGCGGCTCACTTGTTCCTCCCTGTCCGTCCTTCCGAATAGCTCTCCCATGCCTCAGGATCACTCCGCCAAATACTGCCTCATCGGCGCTGGCCCGGCTGGGTTGACGGTCGCCAAGAACTTTGTCTCCCAAGGCATTGCGCTGGATTGGTTCGAGCGCGAAGCCGATCTCGGCGGCAACTGGCATTACGGGCAAGCCTCGAGCAGCGTCTACGCTTCGACCCACCTCATTTCCTCGAAGCGGCTCACCGAGTACACCGACTTCCCGATGCCGGCGGAGTACCCGCCGTATCCCAGCCATCGGCAAGTGCTCGACTATTTGCGTTCCTATGCCGAGCACTTCGACCTGACGGGGCGGATCACGTTCAATACGTCTGTCGAGCGCGTGGAACCGGTCGGCGACCAGTGGCAGGTGACGCTCGACGATGGCCAACCGCCGCGGCGTTATCAAGGCGTCGTCGTCGCCAACGGTCATCACTGGGATCCACTCCTGCCGCAATTCCCCGGCGAGTTCTCGGGGCGCATCATTCATTCCAAGGACTACAAGACGCCGGACATCCTGGCCGGAAAGCGCGTGCTCGTCGTCGGGGCCGGCAATTCTGGCTGCGATATCGCCGTCGAAGCGGCGCAACATGCGGAAGAAACCTATCTTAGCTTGCGCCGCGGCTATCACTTTCTTCCCAAGTTCTTGCATGGACGACCGATCGATATTTGCAACGAAAACATGCAACGTTGGCGCGTGCCGCTCTGGCTGCAACGTTGGGTCAGCGGCGTGATGGTCCGCATCGCCTTGGGTCGCCCGCAACGTTATGGCTTACCGGCGCCGGATCATCGGCTGTTCGAGACGCACCCGATCATCAACTCGCAACTCTTGTACTACGTCGGCCACGGGCGAATTCGCGTCAAGCCCACGCTGGAATGTCTGTGCGGCGAGCGGGTCCGTTTCCGCGACGGGAGCGAACTCCCGCTGGACCTCATCATCCTGGCAACCGGCTACCGCGTCAGTTTTCCGTTCCTCGATAGCAGCCTCGTGCTTGATGAGTCGCAGAACCCCAAACAATTCCTCAACGCCATTCAACCGCCATATGACAACTTCTTCGACGCCGGATTGATGCAACCCAAAATCGACATCTGGGGTGTGGTAGGTAGA
>CAUJKE010000277.1 GCA_963205385.1 Planctomycetota bacterium | reverse complement strand
GGTGGACGATCACGCGATGCAGGTGTCCGAGGTGCTCCGCGGCAATGACCTGCTACCGAGCGCGTTTCGTCAACTGGAACTGTACGAGTTTTTTGGCTGGACGCCGCCGGACTTTGCCCATGTACCGCTGGTCGTGGGAATCGATGGCCGGCGGCTCGCCAAACGTCATGGCGATACACGCATCGCCCGCTTGCGACAGGCTGGCGCAAGTCCCCAGGGCTTAATCGGTTGGTTGGCGTGTTCCGCCGGTTTGCGCACGACGGGAGCGCCGATTTCCGCCGCCGAGCTCTTGAACGAATTCACGCTCGCACGACTGCCGCCGGATCCGACGATTCTGACCCCCGCCGCAATTTCCGAGTTGGGGCTGTAACAGCGCCAATGATCACTTGCCGTCGAAGGGGGATGAGACGGGCGCAGGCTGCGGCGGATGATAACGCTGGTTGAACGCCGCGGGGTCGAAGGGGTCTGGCAGCAAATCGGATGCCGGTCCCACCACGCCTCCGCCGGGAGATTTGAGCGGCGCGGACTCGATCGGTCGCGCCCCGGCCGCAGGGGTAAAGGCTTGCGGCTCGCTTACACTCGGCAGGCGGCGAATGGCGCGCGGATCGTTACGCTGGGGCGCCTCGAACAATGCCGGACGCACGTTCTCGTCACGCAGCGCTTGAGGCTCATCCGCAGGCACGACTTTCACCATCTCGATCCACTCCGCGAGCTGATCGATCGCCAGACGATCGCGATCGTCGAGCGGCGGCGAGAGCGCGCTCCCGTGTGGCCGGGTCGCGAATGTCAACAGCGGACTTTCGCGCCCCGCGTTGATTTGCTGGAGCGAGGCGTAGGTATTGCGCTGGGTTTCTCGAACCTTGTTCAGATGCTTCAGGGGCGGACGCACCAGGCGATACTCCGCCGTTGAGTTAGGACCATGACAGCCCGTTGTCGCGCAACGGCTGAGGAGCATGGGCTCCACCTTGTCGGTGAAGTGGGCCAACGCCTGCTCGCTCAGTGTACCAATCGTGGCCGCGATTTCATCTTGCGAAGGGGGCAGGACATACACCGGCAGGGCCTTCGTGTTCGCAGGCTGCGCGAGTAGCTTCAGACGCTTCTCTAGTGGCGCGATGCGGTGATCGAGCGGGTCGATCACGGAGGCCTCGACTAGCTCCTCAGCCGCGCGCTCGTACAACCCATGCCGCACGCACCACTCGGCGAGTTGCAAGTGCGGCTGCACTTCGCGGTGCCGAATCGCTCCCCGTTTTTTCTGAAAGGCTTCGTCTAAATCACGGCACACGAAATCAACTTCGTTAACCGGAATTTTGATCTCGCCGTGCGAGTCGCGATCGCCCAAGGTGACGATGTAGCGGTCCCCTTCGCGCAAGATTCCGCCTTCAATGATCTGACCGTTCTTCAGCGCCAGCAGGCCAGGCTGCGGCGCAAACAGTGGCGCCGCGATGACACCGACCGCGCAGCAGCCGAGGACCACCAGTGAAACGACGCCAATTCTAGGAAGAAAAGTCTTCATGGGTGCGAGACAGTACGGCCTCGATTTGCTCGCGTCAAGAGCATCCCCGTGACTCGCGAACCATCAAGCTGGCACTGCTGGCACACTGCTGGCGCGGCGTCCTAGCTGGCGCGGCTTAGGAAAGCTGGCTCGCCGCGGCGGAGTCAAGGAACCAATCGAGCTGGCCGCCGCTGGGCGAAATACCTTGGCTGGGAAATTCCGCCAGGTTGGGCGGTCCGCGCAGCACGCTCGCGAGCGCCTGGGCCTTGCTCGCGCCGGCGACCAGAAACATCACCTGCCGGGCGTTGTTGATCAGCGGATAGGTCATCGTGATGCGTGTGGTAGCGTGTTGAGGCACTTCATTGGCCACGACCCACCGCGAGCGCTCCGCCAGCGCCTGGGTATGCGGAAAGAGCGACGCCGTGTGCCCGTCGTCCCCCATGCCGAGCAGGATCAAATCAAACTCAGGCGGTTCATCCGTCGTCGCGATGTCAAAACAAGCGGCGACTTGCTGTTCGTACTCGGTCGCGGCCGTGAGCGGATCCCGTTCGCCCAACATGCGATGAACTTTCGCAGGCGACAGTCCGAGCGGGTCCAAAAGCGCTTCGCGGGCCATGCGGTAATTAGAATCGGGATCGTCCGGCCCCACGGTTCGCTCGTCGCCAAAGAAAATCTCGGCGCGCGACCAATCGAGCCGCGCGGCCAGCGGCGGCGCGGACAAACAACGATACAGCCCGCGCGGCGTACTCCCGCCGGCTAGCGCAATCACAAAGCGGCCGCGCTGCGCCAGCGCGGCATTGCCGGCCGCGACAACGGCTTCGGCGGCATGGGCGTAGAGTTCATCGGCAGTGGAGAATGTGTGAAGCATGGCAGTTGATTTCGGTCCGGTGGCGAGGGTCGAGCGCGGTGCCCGCCGACCGTGCGATGTTGAGTTACTGGGGGCCCTGAAAGGTCAAGTTAAATCCTGCAGCGGCGCTTGGCTATCGCCGAACGAGGCGACCTCCACGCCCATGCGGTCGAGCATGGACAGGTAGAGATTGCAGAGCGGAACATCGGCTGGCAAGTGGCGACCGGACTTCAGCGTCCCACCGCCGCGACCGCCGAGCAGAATCGGCAAATTATCGGGATCATGCCGATTGCCGTCTGAAAAGCTCGAACCGCAGAGGATCATGCAGTTATCGAGCAGCGTCCCCTCTCCTTCGCGCAGCGCCTTGAGCTTCGCCAACATGCGGGCGAACTGCTCGACATGCCAGCGATTGATGCGTTGATACTGGGCGATCTTCTCAGGCCGGTTCTCATGGTGGGACAGTTCGTGGTGTCCGCCGCGAACGCCATCCAGAAAGGAGAAATTGCGGCCGGAGACATCGTTGGCGAACATGAACGACGCGACGCGCGTCGCGTCGGTCGGTAAGGCCAGGACGATCATGTCGAGCATGATTTCGATATGCTCGCGCAAGTCGCCAGGGATGCC
>CAUJKE010000276.1 GCA_963205385.1 Planctomycetota bacterium | reverse complement strand
CCGCACCGCTGACGGAAACTACGATCCGGTCGTCAGTTTTGGAAATCCTCAGCCTGCAAAGGCGGAAGTTTATAGCGCCGCCGATTTGCGCGAAAACGTGACGCTACGGCAGATGGCGTTAGCGGCAATTGACGTTCTCGCCGCACGTTCGGATCGCTGGTGGTTGATGGTTGAAGCCGGCGACGTTGACTGGGCGAATCACTCCAACAACATCGACAACTCGATTGGAGCGGTGCATAGCGGCGACGACGCCTTCGCAGGCGTTGTCGAGTGGATCGAGCAGCATGGTGGTTGGGACGATACGGCGCTGATCCTAACCTCCGACCACGGGCATTACCTGCACCTCAATCGACCCGAAGCACTCATTCAACAGTCCAGCAATTAGTTTAGGACGCACGCTGCCCAGGCAGCGATGATCTTGACCAAAAGTCCCAGCGCCAGTTTCGTGGCGTGGGGCTGTTGTTGAACATCCACAGCGCATCGGCTGCTTCCGCAACGTCAAGCTCTTGAAGATAGCTCTCACGGACTCATGCAATATGAACCGAGCACACGTCATTGATTGCTTACTGGCTCTAGGGCTGATTTGCGCTGGCCCGGCGCTAGCGGCCGCGGACGATGAGCCTGCGCCGCCACAATACCAGCCCGTCGCCGCGAAATTGCTGCAAACTCGCCAGGGACTCGGTAATGTCCTGGGAAAGCTCGCGGCAGGCCAGGAAGTTCGCATTGCTTACTTCGGCGGCTCGATTACGGCGGCCAATGGTTGGCGTCCCAAGACGATGCAATGGTTTGCTGAGAAGTTTCCCGCCGCCAAGGTCGAAGAAATCAACGCTGCCATCGGAGGCACCGGGAGCGACCTGGGGGTGTTTCGTTTGGAACATGATGTGTTGCGGCACCGGCCGGATTTGGTGTTCGTGGAATTCGCCGTCAACGACGGTGGTGCTTCGCCCCAACAAATTTGGCGGTCGATGGAAGGGATTGTGCGGCAGATTTGGACCGCCAACCCCCGCACCGATATCTGCTTTGTGTACACGTTTCGCGTGGGTTATGAGAAAGACCTTGCCGCCGGGAGTTGTCCAACGGCTGCCTCGGCGATGGAGATGCTCGCTGAGCACTACGGCATCCCGTCAATCAACGTGGCTCTCAAGACGGTCGAGCTACAACAAGCCGGTAAGCTCGTGTTCCAGTCGGACGAACCCAGCCCGGCCGGCGTGATCCGATTCTCTCAAGATGGCGTGCATCCACTCGATGAAGGGCATCAAATTTACACCGACGTGATTGCCGAGTCGCTCAAGTCCATGCAAAAGTCGCCTGCCGCTGTGGATCACGCTCCACAACTCGCCAAGGCGTTCGTAGCCGACCATTGGCAAGCGGCGAAGATGGCGCCCATTAGCGAGAAGATGCTGTCCGGAGAATGGACGAAGCTCGATCCTGAAGCGACGTTGACCAAACGCTTCGGCGAACGAATGGGAACGCTCTGGGAAACGCGGCAGCCAGGCAGCAAGTTGACGTTCAAGTTCCGCGGGTCGATTGCGCGGCTGTACGATCTACTCGCGCCGGACGGCGGCCAGGTTATTATTCGCGTCGATGGCGAAACTCGTCCGAAACCCGTGCCGCGTTTTGATAGCTACTGCACCTATGAACGGATCGCCACGCTGTCAATCGCCGAGAATCTGGATCGCGAGCAGGTCCACACGATTTCGATTGAGGTGCATCCTGACCAGCCGGATCGTTCGTCGGTGGCCTTTCGGCTGCAAAATCCAGAAGTTGAATTGAAGCAGCCGAAATATCAAGGCACCAACATTCGCGCCAGTCAAATCTTGCTGCTAGGCGATCTTGTGGAGTAAACGTGCAACGCGGACGCCAAACCGTGACCCACAGTTGCGAGACAGGCTTGGAATCCGCGAAGCATGATTGGCCAATGGGCCTTTTCAACGATCACGATCGAGTTCGGCTTCTCATTCGCCGCCTGCAATCCCGATCACTCCGAAGCCGACCCGCGCGCCGGCGCCGCCCACAGGTTGCGTGAATACATCCTCGTCGGCATGAACCAAGAACGAACGGCCAATCACCGAGTTCTTTCCGCTGAACTTAATCAGACTATCGCGGATATCGACAACTGCCGTGCCGTCCTTCCCTGCGACGATGTTGCCCAGGTCGCCAACGTGGCGGTGCTCAGCATCGTGAGCGCCGTGGGGTTGCTCCTCGGGGTTGAAGTGTCCACCGGCCGACTTGCCTGTTTTGGTGTCCGTCAGATCGCCGAATTCGTGAATATGAAATCCGTGTTTGCCTGGCGTGAGTCCTTTGATCTCGCCCCGAATTTGAATCACGTCGCCTGACTTCGTCAGCCGCAACACGCCAGAAACGCCGCTATCGCCGACGGGTACGATGACGCACACTGCTTTGTCAACCTCAGACCCATGCGCCTTACCATCCGCATGATCATGGTTGGGCGCCGCAAGCACCGATCCCGATTGACTATTGAACGTTCCGGCCACAAGTGCCAAAAGCCCCACAATCGACATCAGCAGCATCCGCTTCGCCACGACGGCGAGCGTGGTTGTTCCTTCGCACGAAGGCTTTCTGTTGGCGATTTGCCGGCATTTTCTCGTTGTTAACATCGTTGACTCCCAAAAAGCAAGGAACAATCTCTATCGATCGGCATGTTGCCGCGAAAGACCGAGCCAGACGTCGGCCCGGTCCCATCTATGATAGCACTATTTGCGATTGAATTAAGCCGCCGTCACGTCGGCGGGACTTTTACTGCGCGCTGGTGCGCGCTCGGTATCCGCCGCCCCTGGATGCATAGCATCTTTGGCATCCCGACCAGGCATGTCCGCAAGACGATTGAAATGCTTCTGCTCGGCTCGGAGTATTTGCAACGCCAGGGAATGTGCGCCGGGGGCGCCAGCCAGTTGATGTGCGTATGCTTCTACCTCACTAAGGATCCTCGCCTGATCTTGCATCACCTGGCGTGCAAAGATGTCGAGCGGCAAATCGTTGAAGATCGTAAACTGCAATGGGAATCCACTCTCCCTAGTATCGCCATGGTGCGCCAAGATCGTCAGGCCGATACGGTGCGCAAATCGCCGCTGTTGGTCCCCGATTTGGCGGATCGCGGTGTGCAACGACTCGTGGTCCGGCATGATCCGGGGGCGCGCATGCCACATATAATTCGCGAGCGAGAACTTTTCGAGGACAAACAGCTTCCTCAGGATGGAAATCAATTGTTGCTTGTGCATGACCTCTATCTCCTTGATGCGGCGACCTTCTTGAGCACGTTCGTTTCTTACCAGCGACGTCGAAACGACGCCTGTATGGAGCAACATGCGCTGCAATCCGCGTGCCAACCGAAACGTTCGTTTCGAGGCTATTTTCGTGTCGCTTCAGACGTTTAACGGAGGGAGCGCCATTCGCATGACCGGCGCCGACACTGTGCGGCGCTGCGCACAGTGTCACCACAGATTGACACTGTTCTTTCGCGTTGACAGTCGACACGTAGATCCCTGACCAACTCAATCCGGTTTGTGCACAGTATTTTGCGGGGCCGCGTCGTTTAGTTTACCGGTCGAGGGGAGCACGCTCGCTTCTGGCCGTTAAACACACTATCATGAGTTCGTTGGAGCCGGGCTTCTACTCAACCGGCCTGCGGCTGCCGCTGATTCCTTGCCCTCTCGGCACTTGTACTTGCGACGGGCGGCCCGTTAGCCAGCGACTCACTGGTCAGGCTTGGCACGTAATGTGCACTTGATAAACATCGCCAGCAAAGGTTCAGGAGCAAATGCTGCACTGAGTGCGCGGCGTGTAATACCCCGTGGCATGAGGGGGAGTCGTCATTCAAATCTTAATAAGCACAGATGTCCGCATCGATGGTCGCGCCAGGCTGACGCCCGAGATTGAGACGGTGGTGGAAGAAGTCTTGCACCATTTCGGCGACACGCTGGCGCGCATCGAAGTCCACTTCAGTGATGAGATCAACAGCCAGGACTCTGACGGCGTCGACAAACGCTGTGTGTTGAAAGCGCTCGTCGGAGTTCAGTCGGTGACCGTAAGCCGTGCAGGCTCTTCGTTAGAAGAAGCTTTGACGCGCGCTGCGGACACGCTGCAGAACACCCTTAAGCAAACATTAAGGCTGGTTCCGCAGTAAGCAGTCAAGCCAGGCATGGCAACGGATTTTAACCGAGGTCGCTCTGACTTCGGCTACGCCTCGCAGAACTTTTTGTAAGACAAGGAGCTTTATCATGTCTCTTCGCTGGTACCGAATGCCCCGGATGATCGTGTTGAAACCGAGCAGTTCCGTTTTGGAAGCCGCGCGCGCGATCGAGAGCAACAACATCGGCGCGGTGATCGTGCATCAGGACGGGAATGTCGTGGGATTGGTGACAGATCGCGACCTGACGATCCGCGTGGTAGGAAAAGGGCTCGATTCTCACACGACTAAACT
>CAUJKE010000275.1 GCA_963205385.1 Planctomycetota bacterium | reverse complement strand
CGGCAATGGCGATGACCTGCGTGGAGTCGGCGCCTTGGATGCTCGTTTCGCGGAGGACCAAGGCGAGCGCACTGACGGCCGTCGCGGTGGAGAGGGCCGAAGTCGATAACTCGCCGATCCAATGGCCAGCCGCCACGCGCTCGTCGAGCAAGTCGACACGCGCCGTTTCGTAAGCAGCCACCAGGCGATCGGGATCGAACATATAGTTGCGGCGGGAGCAAGAGGCAGGAGGAATGCCTCAAGTCTAGGCAGAAACGCCCTAAGTGTCGAGCGCAGCCGGGGGACACGCAGCCGGGGGATCAGGCTGCGCGAAGCCGCATTCGTGACGATTCCCGAGAACTTGCCTGCTACTGCTGCAGCGCGTACAGCACGATATTCACGCCGATCTTCGCGGCGTCTTCTTTCGTGTAGCCTTTGCATTCCAGTGAGGACTGGTTCTCCAGTGCGCAGCTCAAATCGTAGGGGGAGAAGACCACGGCGATGCGGCCGTCGATTTCGAGCGCTTCGAGAAACGGCTCCGTCTTTTCAAGCTTCGCCTCGAGCCCTTCTTCGCCCCGCTTGAGCGGATCGCGGAGCGTGACGCTGCGAATGTCGAACCCGCGGAACTCCGTGGAAAACAGCGGATGATCGGACTTCAGGCGGACGAGTTTGGCTTCGGGAAAGATCGCCCGCAGCTCGCGGCGAAAGGCGTCGGTGAATTGCGGGCTCGCGCAAATGGAGTCCGCGAACAAGAAGCCGCCGCGCGTCAAATACTCGCCGAGCGCTTTGCGTTCCGCCGGCGACCACTGGAACGTTCTTCGCCCGTGCATGAACGCGATGGGAAACGCCAGCAGCGCTTCCTGGCTGGGGGCGATCGGTTCGATCTTTTCGAGGTTGACGCGGAGGTCGAGTTGTTGCTCGGCGACCATTAGCAAGTTGGCGAGCGCATGCGGGGCGTCATCCGCGCCGCCACTGTGACTGAGTTTGGCGATGGCCAGCGCGCCGCGGGCGTCGTTGTTGACGTCGTTGTTGGCGAGCGTGATCTGCGGCCGATTGAGCTTTTCCTTGAGCTCGCGATTGGTCGCATAGGTCAGCACGTTCTCGCCAATCCGCAGGCAGGTCTCGATCTGACCGGCGATGTTAGGCGCGTAGTCGGTCTTGCGCGGGCTATACAGTTCCCAGTAGCACGACAGGCTTTGCGGGCAAAACACGACGCTCGTGCGGCAGCAAGCGTCAATGCCGTACAGCCACATGCCTTCAGGCAGAAATTTGGGGTCGATGCGCTGCTGGGCGAACCAGACAGCGTGGTCCGGCGGCAGCTTCCGCAATTCACTCTCAGGAAAGACCCGCTTCATCTCGCGTTCGAAGGCCACCGCAAACGCGCGGCCGTTACAGCCGTGACCATCGCAGGCCTCGGCGAAAATGAAGCCGCCGTGATCGACATAGTTGCGCAAGTTTTCCACTTCCAACTCGGTCAACGTGAAGTCATCTTTGCCGCTGAAAAACAGCACCGGCGATTCCAGCATGTTGGCCAGTTGATCCTGCTTGGCTTTTTCCAGCAGTGCCCCGCGGAGGCGTTCGAACTGCCGCGGGTTAAGGTCGAACGTTTGCCAGGAAAGATCCCGTTTCCACTGGGTTTCAACGCGCCGCGTGAGATTTCCCACGGCTGCAGGGTGATTGTCCCAGTCGCTGGTCGTCGTGTAACGCACCTTCGAAACTACCACCGGGCGGCGGCCTTTGGCGAGAAACAGCAGCGCGAGCGAGGTGCCGATGACCGGCTCGCCTTCGGGTCCGCCGATCCCTTTCCAGTAGCCGCTGGGTCCGTTGTTTTGCATGCGGACGAGTCTTTCGGCTCCTTCGCGATACCAATCGCGCGGCTGTTCGAGCGGCAAGCCGGCCCGATCGCGCGGATCGATGACGCTTTGCATGAAGAAGCGTCGCCCCGACATGCGGCCGACGCGCTCAATGCCGTAAAGATAATAGAGTTGCCACGCTTGCGCCACGGGATTGCGGCCATCGACGCCGGCCAGCGGGTTGTAACCAACGGTGAAATGGTCGCCTAGCCAGCGCAGGGCTTTCTCGACGGCTTCGTTCTCGGTCGCCGCGCCGCAGCATTGCAAACGGTCCCCTTGCACTTGGGCCGCCCCTTGGTTGAGCGCCCCGTTGCAAATAATGACCGAACTGACGCCGGCGCAGGTCATGCTGCCGCTGGAGCGTTCCCCCTTGTAATAGCCCCAGGAACCGTCGCGGTTTTGACAGTCGAGCCAATAGTCTTGCGCGAGTCGCCAGGTTTGTTGGCGAACTTCCACGCCGACGCGTTCCGCCTCGTGCAGCGCGAGCAGCGCGAATTGGGAGTTGGAGTTGTCGCCGTTGCCGGTCCGCCGCGAATAGCCCCAAGAGCCTTTGCGGTCGCCGCTATTGATTTGCGCTTCTTCCAGCCACCGCACATTTCGCGTGATCAAGAGCCGGTCCTTCTCAGGATCCGCGAGGCAAAAAACCATCGTTTGCAGGCTAATGGCATAGACCATGCCCCGCTCGCCCGGCTTCTCCAGACCGCGCAAATATTCGAGTGCGCGTTGCAATTGCGGGTGTTTGGGGTCTTCGCCGGCGCTGAGCAGCGCGAGCGAAACCAGCGCGGTGACGCCCCCCGGTTGTGAGGCATGTTCAATCCAGGAGCCGTCCGCTTTGTTTTGCTGCGAATACAAATACCGCACGCCGCGGTCGATTGCCGTTCGGACTTCCTCCGCGTTAATCCCCTGCGCGTCCTGAGGGGGTTCTTGCGCCGGCAAAGTCGGCGCAATTAGCGCAATCAGTAGCAGCGCTAGGAGAGGCAGGGTTGTTTTCCACAGCATGGCGTCGCCTTTGCTAGCCGGACGGGATCGCTCAACTTAAATATCTTAGGTTTCATAGGTTACGGCGGCAACGCGCAGCCTGTTCATTGCTGGAATGGGCGTTGGCCCCTAGAATCGACTGGGCGAGACTTTACACACCCCACGCATCACCTTCCACTTATCCCGGCATCGCATGTCCACTGTCAACAAACAGCGTAATTTGGGCGAGATCCTGCAAGAATTCAGCCAGCATCGGCACGTGATGCAGCAGGAATTGCAGCGGATCATCGTGGGGCAGAACGAAGTGATCGAGCAATTGTTCGCCGCCATCTTCACCCGCGGACACTGCTTGCTGGAAGGGGTTCCCGGCCTGGCGAAGACGCTCATGGTGAGCACGCTCAGCCGCATTCTGGATGTGAGCTTCAAACGCATCCAGTTCACGCCGGACTTGATGCCGTCCGACATTACCGGCACCAACGTGCTGGAAGAAGATGAGCACGGCAAGCGGAGCTTTCGCTTTGTCGAAGGGCCGATCTTCACCAACATTTTGCTCGCCGACGAAATCAACCGCACGCCGCCTAAAACGCAGGCCGCACTGCTTCAGGCGATGCAAGAGCGCGAAGTGACCGTCGGCCGCACAACGTACGACCTCCCCGATCCGTTCTTTACCATCGCCACGCAGAACCCGATCGAGCAAGAAGGAACCTACCCGCTGCCGGAAGCACAACTCGACCGCTTCATGTTCAACATCAAGGTGGGCTACCCCACCGCGGACGAGGAAGAGCGCATTCTCGCCGCTTCCAGCCGCAATGAAAAAGTGGAAGTCCGCAAAGTGCTCTCCGCACGGGCGATTTCGAACCTGCAAAAGCTCGTGAGCAGCGTCGCGGTGAGCGAGTATGTGATCAAGTATGTCGCCAGGCTCGTGCGGGCGACGCGGCCCGGCGATCCGAGCGCGCCGAAGTTTGTGCGCGAACTCGTCGATTGGGGCGCCGGTCCGCGGGCGGGGCAGTTTCTCATCAACGGCGGCAAAGCGCTCGCCGCGATGGACGGCCGCTTCAGCGTCGCCTTGGACGACGTCCGCAAGATCGCCGTCCCCGTCTTGCGCCATCGCTTGAGCACCAACTTCCAAGCGCAAGCGGAAGGGCAATCGACCGAGGACATCGTGCTGCGCCTCTTGAAAGAAATTCCGGAACCAGAAATTCCCAAGTTCGCGCAACAACATTCACCGCCGCCGGTGCCAACCCCGCCGCCTCCCCCGAGTAGTCGATGAGAACATAACTCCCGAGATCCGAACCTGAAGAAAGCAG
>CAUJKE010000274.1 GCA_963205385.1 Planctomycetota bacterium | reverse complement strand
ACCCTCGCTAATAATTGAGCCCGCAGGAGGGGGAAATTGCGGTTGGTGGAGATTTTTCAGCCGATGTGCGCGCCGGCGCATTTCGCGATGCCGCCGATTTCAGTTCGTTGATTTCGGGGCGGTTGTTACACGGGAGTAGCTCAGGGACTCGCTCACCATCGGGACGAGCCCGAAGGGGTCGCGAGGGAGGTGGTGCGACTGCTTTAGCTCGCCGACTTACTCACCATCGGGACGAGCCCGATGGGGTCGTGGGGCAGAGGTGGCGGGGATTGCGCAGAGGGGCTAATAATTGCCGTTAATGGTGGGGGGCGTTGTGAGACGCAGGCAAATGCGCTCGTATTCAGGGCCGTTTACGGTCCTTTCCCTCGCAGCGGTCTTAGGCCCGTGCTTTAGCACGGGTATTGCGAGGTCCACACGTAAACGCCGGAGGGCCATTCATGGCCCTTCTCGCTGTTCGGCTTTAGCCCCCGAACCCCGGCGGGGGACGACGGCTAAAGCCACGCAGCGAGAAGGGGCGTAAACGCCCCTGAAATACAGGATCACGCATGGCCGTTCGCACCCGTGCTCAAGCACGGGCCTAAGACCGCTGCGCGGAGAAGGACCGTGAACGGCCCTGACGGATCGCTAACGCGATGTTTGCGCAAAGGGGTTAATAATTGTCCTCATTAGCGCGGGTGCGCGCGGGAAACGATCTCAATTCTTGACTCGGGACGCACGATGTTGATACTTATTGATGCGCAACTATTGACAAGATCGCTTTCGCCCGCTACAATCGGCTCATGGTCCGGCGACCGTTTCCACCTTGGGTAGCGGGAGGAGATAAGGGCGGATGGTTTCCAGGGTTTTCGGGCCGATGCCGT
Organism: Planctomycetota bacterium; assembly: GCA_963205385.1. Lineage (GTDB taxonomy): Bacteria > Planctomycetota > Planctomycetia > Pirellulales > Pirellulaceae > JAEZGD01. The sequence continues at coordinate 10,662 of CAUJKE010000274.1, read as the reverse complement.
TGACGCGCCGCAGGTCGTCGTGATCGCGGAAGGGGCCGTGGGCCTGGCGATCTGCGACGATCCGCCGCGCGAGGGCTTCGCCGATGTCGGGGAGGAGCAGGAAGTCGGGGACGGAGGCGTGGTTGATGTCGATTTGATACCGTGCGACCAGTGGCGGCGCGCGCTGGATTTCAATCTCACCCCCAGTGCGCGACGCCTGCCACTGATGCCAGGCGATATACGCGAGTCCCAGGGCCATCAAGCACGCGGCCACCACTTGCTGGCCGGCGAAGCGCGACGAGTTGGAAGGGGGAGCGGCCATGCGCGGATCGCGTTCGCCGAGGGACTAATAACCTAAGCCTGCGCCGTCGAGTTCGAACGTGCCGACGGTTCCGTCGGTGATGTGGAACATGGCCGGATAGCGATCTTCCCAGCCCACGTTGCCAGCGGGGCAATATTGGCGGCCATTGGCTTCGATGGCGGCGATCGTGGGGAGCCGCGCGGCCAGACTGGCGGAATGCAAGAGCGACGCGCCGACGCACGTTAAATCCTGCACGCACAAGAACAAGCCAAATTTTTGCGCCGCCGCACCCATCAGGAGCGCTTCGCTATGCCCCTTGCAGGCTTTCAGCGCGACGCCCGAGTAGCCTTGCTCGCGGGCCAGCAGGAGGCTTTCGTAATCGACGAGCGATTCATCGATTACGACCGGCTTGATCTGCGCCGCCTTGTGCATGCGATTTTCTGGATTGGCGCGCAAGTCGCGATGGGTCGGCTGTTCGATATATTGCACACGGGCAAGCGCCGCGGGGGCGCGCTCTTTGAGTTGAGCGAGAAAGTCGAGTACATATTGCACCTCGGCGCATTTCTCGTTGAAGTCGAGCGAATACTTCCACGCCTGACAGCCCCGCTCCGCCTGGGTTGCGGCCGCAACATGTTCCACCGCGGCGACGCGCGCGACATCCCACGCGAGGTCGTCGCCGCTGAGTTTGATTTTGAGATGGGTCAGCCCGTTCAGCGCGATCCACTGGCCAAGCGTCTCCGGCAAGCCATCGCCGATCGCCTGGGCGACATCGCCGGGCGTGAGCGGATCGAGGGCGCCGACCAGGTGATAGAGGGGCATCCGCTGCTTCGGCTCGCGGAGGGTGTAGCGGTCGAGGTACTCGCCCTGAAATTCCGGCGCGAGGTAAGCGGACAGATCGCGCTCGACAAATTCAGGCCCGAGCAGGTTGTAGGAGTTGACCCCGAGGGCTTTGCCTTGGGCATCGAACAACGCGGCTTCGAGCGGACTGGCGGCCACGAGCTGGGCGAGCCGCGGCATGGTCTCGGCGAGTTGCATTTCGTGCGTGATTTGCGCGGCGAGTTGCGAATAGGTGGGAGCGAGCGTCTGGCAGTGGTCGAGCGGATGGGCGTAATCGGTGGGAGGAGGAAGCGCGGCGAGCGCTGTTCCCAGTTTACGCATGGCTGCGAGCGTCGCTTCACCGCTGACCGCGCTGGTCGGCCACGCCCAGACGTTCCCCAGCGGCATGGAACCCATTCCCGCGCCACGACGTCCATCGCGTGTTTCACACGTGACAAAGACGTTCAAGAGGGTGACATCGGTCACGACCCGCCCGCCGAATTTGATCGGGCAACGATAGGCGATGTGATCGGTCGAAGCGCGCACCTGGCGGATGCGAATGTCGGTCGGCTTCACGCAAGGATCCTTGTACACAGGCAACGAGAGCAGATGCTTATCGTAACGCAAAAAACCCCCAGCAGGGTCAACCGCACGCGCATTTGCGCGGGGCTGTACACTGGGGGGCTTGAAATTTTGCTGCGAACGACAATAGCGAAACGCTCGCCCTCTTTAGACGAGGCCCTTGCGCACCGCCCACACGGCCGCTTGCGTGCGATCCGAGACGCCCACCTTGCGGAGGATGTGCTGGACATGCTCTTTCACGGTTTCATAACTGATATGGAGCGCCAGCGCGATCTCTTTGTTGGTCAGTCCCAAGGCGAGGTGCCGCAGGACTTCACTTTCGCGCTGGGTGAGGGGGACGTCGATATCGGCCGCGAGGCGCGGGGTGGCGAGGGCGCCGGTCACGCGGCGCAATTCTTCGCGCGTCCAAGCGTTATCGCCGGCGCACACCTTGCGAATGGTGTTGAGAATGTGCTCGCGCGTGGCGCTTTTCACCAGGTAGCCTGCCGCTTGCAAAGCCACGGCGCGGGCCACGTAGGTTGGATTATCGAATGCGGAAAACATCAAGACCGGCAGATTGGGCCGTTCCAGTTTGATGCGCCCCAAGGTGTTGAGTCCGTCGCCGTCCGCCATGCGGATATCCAACAGAAGGACGTCGGGGCTCTCCCGGAGCGCAAGTTTGATCGCCTCTTCGCCGGAGGCTGCTTCACCCACGATGCTGATATCGGTGCCGGCGACGAGCGATTTCAGCCCGCTCCGGACGACTTCATGATCGTCGGCAATGACGATGCGAATACCCATGCAATACTCCAACCCTTGAAATGACTAGAACGACTGCGGCTGAGGAATGCACAAACAGATAAGTTTGGATCGTGCAACATTCGAATTTCAGGCGCGACGAGAGGAGGTCGTGGCTCAAAATTGGGAGTCCAATCGACAAGCCACCACATTAGTTATAAACGCGGCCCCCCTAATCGTCCACCGCACGGAGCTTCAAACGTCATCACAACAAGCACTTAAGTACCTGCGCGTAACCGCAACGATGTTGCCTTGGCTTCCATCAAGACCAAAACAACATCACCGCCAAAGACATGCGCCCCACACTATGCGTTAGGGAAAGTGACTTGAATATAACCCTGGTGGGGGTGACATCTAATGCCGACCCAGTTTTTTAGCACACTTTCGGGCACGACACAAACGGGTGGGGGCCAATGCGCTAATGATAGCGACTTCGCGGCGCGACGGTGAAACTAACGAAGGATCCAAGAAAACCCGCAAATAGCGGCCAAAAACGACACGGCAAGTGCTATGCAAATAATGGCAATTAGTTTCAACGTCTGCGAAGGGCCCAGCCGGCGGCGAGTTCGAGCGGGGGGGCGGTCTTTTTCGAGATTTTCCGGCGTTGGATCCGACGGAGGTTCAAAGTCAGGCATTTTGAGGATTTTCCGGTTGCAAATGGATGCGTGGTTGAGGGGGCGAATTGGCGTCGTGCTCGGGGAGGGCATCGCCAGAACCGTGCGCACGGCGTCGCAAGTTCCCTGCACCAATAATACCTTTCGCCCATGATATACCTTTCGGCCTTGATTCGCTGCCACGGCGGATGCGTTTGGTCGGTTGCAATTCGCCGCTGCGTACAATCCCGCTGCAGAAGGGACCGTGGTACATTCGACCATGAGTACTGAGGACTGAGGACTGAGAATTGAGAATTGAGAACCGGCTTCGCACTCTATTTGGGGCAGTGGCGACATGCCTGCCGAGTTTACAACCCAGACTTGGAACCCCGCGCTTGAGGACGACTGCCGCGCGTTGATCCGGCTCGCGATTCGGGAGGATCTCGACCGCACGTACGATTGGACAACGGTCGCCCTCGTTCCTACGGAAGCGCGGGGCAAGGCGAACGTCGCGGCGCGCGAAGCCGGCGTGGTGGCCGGAGTTCAGGTTGCGCAACTCGTGATCGCAGAGATGCAACTCGACGTGACGTGGAAGTCGCTGCTGCACGATGGCGACGACGTGGCCGCAGGTCAAGCGCTTGCTGAGTTAGAAGGCTCCGCGCGCGACTTGCTGACAGGCGAGCGAATCATGCTCAACTTTCTGGGGCGACTATCGGGGATTGCGTCGCTCACGAAGCAGTACGTTGCGGCCATCGCTGGCACTTCCGCCCGTATCTACGACACGCGGAAGACCACACCGGCCTGGCGGCGAGCTGAGAAGTATGCGGTGCACTGTGGCGGCGGTTGGAATCATCGGACCGGCCTGTTCGACGCGGTACTGATCAAGGACAACCACCTGGCGCTCGCGGCGCAATGCGCAACAGCGCCGGCGCGGACACCGGCGGAAGCGATTACCGCGACGCGCGAGTTTCTCCGCACCATGTTTCCAGACCCTCTCACGGCCGCCGCCATGATCGTCGAAATCGAAGTCGATACGCTGGCTCAATTCGAGCAAGTCCTGCCGCAGCAGCCGAATATCATTCTGCTCGACAACATGTCGCTCGCTGACTTGCGAACGGCCGTCGCGCTCCGCAACGCGGCCGCATCCACCGTGCAACTGGAAGCCTCCGGCGGCGTGAATCTCACGACGGTGCACGACATCGCGGCGACGGGGGTCGATCGGATTAGCGTGGGCGCACTGACGCATTCCGCGCGCGTGCTCGATATTGGACTCGACTGGCTTTAGCGGCGCCGGTCGTAGTGAGCTTGCGGACTATGACGAAGCGAGCGTCTCTCAACACACATCGCAACGGCTGCGCAGGCAGAACGTTTTGACATGCCTTGACCATGACCTAGGGTTCATTACACCCGCGCCTCGGGGAGGGGCGTTGGTTATCCGCGCGGCAGGGAAAGCTTGGAGCTTGAGGGGACCCTGCCGCGCTTTTCCCTTCTTCGCGACGAAAGTTTGCTTCGCGGCATGCACCGTCGCGCGAGGAGTCACCGCATGCGTCGCTGGCCACCACGAATTCCACATGTTCGCCGCGCATGTTCAGCGCCGCGCGCATTCAGCTTGATCGAAGCGATGGTCGCGTTGTCGATTACTTCGATGGCGGGAGCGGTGTTGTTGTTAGCAACCGAAGGCGTGCTTAAGACGACGAATGATTCCGTCGCGCAGACCATCGCTCAAGGCATGGCGTTGCAACTGATTGATGAAGTCCTGGGCAATCGCTACTGCGCTCCCGGCGCGTCGCCTTACGATTCCAACCTTACTCCTAGTGCCTGGGAGAAAGCTGGCCAAGGCCGCGAGCGTTACAACGACACCGACGATTTCAACAAATACAAGGCTTCGCCGCCGGTGGATCCATATGGCGTCGAACTGGGGCAAGGGGACGATGCCGGCGGGAATCGTCACCCGGCGATGCGGAGTCCCGGCCATGACTTCGCAACGTGGCGGCAACGCGTGGAGGTGTATTACGTCGACCAAAACAACCCCACGGTCCGCTTGCCTGCGAATCAGCCGACCGACTATCGCGCGGTCGAGGTCACGATCGAGCGTGGTGAACCCAACGGTGGTGTGAGTCCCTTGGCCAAGATTCGTCGAGTGTTCTGCTATGTGCCCATTCCCTAAGCCGTCGCGCGGCATGACGCTGCTAGAACTGCTGATCGCCACGAGCATCATGGCCATCATGGCCGGCGTGCTCGGGGCGCTGTCCTTGAGCGTGCAAATGCAAAGCCGCTTTAGCCAAGGGCAAGGCGAAGCGGTGCAACATGCGCGCGTCGTTCTTGATCGGCTGCAGCGACAAATGCACGAGGCGACGATCAGTGCTCAATTCCCCGGCTTCGCAGTCTTTGTGGATGAAGTCGCCGGCCAGAAGTATCCAGATACGCTGGTGATCTGGAGCCCCACAACCACGGCGATCGATCCGCATGGCCTGCCGCGGTGGAAGGAACTGCTGATAATCTGCCCCGATCCCGACGACGCCGGCAGGCTCGTCGAAATTCGCGACCCCGCGGATGCGCGCGTCGCACCTAGCCTCGACGACACCGCCACGTGGCGAATTGAACTGTACTCGCTCAAGCGTTCGGCGAGCGCGGAAAAGACAGAACTCACCGACCTGCTCCGAGCCGCAACCATCGGCACTTCGAACTCAGGCAATCCGATTTCACGCGGGGCGGTTCGCTTTGATCTGCGGAAGCGTCCCACGGATGCGCAGTGGCAAGACTATCAGAACGGCTCGCTCGCTTGGGAAGACCTTGATTGGGTTCAGGGCATCTATGGCACCAAAACAGGCCTGGGGCAGGTTTGGTGTCGTATTGAATTACAACTCGAAGCTGGTTCGACCGCGGAACTGGATGACGTTAACGGCCAAAGCGCGCTGACCTTCTTCGGCTCCGCGGCCCTTTATCGTGAGCTACGCAAATGAACCAACAACCACAGTCGCGTTGTTCACCGCTGCGCACGGCGCGAGCCTGGCGTAAAGGTATGACGGTCATCGTGGTGCTGGGTGTGATCTCCATCACCCTGGCGCTCTCATACGCCATGCTGCGCTCACAGGTGACAGCGGTCGAGATTCAATCGAACCTTGATCGCGCCAATAGCTCTCGGCAAGCCGCATATGCCGGCATCTCGGCCGCGTTACGCGCGCTGCATAACAATTCCTGGGGCGGCGTCGATTCCTCGCTGTCGCAAGACCTCAGCGATCATCAATGGTATGAAGTCAGCTACGAGACCGGCGACCCAACGCTCACCGGGAGCGACCCAGAATTCGCCGAGTTTCCGTTTCGCGTTACCGTGCACTCCATCGGCTACGCGGAAGACCCGAGCCAGCCTGAGGTGCGCGCTTCCTATCGCGTGCGGGTGGTTGTCGAACTGGTGCGCAAGCAACTTAACAGCGAACCGACGGCGTGGAGCTCGTTGCGTTCCAATAAGTTCACGACTTACCAATGGGGCGGGAGCGGATTGCCGGTCGAATTTCCCGTCCGCGTGGAAGGGCCGATGTATGTGCAAGGGGCGCTGACGCTCGCGTACGACTATCCCATCGATCCGTTAAGCCGCACGCGATATCTCGATGACCTAACCCGTATGAAGAACGCCGGCGAGGGAGACTTCCGACCACTCACCGGTCCCATCTTCACACCGTTCGTGAAGCAGCTTAGCGCCACGTTGACCTTGCTGGGAACGTCACAGCAAATCACGTTACAGGACATTCCCACGGCGACTTCGGCGCCTGTCACCTATCCGAACATGATCACTAGCTATCAGCTCTACCCAGGGGGTAAGTCTTATAACATGCCCAACTTGCAGGCGATCTACGGCCCCACGCTTAGCAATCTGACGCTCGATTCCGATCCCATCGCCAATCCGCTAGGCGTATTCTTGGGGCAAGGCTGCCTCACGCTAGCAGATAATGTCACCGTCAACGGCACGATTCTGACCTGGGGAGTGGAGCCGGATATCCGCATCAAAGGAGTCAATGTCGCGCTCCAGGCTAAAACGCTGCCAAAGCTGGCAGACTCCGAGGTTGCCTATCAGCTTCCCGCGGCGATCGTGAAAGACGATTTCCACGTCTATTCCGGCGCGGATTGCAAGGTTCGCGGCGCCGTCTTGGCTTGGGATGATTTCTCGTTCTTGCTCGGCGATGCTGGCACGAAGTGCGACTTTCAAGGCCGCGCCGTCGCCAATCGCATGAATTTTCTCGGCCGGCCAACGTGGGATCTGAGCATGCTCACCTGGCAAAACGATTTGGTGGCCTTTAACTTGCAAAAAGATTCATCCAGCGGAACTTCCTACTTCCCCAAGTTTCTCAAGTCCCGCCGAGGGATGAACTATGAACCGCTCTTGACGGTGAAGCCCGCCGCGGCGGAAATTGTGCATTACTGGCACAACTTCAGCCAGCCGCTGTATGTGGCCCATCCAGACGATCCAGGATTGCAATGGAATCTCATCGATTGGGCCGATAATCCCAAGACCAAGGTAACTGTGGCGGAAGCGGTTGCCGCCTTGACGAACAATTAGAAACCGAGGAGTCGAATTGTGATCAAAATGCACCGTTCAGTATCCGTGTTGCTCTTGCTCAATATTGTCGCCTGGGGCGTACTGGGACTGTTTCAGTTCACAACCGCGCAACAAACCACAACGGGCGGTCAACTCCCCTTTGCCAATTCCAATGAACAACGTTCTGACATGGTGCGGGAACTGCGTGAGATTAAGGAACTGCTCAAGGAACAAAATGCGATCCTGCGTGAAGGCGGCGAAAAGCATGTCGAGCCTGTTGAAACTCGGCGCTAAGCCTGTGAACGATGCGGTCACGGCCAGGCTCACAGCGGCGTGTGGCGAACTGCGTTGCGGTCGCGCGCGCGAAGCTTACACGCTCGTGGAATTGCTGATCGTCGTCTCGATCATGGGCATCTTGACGGCGCTGCTGCTGCCTAAGTTCGAGCCCAGCACTTACGAGCAACTGCATGGCGCCGCGCTGGTGATTGCGAGCGATCTGGGATATGCGCGGAATTTAGCGGTCGCCAATGATAGCCGCTATGCCGTCACGTTTGACCAAAGCTCCAACAGTTACTTCCTGGAGCATACCGGCGCCAACAATCTTTTGGACGCACTGCCCCTGCGTCCCTACCGCAGCGCTGACGACTCGCCTGACAAGCAGCACACTTATCTGGAAGAACTTCCTCATTTGGGCGCGGCGGTGGAAATTGTCGGCGTGCGCTTGGGCGCTAGCAGCGTCGCGAGCACCACCGCCGTTGAATTCAACTCTCTCGGCGGACTAAACGATTCACAAAAAGTTGAGATTTGGCTGGCTTGCGGTCGCGGCAACGCGCGGCGTTATATTCATTTGGACATTGCGCCTGTTACCGGCTTGGTGTCGGTTGGCGAATATCAAGCGGCGGCCCCGTAGCCGCGTAGAGACAGACGGTTTACGCACGTTGGTGACGAATATCACGATTATTCGTCGACCTTCTTGGCTGCGCAGGCTCATTTCTCGTCCCATATTTGAAGTAGGGAGTTGCGTTCGACTTCCCAACACCCACCGACGTCGTGTGCGGCGTCGATGACTCACTGACAGGTGTGCACTTATGATTCGCTGGGCGCCACATCGACGATTCACGCCCATTGGCGTTGATGTTGGCTCGCGCTCCGTCAAGCTGGTGCAATTCACGGCGGATGGTTCGCGGCTGGTTGACGCAGCGCGCGTCGATATTGCGCCTCCGAGCGACGCGCAGCCCGCCACCGAGCAACACGCCGCACAATACGCGGAACGCATTGCGGCCGCCGTGGCGAAAGCCCGCGCCGGGCGCGAGTTTCGCGGGCAGGATGTGGTCCTGGGGCTGACCGATCGCGAGCTCTTTCTCCAAAATATTCGCGTCGCCAGGGCGGAGGGTCCAGATCTCGACCGGCTCGTCATGCAGGAGGCCGCCGGGCGCATTCCGTACAACGTCGGCGAAACCGAAATTCGCTACTTGGAAATGTCCGACGTCCGCCAAGGCGATCAAACCCTCCGCGAAGTCGTGATTTTAGCCTGCCATCGCCCGGTGCTGGAGCGCGTCCTGAGCATTTGCCCGCTGGCTGGCTTGCGGCCGGTCGCGATCGATGTTGAACCGTGTGCCTTGGTGCGCAGCTACGCGGCGCAGTACCGGCGTGACGAAGATCGTTCACAACGCGCGCTGATGATCCACGTAGGCTATCACAGTACGGCTGTGGTAATTTCCAAAGGCGAGGAACCGCTATTCGTCAAATACCTTGAGATCGGCGGTCAACACTTCGATGAAGCAGTTTCCAAACATCTTTCGATGGAATTGCCGGATGCCGCCACTCTCCGGCGCAACACCGGTGACCGACGCGGCGACATGCAAGATCCAGAAATTGCCAGCAGCATCGCCGAAGGGATTCGCGGCGTTCTCGATCGCTTGACGAACGAACTCTCGATGTGCATTCGCTACCATAGCGTGACTTTTCGCGGACAACCCCTGACGCGGCTCGTACTGAGTGGAGGCGAAGCGGGGCCGCAACTGTTGGACGCGCTCAGCAAGCGGCTCACGCTTAAGTGCGAGTTGAGCGACCCGCTACGGAACCATTCACCGCCGGCGCACGTTGGTCGCCGGGGCCAATGGGATGTTGCGGTCGGCCTTGCGTTGCGCCCCTTGGATTTATAACGGAGGGCGATCGGCGCCATGAAAAACATCGACTTTCTCCCAGGGCGGTATCGCGAAAACCATGCCGCCGCGCAAGCGCTCATCAAACGCTGGACGATCGCGATCGGACTCGCGACGTTCATCGTGCCGCTCGCGCTTTATCAGTTCGTCGCACATCGCAGCATCGTCCTGCGCTTGGCCGAGATTGGCCCTGAATATAACACGGCGCTACTGGAGCAAACGCACCTGCATCAAGTCCAAGACCAACTCAAACTGGCTCAAGGCGAAGCGGCCCTGCTGGCATATCTTCAACACCCATGGCCGCGCTCGCAAATTTTGGCCAAAATCCATGAACCACTTCCGGAAAGCGTGCGTCTCACTGGAGTCAAGCTGCTCAGCGAGCTCAGGCCATCGTCTTCGGAAGGTCCGGTCGCCAATCGCTCGCGCCGTTCGCGCCGCGCCGATCCGCGTGAATCCGATGTCGACAGTAAACGCCCCGTGGCCGAACAAGACTTGCAAACTCTGGCGGAAATGGTCAGCAGTCGGCAGGTGGTCGTAATGCTCACCGGCATCACGCTCAATCCCACCGAATTGCATACATACGTCGCCCATTTGCGCGCCTCCGGCTTGTTTGACAAGAGTGAGCTCCGCTCCGTGGAAAAGGTCACCGGCGGTGACGACCGCACGCAGAAATTTGAAATTCGCCTCGTCGTTTCGCCTGGTTACGGAAGTTTGGAGCGCTCGGCGCCCCTGCTGGAAGAACCGCCGAGCGACGCGCCGCTAGCGAAGCAAGTCCGCCCTGACGCCAAACTTGTCACGAGGTGGCGGTCATGAACAAAAAACCCGCGGCGCCGCCTGTCAGACGCACATGGCTGTTTGCACACGCCGTCACTGGTGGAGTCGGTGCTTATATTGTGGGAAGTTTCTTGCCGGGAC
>CAUJKE010000273.1 GCA_963205385.1 Planctomycetota bacterium | reverse complement strand
GGACTCTCGCTGGGGGCGGAAGGGACCGTCGTCGCGCATCGCCCGGAGTCTGGCGTCATCACGCTCGCTGTGGGTGCGGAACAAACAACGCTCGCCAGCGGCGTCGCGGAGAAGTTATTAGTGAAGTTCTTGGATTGATTCCCTACTTGCGGACGACAACGAGCCAGTCCTCCTGCTGATCCTGCGGCGGGTTGCCAAGGGAGACTTTACCTCCGCCAGGGATGCTCGTGACCGAACCGGGTTTTAGTGCGCCGCCGCGGCGAGGATTGAACCAAGCGACGCTGAACGTGCCGCGCTCGCCGCGCAGGTCGAGTTCCGTCGTGCCGCCGCTGGGCAAGTAAACGAGATAGACTTCACCTGGTTTGGCCAGGCAAAAGCGGGTGTTGGTATTCTCAGGGTTGCCGACCTGTTCATCGGCGCACTGCATTTCCCAAAACGGGATTTTTTCCTCGCGGAAAAAGTCGAGCGCGATCCGGCAATAGTCCCAGGACTGATCGCGACTGCGGAAGTCTTCGCAATTAAGATCGTTCTGAGGCAACCTGTAACCGAAGTAATACTCAACGCCGCCACCGCCGGCCATGAGCGTTCCCCACAGGCAAAGCTTGCGGATGTCGTGCAGCGTGTACTTCTGGCCCCCTTGTGCCGCGAAGCCGTCGCTCCCTTCGTAGCCGGGGTCGGGAGGAACGCCATCGGAGGCCGGGTTCTGTTCATCATTGCAAACGACCCACGGACGGCCGGCCTTGGCCGAAGCCGCGACCCACTTCAGCGTGCGTTGGTGGGCGGCACTCCAACTGTTTTGCAGCGAGGCGCCGGTAAGAAGCGATTGATCGCCGAGGAGGCTTTCGTAAACTTTGTCTTGCGCATTGGGAAAGGTATGGATGACGATGTTGTGATCGTAGGGATCGGTCTCATGTAAGTAGCGGATCATGTCGCGTTGCTCCTCAGCCGACTGCGTATTCTCCTCGCCGATGTTCCAGAGCAAGCCGAGTTCGTGACCAAAGCGGGCAATAAGTTCGCGGCAATAGAGCTTCCGCTCAGGGCCGAGCTTACCGCCGTCGAGCGATTCCTTCACGCCGCGCTGGTTGTCTCCTTTCGCACCGCGACGATTGTCGTCGATTTCGTTCTCTTGCAGCTTGAAATGGGCATGCAGGCCTTGCGCGGTGGCGTGATCGAACACGATTTGCCACTGGTCGAGCTTCGAGCAATCGTAGTGCAACTTGTCGTCGCGGCTGACGAACGGCCAGACGTTATCCCCGTCGCCGCCGGCGTTGTAGGGGAGGAACGAGAATGAATTGACCCCTTTGGACGCGAGATAGTTCAGCGCGCCAATCAAACCTTTGCCTCGGCCATGCTGCCAGGTGGGATCCCCCGCGCGCCAGTCGCGCACGTGGGGCGCCCAGGTCTTTAGCGGCGCGTTTTTTTTCGGGGCAATCGTGTCGTCAAAGTCTTGATAAGCGAGGAGCGTTTCAGGCGAGTCTGGACCCGCCTTGAGGAAATACTCACCGGTCCCCGCATGGCGGAGGTAGTGACCGCCGACATATTGCAAGCGGCCCTTGGCGCGGAAATCTCGGCCGGACTTGTCTGTCGGCGCAATGTTGAACGAGCCGGTTTTTTCGTGGACTAGCTTGGCATTCTTTGCGGCATCCTCGTCCACGGCCACATGCGCGCCGCGACGCAGCGTGACGTGGTAATTCCATTTACCTGGCTTGTCCGGCGAGAGATGGGCGCGCCACTTGGTTCCAGCCTGCGCGCTGGTGTTGGCGGCGTTGCCATCGGCGGCAAAATAGCCAGGCACAACGTATTTCGGCTCACCAGACTCATGGGTGAACGTCGCGGTCAAGGCCAGGTCGGTAAACGGATTAAGTTCGGAATCGCGCTCGTGTGCATAGGGGCCGTCGAGCGTGAGCGTGACCTTATGCCACTGCTTCAATTCGCCGCTAACCGTGACGCTCCCATCGCCGTCAGCCTGACGGGGCGCGGTGCGTGTGGAAACGGCGTTCGGCTGGAGCGCATCGGCGGCCCGCGCCGCGGACGAGAGACTCAGCCAGGCGAGCGCGAGCGCTGACAACCAGGGAGTAAAGTGGGCGAGCATGAACCGCATGGGTGGATTCCAAAGTGGGCAAAGTTACGCAAGCTCGGCGCGGAATTGTGAGCCAGGTACGGCGACTTCCGCGCTACGACCATCGAATCCATAATCTAGCAAGAGTTCCGGCGACTCGCCAACAATTCGGTTGGTTTCAGAGGCTTCCGGCGACAGGATGGACGCCGTCGCCGCATGAAAACCCAGCCGAAGCCTGACGACTCCACCAGGCGATAATCGCTTTGCTATAATCTCGTCGCGTCTGCCCCTTATTTGCGAAAGATCGTTATGGCGAGTCCCCCCAAACATTTCAACCCTTTTTATATTGTGTTAATGATTCTCGGCCTCATCTTCGCCGTGACGGCGTGCGCCTATGGCGTGATGACGGTCAAGATGAGCACCGCCCAGGGAATTTCCGACAGCGCTGGGACTGCAATTCTCGAGTTCATGAGCGAGCATGGCTTGCTGGTGCTCAGCATCGAACTTGCGTTGCTCGCGATCGTCACCGCCGCGGCGATTGGCACGGATAGTTATTGGTCGAGCAAAGAACCCCAGGAGCCACCGCATGACGCCGACCGCTAGCCAGCAGCGCATCGAACAACTCCGCGCGGAGATTCGCTATCACGACCGCAAATACTATGTCGAGGCGGCGCCGGAGATTCCTGATCACGCCTACGACAAGCTAATGGCCGAGCTCCAGCGACTCGAGGCGGAACATCCAGAGCTCGTTACGCCTGATAGCCCCACGCAGCGCGTCGGCGAGTCGCCGGTGGCGGAGCTTCAGCAGGTCGTGCATCGCGTGCCGATGCTCTCGATTGAGAACACGTATAGCTTGGAGGATTTGCGCGCTTTCCTCCGCGGAGTGAGCGCGGAACTGCCCGGCGAGGAAGTGGAATGGGTCGTCGAGTTCAAGATCGACGGCGCCGCCGTGGCCGTGGTCTATGAGGATGGCCTCTTGGTGCGCGCGGTCACGCGCGGCAATGGCCAAGTGGGGGACGACATCACCCACAACATTCGCACGGTCAGCGGCGTGCCGCTCAAGCTGTTGGGCCAACAAGTTCCGCGGGTGCTGGAAGTCCGCGGCGAGATCTATATGACCAACGAAGACTTGCAGCGGCTCAACGAAGAGCAATCGCAGCGCGGCGAACCGACCTACTCCAACCCGCGCAATACGGCTGCCGGAAGTTTGCGGCAACTCGATCCGCGAATTTGCGCAAGGCGGCATCTTCGGTTTTTTGCACACGGCGTCGGCTTCTGCGAGGGACTGAAGGCAACGACCCATATGGAGTTTTTGAAGGAACTCGGTGGCTACGGAATTCCTCCCACGCCGCATGTCGAATGCTTTCCCAGCGGCGACGCCGCGCTGGCGCATTGCGACGAGATGATCGAGCGCATTGCCGAACTCTCGTTCGAGATTGATGGCCTGGTGTTCAAGGTCAACCGCTTCGATCAGCGCGCGCGGCTCGGCGCGCGCTCCAAGAGCCCTCGCTGGCTCACCGCCTACAAGTGGGAAAAATACGAGGCGCTGACGCGGTTGAATAACATCACTGTCCAGGTAGGCAAGACCGGCGCGATCACGCCGGTCGCGGAGCTGGAGCCTGTGGAACTCGAAGGGGTCGTCATCAGCCGCTCCAGCTTGCATAACGCCGAGGAGATCGAGCGCAAGGACATTCGCATCGGCGATCAAGTCGTCGTCGAACGGGCAGGCAAGGTGATTCCTCACATCGTGCGCGTCGAAACGCATCTGCGAAAGAGCGAGCTTCCCAAATATGAATTTCCGAAGCATTGTCCGGTCTGTCATGCTGAACTGGTGAAGGACGAAGGGGGCGTTTACATTCGCTGCGTCAATCCGGCGTGCCCCGCGCAGTTCAAGGAACGCTTGCGCTTCTTCGCGACGCGCAACGCCATGGATATCGAAGGGCTCGGGGACAAAGTCGTCGATCAATTGGTCGACAATCACCTCGTCACCTGCTTCGCCGATCTGTACGACTTGACCGCGGACAAGTTGCAAGCGCTCGAGCGCTTGGGGAAGAAGTCGTCTGAGAATCTGGTCGCCGCGATCGCGTCCAGCAAATCGCGCGGGCTGGAGTTTCTGCTCAATGCGCTCTCGATTCGTCATGTCGGCCAAAGGGTGGCGCAGATCCTGGCCCAGGAGTTCGGTTCCATCGAGAAGCTCCAAGCCGCGACGCTCGACGAACTCAGCCAGGTCAACGAAATCGGCGACATCATCGCCCAGAGCGTCTTTAGCTTTATGAACAGTGACAGCGGCCGGCAGACGATTGCGGCGCTGCGCGCGCGTGGCGTGGACATGCAGGCCAAAACCAGGAAAGCCGCCGGAGGTAAACTTACCGGCAAGACGTTCGTTGTCACCGGTACGCTCCAAAGATACAATCGCGACGAAATTGAGAGTCTGATTGAAACCCACGGCGGCCGCGCCGCCTCGAGTGTTTCGAAAAAGACGGACTACGTCGTCGCCGGCGCCGACGCTGGTAGCAAGTTAGCCAAAGCACAAAGCCTCGGCGTGCCGGTATTGAGCGAGGATGAATTCGAAGCGCTGCTACGCTAACGGCGCGACGTGGTCCGCAACACAACAAGAGCCGAGAGCCTGGCACCCGGCCTTTCGTCGTCACCGGATGAAACGCCTACGTTCGCTGCCGGTTGCTCCCGCCCGTTCGCACGAAAACGCGGTTATCATAAGTTACGGGGATAATAACGACTCCCCAGGACGGGACTTTCGCTGCACGCGGCGCGGCAAGTCGCAAGTAACTCGGCGTATCAACACTATACGTCAACGGACGCGAACACTATCGTGGGTAGATTGTCACTGCCTGCGGCTCCCCGATCCCTATGCGCTATCACCACGTTTGCATCGAATCGCTCGGTTACACGTTGCCGGCCGAAGTTGTCTCCAGCGACGACCTGGAGCGGTTACTGGAACCGCTCTATAGCCGCCTGCGGCTCCCGCCGGGGCGTTTGGAGCTGATGACCGGCATTCGCGAGCGGCGATTCTGGCCCCGAGGGACGCTCCCCAGCGAGGTCAGCATTGTCAGCGGGCGGCGGGCGCTGGATGCCGCCGGCATCGCGCCACAGAAGGTTGGGGCCCTCGTGCATGGCTCGGTCTGCCGCGACCACTTGGAGCCTGCAACCGCTTGTCGCGTGCATCATGAACTGGGCCTGCCGCAGCAATGCCAGATCTACGACGTCTCGAATGCTTGCCTGGGGCTGCTCAACGGTATGTTGCAGGTGGCGAACATGATCGAGCTGGGCCAGATTGAAGCGGGGCTCGTCGTGGGGAGCGAAGGGAGCCGGCAATTGGTGGAAACCACAATTGCGGCGCTCAATCGCGATACGACGCTCACGCGGCAGCAAATCAAGCTCGCGGTCGCGTCGTTGACCATTGGCTCCGCCAGTTGCGCGATCCTGCTGACCCGCGATGCGATCAGCCGCACGCAGAACAGACTCACCACCGCTGTCTGGCGGGCTCATACGGAACATCACCAGCTATGCCACAGCGGGGACGACGAAGCCGGCGCCGGCATGAGCCCGCTGATGCAGACCGATAGCGAGACGATGATGCACGCGGGGATCGCGACCGGCGCACAGACGTTTGACGAATTTCTGCGCGCCGCCCAGTGGTCGCGCGCGGACATCCACAAGTCGTTCTGTCACCAGGTTGGGAGCGGGCATCGCAAACTCATGCTTGAATCGCTGGGCCTGCGCAGCGAACATGACCACACCACGCTGGAGTGGCTCGGCAACACGGGCTCCGCTGCCTTGCCGATCACCTTGGCGACGGGCTTGGATCGCGGAGTCGTCTCCGCCGGCGACAATCTCGCGCTCTTGGGGATCGGCTCCGGCATCAACAGCGTGATGCTGGGCGTGCAGTGGCAAACAACGCGGGTGCAAGGGGGCGTGTGGGGAGAGGACGAGCCGCTGCATCACGGCGCCGGCCAAAAGCTGGCCGGGCCGCATCACATCAACGCGCGGACTGCGCCGCGCGATTGACGGAGTTGGGTTTCACCGAGCAAACTAGCTGCATCATGGGCCGGGGTCGAGCGGGAGATCGAACACCATGTTCGGCAAGCGCTTCTCGGAGGACGGACTGATTTTGTCCAGCATCCAGAGCGCGTAGTAATCGACTCCGCTTTGGCCGTTGAGCGAGTCGCCGACGTTGTCATTTAGTGCGTATGTATCGAGTTCGATGATTGCGCCGTCGGAATCGCCGTCGAACCAGAGTTGCGCGATGTCCAGAAGCGTATCATCACTATCGTCGCTGAAAGTGCCGGCGTAGAGCAGATCATCCCCATTGCCGCCATAGAGCGTGTCGGTGCCGTCGCCGCCAAAGAGTACATCGTGATCATTCTCGCCATACAGCGCGTCCGGGCCGCCATCGCCTGAGAGCAAGTCGTTTCCGTATCCGCCACGCAAGCGGTCGGCGCCTTCTCCGCCACGGAGAAAATCGTCGCCGGAGCCGCCGGTGAGGTTGTCGTTATTGCCTTCGCCATAGAGGATGTCGTTGCCGTTGTCACCGTTGATCGTGTCGCGTCCCTCATCCGCTGGATCGGCGGGGATCGGGTCGCCAATCAGCATGCTGAAATCGCCATCGATGACGGTGTCCAAGATGTCGTGCGAGCTGTCGCCGTATGCGGTGTCATTGCCATTGCCGCCACTGATGCGGTCGTTACCGGCGCCGCCGTACAGAAGATCGTCGCCGTTGCCGCCCAGGATGCGGTCATTGCCCGCGCCGCCATCGAGCACGTCGTCATTGGAGCTACCAGCCAGGTAGTCGTTCCCTTCGCCGCCGAAGAACCAGGCGGAGATCGGTACGCTGCCGCTGACGGTGATGGTGTCGCTGCCGCGATAGCCAAACACGACCACCGTGCTCGCGCTAAAGGGGCCAAACACGCCGAGATTATTATAGCGGATGCCTACGCCGCCTCGATACGATTGCACGATGATGCGATCCGAATTGTTCGTGCCGGCGACGTAGAGCATGCCGTCTTGTTCGACGAAGCGATCCACGACAATCGAAACCGTGGCCACGTTGGACGTGAATTCGCCGTCATCAAGCTGGTAGGTGAACGTATCCGTGCCCATGAAGTCTGGATCGGGCGTGTAGACGAAGTCGCCCGCCACGGCGTCGATGATTTGCAGACTGCCGTGGGTGGGGCCGGTGACAACTTGCACGACGCCATCGCCATCGGGATCGAAGTCGTTGGTCTTGACATTGCCCTCGAGCGTCAGCCCGACCAGAATCGGCCCAAAGTCGTCATCGACGGCGATCAGGTCTTGGTTGCGCACGAGCGCGACATCATTACCGGTGCCGTACTTGCCGCCGGGGTCGTTGTAGGTGATGAAGAATTTCTCGCCGTTGATATAGAGCGTGGCCCCTTCCGGCAAACCGGCGAAGGTTCCGTTGGTGGGGGCGGCGCCATCGTTGCGAATGATGCGATAGATTTGCCCAAGGACCGGCGTGTCGGTACTGGTGACGACGAGCGTCGCGTCGCCTAAGTTCACGCCACTGGCGATGAGTTGGTCGTAGCCAGTCCCTGGCGCGGGGCCAGCGAGTTGGACCACGAAGAACGAACCGGCGCTGAACGTCACGTTGGCCGTGGCGAAGTCACCG
Source organism: Planctomycetota bacterium (assembly GCA_963205385.1). Taxonomy (GTDB): domain Bacteria; phylum Planctomycetota; class Planctomycetia; order Pirellulales; family Pirellulaceae; genus JAEZGD01. The sequence goes on along the minus strand of CAUJKE010000273.1, from coordinate 1,339 downwards.
GGCACGCCGCCGGGCGAGAGCGTTGCACCTGGCGCGATCGTGACATTGCTCGTCACCGATCCATCCCCGGCCAGCGTGCCGGCGTTGATGTTGGTGGGACCGATGTAGGTGCTCGCGGAATTCATCACGAGCGTGCCGTCGCCGGTCTTGGTTAGTCCTCCCGCGACGTTTTGCCACAGCGGCGATTGGTTGAGGAGCGGGGCGTTGATCGTGAGATCAGCCGCCGCGCTGTTTGTGACATTCGGCACGACGAAGTTGGTGTTCGCAACCAGATGGATGCCGCTGTTGGGCCCGCTCGTGGCGATCGTCGAACCGGTCGTGCCTGTGACCGTGACCGTGCCGAACAGCCGAAACGCCTGGTAATCCGCGGTCGCGCCGCCGATGGCGGTCAGCAATCCACTATTGAGTGTCAACGGGCCGAGCGTGTTGTAGAAGTTGCCGTTATTGGTCACAGTGCCGCCGTTGACGACGATCTCTGTGGTGGGGCTCGCTATTGCGTTGCCGAGCACATCGTTAGCGCCGAAGCCGAGTGTCGTGCCTGGACCAACGATGATTTGGCGACCAGGCGTGATAGGATGGCCGAGCGCGCTGGTGGGGTTGGTGTTGTTGTGGCCCGCAGTGGCATCCACGCGGCCTTCATCAATCGCCAGGTCGCCGGTGAAATTGCTGTCTGCATTGGCTAGTGTCAAGGTTCCGGCGCCGGTCTTGTTAAGGCCGCCGGCGCCTGTGAGGACGCCGCTGAGGTTGACATTGAAGCCGTTGGTGTCAATCGTGATCGCGCTCGCCCCGGCGCCGCTGAGCGTCATGTTCAGCGGCGAATTCCAGTTCGCGGTGGCGTTGAGGACGGGATTCGCGCCGCCCCCCAGGCTCAGATTGTACGCGGCGCCGGTCGTTTGCAGGCCGCCAGCGCCTAGGTTAAACGTGCCGCCTGCGAGCGTGAACGCACCAGTGCCGTTGTTATTGCGGTGGTTCAGCGTGACCAGCGGTGACGTGGCCGTGCCGCCGGTCATGTTAAAGGCGCCGCTGCCATCGGTCGCCAGCGCGATGCCTGCGGTGGGATGGGTAATGCGCAGTTCACCGCCGGAGAGCGTGTACGTGCTGGTTTGGTTGGGCCAGTGGCCGATGCGGATCGCAGCATTTTCACTGCTGCCATTGCCGGCGATGGTGAGCAAGCCGCCGGACTGGTTGATATCGCCGGGGCGACCGGCAGCGCGGGCGCCCATATCGACCACGCCTGAGACATTGACCTGCGCGGTGCCCTGGATATTCAGGGTGCCGCCGGAAAGGAGGATGTTGGTCGTGTTGAAAACGCCGCCGCTGAGCGTCGCGGTGTCATTCT
>CAUJKE010000272.1 GCA_963205385.1 Planctomycetota bacterium | reverse complement strand
CTGGCAGCCAGAGCAGGCGAAAGCGAAGGCGCCGCGGCGTCCGCCCACGTTGCACTGAGCACCCAGCCGAAGCTGGCGCCACATACTAGCCATTTCGCCGTCGCATTCAACGCAGTTCTCCTTTTGCGAGATGCACGATTCTGCTCGAGGTTGGCCGACCGTTTGCTGTTGGTTCTCATAGGACTAGCCGCGATCCGGGGTCCGCCCACGCCACCAGACAGCGCCGCGTCTTCTGCAAGACGCAGGCTGCTTGCTGCCGCGCGTTGACCCTCTAATTCGATAAGGACTAACTGGATAAGACTGACAGACGAGACTGGCCCTGGTGTCCGCACACGGGGAGCGGGGTAATTACGTCAACCCCGCCCGGCGGTCAAGAGCAGTCTTCCCGCACAATGCGAGAAGTCGGGATGCGCAGCGCTCGCTACGAAACCTTGAGGGTATTTATCGGTCAGTCAAGCGCGGTAGGTTATTCCTTCTGCACATTTTTTTCTAAAGAGTGCAAGCGGCTCGTGAAAAGCCGGAGAGCTAGCGGCGCTGTGCCTGCATGAAGTCGAAGCAGCGCTCAATCGATATGCACGCGCCGTCCCACGACGCGCACCTTGCCGCCGGCCAGCTTGCGCAGCGCCTCCGGAAGCGCGCTGCACTCGGCGGTGAAGACCCGCGCGGCGAGCGTCTCAGGCGTGTCGGCATCCAGCACGGGAACCGTCTGCTGCAAGATGATCGGGCCGTGATCGTATTGATTGTCCACGAAATGCACCGTGCAGCCACTCACCTTCGCCCCATAAGCCAGCACCGCTTCATGCACGTGGCGGCCATACATGCCTCGCCCACAGTACGCGGGAATAAGCGCCGGGTGAATGTTGATCACGCGGTTCTCGAAGTCCGGCGGGATGAGCACATGCTTGAGAAAGCCTCCCATCACGACATACTTCGCCCCGCGCGCGCGAATCGGCTCGAAGATGTGCTGGGAATAGGCTTCCGCGCTCAGCCCTTTCGACTTTTCTGCCACCAGCGTCGGAATGTTCGCCTCGCGCGCGAACTCCAGTCCTTTCGCCGCCGGATTGCTGGAGATCACGAGCTTGAACTCGACCGGCAACTCTCCAGTATGCGCGAGCTGAATCAAATTGCGCAGCGTCGTCCCACCCCCGGAAATCAGCACCGCGATGGGAAGCAGTTCAGGCAATGGGCATTCCTTCGTCTGTGTCATGACCCCATCCGGCTCGCCCGGATGATGAATCAGATGGTGAGCTAGACGCCGCTTGAAGTCTACTCGACGTTCACAAACAACTTCGCGGCGAAATCCGCGATTTCGACCTCTTTCCCTTCGCTGCCGGCCAGCGCCTCGAACGTGATCTTCGTCGCCAGCGTCGCTTCTTGAATCATTGTCAGGTTGGCGGTGATGGCGTCGCGCAACTCCGCGGTTTCCGTCACGACGCCGACGTGGATGCGATCCGTATATTGGCACTGCATCTCTTTCCGGCGATCCTGCACCGCCCGAATGACATCCCGCGCGATCCCCTCCTGCACCAGGGCCGGCGTCACTTCGGTATTGAGCACCACGACGCAACCGGCCCCTTGCGCCGCCGCCCAGCCAGGCTTCGCGCTCAGGCGGACTTGCACGTGCTCGCTCGTGAGTTCAACTTGCTCGCCGCCAACAGCGAGTCCGATCTGGCCGGTCGCTTTCAACTGGGCCAGCAGTTCGGCCCCATTCGCTTTGCCTAGCAGTTCCTTCACCTTGGGAAGCAATTTGCCCACCAGCGGCCCAAGCACCTTGAAGTTCGGCTGCACCTGGTAAGTGATGTACTCCTTCCCTTCGGTGGCGTAGCGGACCTCCTTGACGTTGAGTTCCTCTTTGAGCAGCGCGTCGTGCTTTTCCAGCCACGGTTGATGCGTCGTCTCGCTCAGCACCACTTCCACGCGGGCCAGCGGTTGCCGCACCTTGAGCTTCGCATCCATCCGCGCGGCGCGCCCCAGCGACGCGATATCGCGAAGCAACGCCATCTGCGCCGAGAGCGCGTCATCCACGACCAGCGCATCACCTGCCGGATAGTCGCACAGATGCACGCTCTCCAGCACTTTGCCCGCGAGCGGCTTCGTCAAATTTCGCCACAGCGTTTCCGCCAAAAACGGCACGAACGGGGCGATGAGTTTTGTCGTCGTCAGCAAACATTCATACAGCGTGAAGTACGCATCGAGCTTGTCCGGCGAATCTTTTTCGTCGCTCCAGAACCGATCGCGGCAGCGGCGGATGTACCAGTTCGAGAGCGCGTCCACAAACGCGTTCAGCTTCTGACACGCGAGATAGTTATCATACGCATCCATCCGCTGGACCACCTCCCGCACCGTGCGGTTGAGTTCGCTCAAGATCCAGCGGTCGATCTCCGGGCGTTCGCTCACCGGGCGATAGCCGCTGGCGCTCGCGAGTTCCTCGGCGGACAGTTGTTCGAGCTTCCCGCCGATCCGCGCGGCTGGATCGAAGCCGTCGATGGCGGCGTAGGTCACGAAGAAGCTGTAGCAGTTCCAGAGTCGTAACAGAAATTCGGGGATGCTGTCTTTGATGGCCTGTTCTTTGTAGCGGATGCTCGTCCACGGCGGCTGATTGGCGAAGAAGTACCAGCGGAGGGCATCGGCGCCGTACTTCACGAAGATCTCGTTAGGCTCGCGGTAGTTCCGCTTGCTCTTGGACATCTTCTGCCCGTCCTCGCCGAGCATCAGGCCAAGGACGATGCAGTTCTTGAACGGATGCGGATACTCGACCTTTTCGTCGCACGTCCCGCGCTCGCCAAACAGCAGCGTGCTGATCGCCAGTTGGCTATAAAACCAGCCGCGGGTTTGATCGATCGCTTCGCTAATGAAGTCGGCCGGGAATTGATCGGCAAAGGCGTCGCGGCCGGTGTGCGGATAACCCCACTGCGCAAACGGCATCGCGCCGCTGTCGTACCAGCAGTCGATGACTTCGGTCACGCGCTGCATCCGTGCTCCCTTGGCGAACGGCGAGTCGTACGTCACGGCGTCGATGTACGGCTTGTGAACTTTCAAATCGTCCGGCAACTCGGGATTCTGCTGCTTCGCAGAATCCCAAACTTCGGTCCCCTCGACGCCGGGCTTAGCGAGCAGTTGCTCGTAGCTGTCCAGGGCTTCCATCTGCCCCGTTTCCGAACAGACCCAGATTGGGAGCGGCGTGCCCCAAAAGCGTTCGCGCGAGAGCGCCCAATCGACGTTGGTCTCCAGGAAGTTGCCGAACCGCCCGTCCTTGATATGCTCCGGCAGCCAGTTGATGTGGCTGTTGTTCGCGAGCATCTCGTCTTTGAACTGCGACGTCTTGATGAACCAACTCCGCCGCGGATATTGAATCAGCGGATCTTCCTCCGCCCGCCAGCAAAACGGGTATTCGTGGATGTATTGTTCTTGGTGGAAGAGGAGTCCGCGATCTTTGAGATTGCGCGTGATGTCTTTGTCGCAGTCTTTGACCCCGCGACCTACGCAAAAATCAGGCCCCTGCTCATTGAATTTGCCATCTGGATTTACTGTGTTGAGCAACACTGGCCGAACTCGAAGAGGTCCACCCATCACGTGTCGAAACCGTTCTTCTTGTTTTTGAAAAACTTCGTAGTCAACTTCGCCGAACGCAGGGGCGATATGCACAACTCCAGTTCCCGAATCGGTTGTAACAAATTCTGCGCCGAGAACTTTGAATTCGACCATGAAGGAACAAGTTCCATCGTTGTCGAATTCGTCTTGCAGACGCTTGAGAAAGACTTTCGTGTCAATTGATCCTGGAAACACGATTCGATCGATATTGCGAATCTCGCGAGTAAAGTAATCGAATGGCGGGCGATATCGCACCCCAACTAATTGACTGCCCTTGATAAGCTTCTCGATTTTCAGCTCGCGTTTCACCTTTTCATGAATTGACGGTACGAGCGCAGCCGCAAGAACAAACTGTGAGCCGTCTTCATCTCGAACGATTGCATAATCAAGAGTCGGGTGAACTGCCGCAAATTGATTGCTAGGCAATGTCCAAGGCGTCGTCGTCCAGACTAAAAGACTTGCATTGCTGTCGATGCCTAGTGCCTTCGCACTTTCGGTCGCGACAATTGGGAACTTCACATACACACTCGGATCGGCCACCTGCCGATAACCTTGTCCGACTTCGCCTGCACTTAGCGCCGTTCCTCCTTGGGCCCACCACCAGACGATCTTGTGCCCCTGGTAAAGCAGTCCTTTGTCGAACAGTTGTTTCAGCGACCACCACACGCTCTCGACGTAGCTTTGATGGTACGTGACATAGGCCTCGTCCAGGCGAATCCAGAAGCCGATGCGCTCGGTGAGCTTTTCCCACTCCTGCATGTACCGCCAGACGCTTTGCTGGCATTTTTGGATGAACGGCTCGATGCCGTAGGCTTCGATCTCCTCCTTGGCGTGGATGCCGAGTTCCTTGCAGACCTCGACCTCCACCGGCAGACCATGCGTATCCCACCCGGCCTTGCGGCGGCAGTAATCGCCGCGCATCGTGCGGTAGCGGGGGAACAAGTCCTTGATCGCCCGGGTTAAGCAGTGCCCCGGGTGCGGCATGCCGTTGGCGGTCGGGGGGCCCTCGAAGAAGACGAACTTCGGCCCCCCTTCGCGGCGTTTGAGCGATTCGCCGTAGATATCCCGCGCTTTCCAAAAGGCAAGAACCTCTTCCTCCATCTGGGGGAAGGAGACATGACTCGGGATCGGATCGAACATGGCGATAGGTCAGGCTTTAGGTGCGAATTAGGTCGGGTTCGTACAGGCGTCAGGCGAAACTGGGAAACGCATCAGTAAACCACGCCCCGGCGCCTCTGGCAATGATGCCTTTGATCGCCAGTGAGGTGACGCCCCCCGGTGCGATTTCCACTCCTTTGGGGACAATTATTAGCCGTGAATTGCGCAGCGTCAAATTGCTAAGTGCTTTCCATGAAAGATGTTACGTGATATTGCGTTGCGTGACGCGCACGAACCATTAGTGTGCATACAACCCATTGTAGGGGTCTCGTCATTGTACGCCATTAGCGCTTCGGCTCGCTCGGCTGCATTACCGGACGGAGCGGCAGTCGCTAAATGCCATGCACATGCCAGCTATTTACCCACCTATGGAGTAGTAGGCAACTTGCTTCTCGACACCACCCACAAGGGTGAATTTCCAGCAAAGTGTTTATTCGCAACAGTTTACGACATTAAATCCTGTGGCGGAGTGAAAACCTCGCTAATAATCGCCGCTATTGGTGGGGAATGGTGACCGGTTTCAGGGTCGAAAACGGAGCTATTCAGGGCCGTTTACGGTCCTTTCTCGCTGTCAGGCAGGTATTAGTCCCGTGCTTTCACACGGGTAACGCTCTACAACCCCGGCGCAGTTTGACCGCTCGAGCTTGATTATTCATGAGCACCTTCGGCGCGCCGCCACGAATCGCTCATCGCTAATCTGGGCGAATGACTCAACCTGCGGCGTGCGCACCGGGTCGCGGTCCTCCTGCCAAATTGGCAATTCGTGGAATGAGCGCGACATGGCGCTGCAAAACCTAATAATATCGCAAGCCGTTAGTAAGCAGTCACTTGCGACGACGTCGTTGGTTTCTGGCACACTGCTTGCATTCTATACCGACGCCTGCTTGGCGGTCTGCCACTTTGGCCGCGCCGACGGTGCAGCATGATACAGCACATTCTACCCACCGACTGAGTGGTCGTATGAATTAGCCACTCGGTGGGGACGTCCTCAACCGAGACAGTTGTTCTTTCCAGGAGGAAATCGGACGTGGCAAAGCAAATGGTGTTTGACGACGAAGCGCGGCAGCCGTTATTGGCCGGCGTTTCCAAGTTAGTGAGAGCGGTTCGTAGCACGCTTGGCCCTCGCGGCCGCAATGCTGTGCTCGACAAGGGCTGGGGCAGCCCGAAGGTGACGAAAGACGGTGTCACCGTGGCCGAAGACATCGAACTCGATGACCCCTTCGAAAATCTCGGCGCGCAGCTTGTGAAAGAAGCCGCCAGCAAGACCAACGACGTCACCGGCGACGGCACGACCACCGCGACGGTGCTGGCCGAGGCCATCTTCCGCGAAGGTCTGAGAATGATCGCCGGCGGGCATGACCCCATGGCCCTCTCCCGCGGCATCGCCAAGGCGACGGATGCGATCGCCGAGGAAATCAAGAAGCAGGCCACGCCGATCAACGAAAAGAACAAGAAGGAAATCGAGCAGATCGCCACGATCGCCGGCAATAACGATCCGTCGATCGGCCAGGTGCTCGCCAAGGCGTTCCTCGAAGTCGGCAAGGATGGCGTGATCACGGTCGAAGAAGGCAAGTCCAACGAAACGACGGTGGAAGTCGTCGAAGGGATGCAGTTCGACCGCGGGTTCCTCTCGCCGCACTTTGTCACCAACCCAGACAATGTCTCGGTCGAGCTGGAAAATTGCTACGTCCTGCTCTTTGAAGAAAAAATCTCTTCCAACAAGAAGTTGATTCCGCTGCTGGAAGCCTTGAGCAAGGCGAACAAGCCGCTGCTCATCATCGCTGAAGATGTTGATGGCGAAGCGTTGGCGACCCTGGTCGTCAACAAGATGCGCGGCATTCTGCAAGTTTGTGCGGTCAAAGCGCCTGGCTACGGCGATCGTCGCAAGGCGATCATGGGGGATCTCGGCGTCCTCACCGGCGGCACACCGATCTTCAAGGATCTCGGCATCGACCTGGAAAGTGTCAAGATGTCGGATCTCGGCAGGGCCAAGAAGATCAAGATCACCAGCGAAGACACGACGATCGTCGGCGGCGCTGGCAAGAAGGAAGACATCGCCGGTCGGGCCGATCAAATCCGCAAGGAGATCGAGCGGACCGATAGCGACTACGACCGCGAAAAGCTGCAAGAACGTCTGGCCAAGCTGGCCGGTGGCGTTGCGCAAATCAACTGCGGCGCCGCGACCGAAACCGAAATGAAAGAGCGTAAGTATCTGCTCGAAGACGCCAAGAGCGCCACGGCGGCCGCTTTGGCCGAAGGGATCGTTGCCGGCGGCGGCGTCGCTTTGCTCCGCGCTGAAAAGGCCATCGACAAGATCGGTCTCGAAGGAGATGAGAAAGTCGGCGGGCAGATTATCAAGAACGTGCTCGATCAACCGCTCCGGGCCATCGCCACTAACGCCGGCTTCGACGGCGCTGTCGTCGTCAACCGGGTCCGCCAAATGAAAGGCAAGACCGACGGGTTCGACGCCGACAAGGGCGAATACACCGATCTGTTCAAGGCCGGCATTATCGACCCCGCCAAGGTTGTGCGCGTCGCTTTGCAAAACGCAGCAAGCGTCGCTTCACTATTGCTCACCACCGAGTCCCTCATCACCGAAATTCCGAAGGAAGACGACGGCGATGACCACCACGATCACCATGACCACGGCATGGGTGGCATGGGTGGCATGGGAGGAATGGGCGGCATGGGAGGCATGGGCGGCATGGGCGGCATGCCTGGCATGATGTAATCCAACCTAAATCCAACGGGCACTCCTCGCGGGGAGAGCCATTTCAACATCAAACAAACTCTCTAAGACAAACG
>CAUJKE010000271.1 GCA_963205385.1 Planctomycetota bacterium | reverse complement strand
GCGCGCCGCACAGGCCACGGCCAGCCGGGCCCTGTGGCGACACGCGCTGGGCGTGCGCGCGGATCAGCCCGCCGACCCGCGCGCCCTGCGGGAGCTGCGCTCGGGCGTGGAGCGGGTGCTTGCCGGTGAGCTCGCCGAGCGCTACTTTCCGCGCCGGCCGCTGCTGATGCCCCGGTTGATGGCCGCGGTGCGCGATCCCGCGTCCGCCGCGACGCGTCTCGCCGACATCATTGCGCAGGATCCGGTGCTGGCTGGCGACGTGCCCGCGGATTGGCGCCACTCGATCTACTACCGCTATTACGCGACCGAGTTCGCATTGCCCCCGCACTACGGCGTCCGCACGGACCGCTACAAACTGATCCGCTTCTACGACCTCGATGAGTGGGAACTCTACGACCTGGAGAAAGATCCCCACGAGATGCAGAGCGTGTACGGCGACGCGGCCTATGCGGATGTCGTGAAGGAGTTAAAGACCGAACTGGTCCGTTTACGCGCACAGTATCAGGACCAAGGCGGAAGCATGGAGTCGCCGCCGGCCCCTGCAAACCGTGGCGGCAACAAGAAGAAGAAAGCGGCGTAATTCCGCGCGTGTTGTCTTGAGTAAATGCCGCCGGTGTCGTGCAGCGCCGGCGGCTTTTTTCTATTGTGCTCGCTACCACACGTCCGCCGCGGCGACGCCTTGTGCTGCGGCGAGTTCTGTCGTCGCGGGGATGCATTCCAAGCCGACGAAATCGCGATAGCCTAGTTCGAACGCTTGCCTCAGCACACGGTTATAATGCACCTCGCCGGTCCCCGGTTCATGGCGACCGGGATGGTCGGCCAGTTGCAAGTAGCCAATCTGGTCCAGCCCTTCTTTGAGATGGCCGCAGAGATCCCCCTCGGTGATCTGCATGTGGTAGAGATCCCAATTGATCTTCACCATCGGCGAATCCACCTCGCGGCAAATCCGCAGTGCGTCGGCGCTGCCATACAGGCAATGGCCGGGATGATCGACGCGGCCATTCATCGGCTCCAGAATCAGCATCACCTCGTGCTGCTCCGCGATCGGCGCCGCTTTCTTGAGCGCCGTAGTGACCTGGGCGAGCATCGCGTCCTGCGTCATCCCTGGCTGGTTGTTCCCGGCGACCACGGTCAGCTTGCGAATCTTGAGTTTCTTCGCGACGCCACAGGCTTCTTTAATCTTGGCAATGAACCTGGCTTCTTGCGCCGGGTTGTTCATGCCGGGCTCAAAACCCCACGCGGTGAACTGTGTGCATTCCAGGCCAAGCTCGTCGTTTAACCGCGCGATGGCAGCGTGGTCCTTGTCCTCATAAGGCCAGAATTCATAACCGGGAAAGCCATACTCGGCAACTTTCTTGATGCGGTCCAGAAACGGGAGTTTGGTCCACCACATTTCGATGTTGACCGCGAATTTGGTGTGCGGCGTCTTGCCTAATTGGGAAACATCCATCGGTTGGTTCTTTTCAGTTGCGGATAGCGAAGCAGTAACGAGCGCCGCGGAAGCAGCCAGCCCCGTGGCCAGGAAGGTGCGACGATCTTGTGACACGGCGGGTCTCACTTTGTTTATCAGCGCGGACATGGCTCCGCGCTTGGAAGCAGCGACTTCGGGTCGTTCAACAACCATCAACGCGCAGGCAGATGCCTGCGCGTGAAAACGAGCAATCTCTATGGCCTTAGCTCAGCCCAGGAATCTCCCAGCCTTTGCGATATTCCTTGGTCAGGTATTGATCGGCGGCTGGGCAATTGGTCGCCTTGAGGTTCTTGGCGTCCCAGGTGAGTTTTTCACCGGTGCGGAAGGCGACGAGCCCCAAGAGCACGCTCTCGGTGAGCGCGCCGGAGTAGTCGAAGTTGCACGTCGTGGGACTGCCGGTCCGGATGGCGTCCAGCCATTCCTTGTGATGACCGACCGAGGCCGGAATGCGCTGCTGCTCGGGAATGTCATATTTCGCGTTAGCGAATTTTTCTAGCGGCAGCACGAGGAGACGGCCGTAGTCGCCGTAGATCGCCCCTTCCTTACCCACGAAGAGCACGCCGTCACCAAACGAAACCGGCTTCCCTCCCAGATCGACATAGGTGCCGAGGATTTCCGGACGAAGGCCGCCGTGGTACCAAGTGAGCTTGACGGCCGGCAGCGCGCCGCGGGCTGGATATTCCCAATGGGCTTTCATCTGACGAGGCGGGCCATCGGGATCGGGCGCGGGGCCTTCCGCCCAGCACGTGGTGGGATGACGCAAATCGAGGGCCCAATGCGCGAGGTCCATGCGGTGGCAACCGAGATCGCTCAACATGCCGCCGCCGTATTCCCAAAAACTGCGCCAGTTGGCGGGATGGACGTTGTCCGTATAAGGACGCACCGGCGCGGGGCCTTGCCACAAGTCCCAAGCGAGAAACTCCGGCACCGGCTTGTTGGTGTTGAATTTTCCGTCAGACCAACCGCCGCCCCCTACCCAAACATGCACTTCCTCAATTGGCCCGACGACGCCGGTCTTCACCAGCTCGACCACACGGCGGTAGTTATCGGTCGCGTGGATCTGCGTCCCCATCTGCGTCGCGAGTTTCTTTTCCTTGGCCAATTTCGCCAGGTGACGCGCTTCCTGGACGGTGTGCGTGAGCGGCTTTTCGCAATAGCAGTGCTTGCCCAAGCTCATCGCCATGGCCGCCGCGGGAGCATGCACGTGATCGGGACAGCCAACAAGCACCGCGTCGATCTGGCCATGCGCTTCGTCGAGCATTTTGCGGTAATCGCGAAACGTCTTCGCTTGCGGATGCTGCTCGCTCGCTTTGCCGAGATAGCGCGAGTCCACATCCGCAAGGGCGACCACGTTTTCCGGGCTCTCCCCCAGCAGTTCGCCACGATTCGCTCCGGCGCGATTGGCCGCGCCGACGAACGCGATATTCAGCTTCTCATTGGGGGACTTCGACTGTGCAAGGCTACTACTGGCGTGGTAGCCAACACCAATCGCCGCACCGACAACGGCCGATTGGCGAAGAAATTGACGACGAGAGACAAAACGCGACATGGCGGGAACCTCGCAAGGTGGGAGCGAAATGGAAATAGGGGTAGGTGGGTGCATTATGCGATGTCAGCGGCCCAACTGCAAATCTTTGGCCAACGCCCCGTTGCAGAATTTTGGGGAGTTTGGCCGTTCATCACCGGCCACAGGTGCCAACCGTCGTGCGGGCCACTATAATGGAGGGCAATTCGCTTTCGACATCACCCCTCAGGAGAATGCAAATGGGCTGGCTCTTTTCGATCATCGCTTGGATCTGCTTTGGCGGCATCGTGGGGGCCATTGCGCGCTTCCTGGTTCCCGGCCGTCAACCGATGAGCATGCTCATGACGATTCTGCTGGGCGTTGCCGGCTCGTTCGTCGGGGGATTGATCGGCCGTCTCATCTGGGCGCCGGCCGATGGTGGAATTAGTCCCGCTGGCTGGATTCTCTCGATTATCGGCGCGGTAATTGTCGTACTAGTTTACGTCCGGCTCAATTCGCCCAAACGGATTCCGTAGCCGCCGCACTCATGCGCTCTGTTTCGCCACCGTAACGGCGAAGTTGAACGTCACGACCGTCTTGCCATCGCAGCGAACTTTGGCCGCCATGAAGAACGCGTCCGCGAGGCGTTCGTTAAGCACCACTTCGAGCAGCACGCTATCGCCGGGGCGGATCATTTTCTTGAACTTCACGTCGTTGATCCGCGTCGCCACGGGGACTCCCCCTTCAAGCGGCACGTCCGAGACAAGCACCGCCCCCGCTTGCATCGCCGCCTCGATCAAAATGACGCCGGGGACGAGGGGATAGTCGGGATAATGCCCCTGAAAGAAAAACTCCTCAGGGCGAAAAGTCTTCTGGCAGACAATGCGCTCAGCCGAGCGTTCAAGAATCTCATCGAGCAGGAGCATCGGTTCGCGATGGGCAATGGCGGCTTCAATTTCGGCGCGGGACATAGTTGCTGTGTTTCGTCCGTAAGGCCCGCCTTGCGGCAGGCAGGGTGGTGTCTGGCACTCAAGGGCTCGTAGTATCCCGCAACTGCCACCGGTGGTAAACATGAGAGATCGTGCGGTGACTTGCTGAGCACAAGACCGGCGCAGCGCCTGCTCCCGAAACGAGCCCATCTGACGTATAATCGCAGCTTATCGCAGGAGGAGTTGGCCGCGTGGGAACCGAGCAGCATGAACGCCGGACGGTGCATTATCTCGGCCGAGTGCAGGGAGTCGGCTTTCGCTACACGGTGACATCGCTGGCGCAACGCTATGCCGTGCAAGGGTTTGTGCAAAACCTTTCCGACGGCCGCGTCCGTTTGGTTGCCGAAGGAACCGTGAGCGAATTGAATGCCTTCTTAGCGGCGATCGACGACGCGATGCGGTTGAATATTCGCGAGCGGACAGTGGATACGAGTCCCGCTAGCGGCGAATTTGCCGATTTTCGCACACGCGCGACGCAATGAGTCGGTTGCCGCGAACATTTCTCCCTCAGATAACGTAAATTGCGTATTGCCCGATACTTAGTTCTCTTCATTTGCTTCTCGCCTGGTTTCCGTGGCTTATGACGAATGCCCCCTTCGCCATTGTGGCTCCCCTTGTGGGGGCGTTCGACTTCTTTGGAAACGCGCTCTGGGTCAGCAATTGGCTGACCCCGCTGTGGCTGATCGGCGTCGGCGCGCTCCTGGGTTTAGCGGTGCTGCTGCTGTTGTGGCCTATCGCGTGGTTGCTGCGCAAGGTGCCGGTGTTCGGGCGTTTGGCGGAAGTCCCGCTGACCATTAGCGAAGGGCCGCTGCAACTCATTTTCGGCGTGGTCGTCGCGCTGGCCGTGTTTGGCGTCTTGGGGCTGTTCGTCGTGCGCCGGCCTGCGGAGATGATCGACGCACTGCTCCGATTGCCGCAACTCGGCGTCCATACGGCCACGTTTGAGATCGCCGCCCCGCCGGCCGATGACGTAGCCGCTGAACAAGCCATCGAGGTTTCGTTTCGCCGCAACGAAATTTATAGCCTGCAACTTTCGGCCGATGAACCGCTCACGGTTTCCGCATTCGCCCAGGACGATCCTGGCTTGCCGACCAACTTCAACGTGAAGCCCGGCGAGGTCTTTGAATGGAATCGCGCGACGCGCTCGGGAAGTCCCTTCCCCAAGGAAGTGATTGACGAACTCTTCGTGCTCAACCAGGGGACGGAGCCGACAAAACTCGTCGTCACGATAGACACCAGGCTGGCCTACCCGCAGATTTGGACCGCCGTATACGCCGCGCTCGCGGTCATCGGCGTCTATCTTTTATATGCTTTGCAACGCTCGCTGATGCCCCGCATCTCGGCGGTCGCGCTTTCCACCTACAAGTCCGAGACAGCGCAACCGTTGTTTCTCATCTTGATGGCGCTGGGCCTGTTCGGCGTGATCATCTTCGAGTTCATTCCCTACAACACGTTCGGCGAAGACATCAAAATGCTGAAGATGTCTGGCCTGACGCTAATCATGATCTTTGCCATCGTGCAGGCGGTCTGGGCGGCGAGCACGTCCATTTCCGAAGAAGTCGAAGGACGAACCGCGCTGACCGTGCTCTCCAAGCCGATCACCCGCCGCGATTTCATCATTGGCAAGTACCTCGGCATCCTCTGGACTGTCGCCGTGATGTTCGCCATCTTGGGCACCGTGTTTTTGGCGGTCGTGGCCTACAAGCCGATTTACGACGCCCGCGAGACGTCCAAGGACGATCCCACCTGGCAACAGTGCCACGACGAGATGACCGGCATCGTGCCTGGTCTGGCGCTGTCGTTTATGGAGACCGGCGTGATCGCGGCGATCTCCGTGGCGATTTCCACCCGCTTGCCGATGCTCGCGAACTTCGTCATCAGCTTTGCGATTTATGTCCTGGGACACCTGACGCCGCTGTTGGTGCAATCCAAAGCCAACGAATTTGAAATCGTCCGGTTCTTCGGGCGATTCATCTCCACGATCTTTCCCGTGCTGGAGTATTACGACATACAAGCAGGCATCGCCGGCGGCGCGCCGGTCCCACTGGTGTATTTGGGGTGGATGCTCCTGTACACGATGCTCTACATCGCGATCGCGCTCTTCCTGGCGCTGATCCTGTTTGAAGATCGCGACCTGGCATAAGTTGCGGCAGGCAACCTTAACCGGCTTTGCGGATAGGCGTTGTTTCCGTGCCGATTTCCGTGCCGGGGAGAATACGGGGGGCGGTTTGATGACGGGCGATTGCTGCGAGAATGCGAGCGGCGACGGCCAAGGCGTTGCGTCCCGCTTCACCCGTGACGAGCGGCGCGCTGTGCGCGCGAATCGCGCCCAGAAAATCACTCTGCTCTTCGGCGATGGCATTCGCCTCGGGGACCGCAATCGTCGATTGCGGCAGGTAGTCGACGAATAGCCGCTCTTTAATTGCCTGAGCTTCCTCCGGCGTTGCGGTGAGCACATCCACTTCGCCCCGCGCCACCTGTTCCGCGACTTGCACCACCCGCGCCTGCCGTTGTCCCAGGTCCACGCAGGCGTAACCGCGCGGCGTGAAAACCTGCAACGTGCGCTGATTGGTAAAGCTAGTGCGCGACGCCGTCAAATTGGCGACGCACCCGTTGGCGAACTCCAGGCGAGCTTGCGCCATGTCTTCATGCGGACCGAGCACCGCCGTTCCCACAGCGCGGACATCCACCACTTCGCTTTGTGCGAGCGAGAGGATGATATCGATATCGTGAATCATCAAGTCCAGCACGACCCCAATGTCGATCGACCGAAAGGCATAACCGCTCGTGCGGACCGCTTCAATGTAACGCGCGCCCCAGGTGTGTTCACTCACCGCCCGCAGCGCTGGATTGAAGCGCTCGACGTGTCCCACCTGGAGCACGAGTTGTCGCCGCCGCGCGGCTGCGATCAAGCGATCCGCTTCGTCGACCGAAAACGTAATCGGCTTTTCGATAAAACAGTGGATGCCTTGTTCGAGCAGCGGCAAGGCGACATCGTGATGATATTGCGTCGGCGTTACCACCAAGGCGGCGTCGATGCGCTGGACGATCTCTTGTACATCGGCATAGCCGGCGCACAGGAATTCGGCGGCGACGCGGGCCCGCGTTTCGGCGTGCGGCTCCACGATGCCGACCAGTTCGACATCGTCGCGCGCGCTCATCAAGCGGGTATGAATTCGTCCCAAATGGCCAGCGCCAAGCACAGCGACACGCAATGGCTTCATCGTACGCTCCTCGCGAAACTCAGGTTCGCCACGACTCAGACTCGAACTCGTTAAATATCGCTAGCCGCCCGCGCTCAGGCGGACTTGCGGAGGCCGCCGAGAACTTGCCCTTCGGCCAACAGCGCTTTTACCAGTTCGGCGTTGAGGCGGTGACCGCTGCGATACGCAATGATTTGACCGACAAAATCGCAACCGGCCAGCGCCAAGTCGCCAATCAAGTCGAGGGCCTTATGACGCACGCATTCGTCTTCAAAACGCAAAGCGTTGTTGCACGGCCCGGTGTCGCCAAACACCAACAGATCGTCGAATGTCACCCGCGCGCCAAGTCCTTGCTTGCGCAGCCAGTCGGCTTCCGCTTCCAGAATGAACGTGCGGGCGGATGCGAGTTCCTTGCGAAAACTGTCCGGCGTCACACGCATCTCGAACGTTTGACGACCGATCGGACTTTCGCTCCCATAGTCCAGGCGATAACGCACCTGCAAGCAGCGCGTCCGCACAGGGCGAGCCTCAACCCAACTCTCGTCGTTGCCGACGCGCGTCACGTCATCCACGATGAGCTGCGCTCGCACCGCGTCTTGTTCCACGATGCCTGCGGATTGCAGCGCTTCGACATACGCTTGCGCCGAGCCGTCGAGGCCGGGCATTTCCGCCCCATCGACCCAGACTTCGCAGTTGTCGATGTTCAGCCCGGCGAGAGCCGCCATGATATGTTCGACCATTTCGACCGTAGCGCCATCGGCAGCCAGCGCGGTGCGCCGCGGCATCTCGATCCGCCGTTCGACAATGGCGGAGATTCGTTTGGGTTGCGGCAAATCCGCCCGCACAAACACGATGCCTGTGTTGGCCGGCGCCGAACGGAAGCGGACCTTAACGTCACGACCCGTCCAGTATCCAAATCCCTCGACTTCCACACTACAGGCGAGGGTTTGCTGTGCACGAAATTGCTGTCTCAAGGGAAGCTCGTCAAAGCGAGTATGGGAACCAAAAATCTAAGCAATCAAGCTGTCTGGGAGCCTGCGATCAAGCACGGGGGGAAACTCCGCCCGTGCTGCTTGGCAGTCGTCGCCCTGGCGACATTAACGACCGGGGATTGTGGGGCGACGGGCTTGATCGCCGGCCGGCGCCACGGGGGGCGTGCCGCGGTTAATCATCTCGATCACGAAGTCCGTGATGTTCAGATTTCGCTGGTACACCACCTGCCGGCTAAGTCCCATCATGATCGATTCCGGATTCGTAGGATCGATCTCATCGGCACTGAAGCGAACCACCAGGCCGATACCGTTGCGGTCGGCAAATTCCTGGACCGCCGCCGAAATCTCTTCATACGCTTGATAGTGGAGTTTGGCTTCGCGCTCGCGAAGTTCCTTGCGTTTGAGCGAGAGCTGCACGCGCACATCGCTATCGATGTGCGCGATCTCTTCTTCTTTACGCTTGTAGTCCGGGCTGCCGGGCTTGAGATCCTTGAGCGCCTCGAGCATCTTTTGCAATTTGGCTTGCTCGGTGCGAGCGTACGCAGCCAGGGCTTCGTTGTCCTTTTTGAGGTCTTCCATGGCCGCAGTGAAGCGGGCATGTTTCTTGAAGACGTCTTGCAGGTCAATCACGGCGACGCTGGTCCCGGCGACACGCGGCGCCGCGGCAGCTGGGGCGATGCCGGTAGGGGCGACGCCGGCATTCAGCGGACGGCCTTGCTGGGCCGCGACCGGCAACGTGGCCAGGCCGACAATGAAAAGACCCGCGCCGAAGGCGGTCAGACAATTAAAAACTTTCACGTTCAGCACTCCTTGCTGCATGGTTTAGGTCGCTCTGACCCGCGACGCGCCCTCCCTGGACTGCCGCCGCCGATGTTTGTGATGTCGCTGCGCCCCACGTTGCGCAATCCTCACGGAAAACACAGGGGCGGTTCCAAACAGGGTGGTATTCTGCCGAGAATTTGTAGCCGCTTCAAGGGCAAAATGTTTTGCGCATTTGGCCAGCGGTTATTTCGTCGCTCTCGCACCTGGAATCAGCGTGTGGACCGCATGCCCCCGTCCCGACTGCCAGCATTGCCAGCAGTCCATATTCCGCGTTAGGCTGACGTTCGTCGCTGAACGGGATGGATGTCACGTTCTCGCATCCCACCCGCGATTGACGTTGATCGACTCGTTACCACCGTCATATCCAGTATTTTTGGTGCAAACCTCAACATGCGGTTCGATCTTACCGACACCATCGCCGCCATCGCTTCCGCGGCCGGCGGCGCGCCGCGCGGGATTGTCCGCATGAGCGGCCCAGCGGCAGTTGCCTGCGTAGCGCCACTGTTCGCGCCCGCCGAGGCGCTCGAACTCGCAGCGCTGCGCCGGCCGCGAAGAATTGCCGGGAGTTTGCGACTTCCCGCTCCGCTGGGTGAGATCCCCTGTGATTTGCACGTCTGGCCGACGGAGCGCAGTTATACGCGCCAGCCCAGCATCGAGATTCACACGCTCGGCTCACCGCCGGTTTTGCAAGCAACGCTGGCGGCTGTCTGCGACAGCGGCGCGCGGGTGGCGGCTCCAGGTGAGTTCACGCTGCGCGCGTTCCTGGCTGGGCGGCTTGACCTGACGCAGGCCGAGGCCGTGCTCGGGGTGATCGATGCGGAAGGGGTCAATCAATTGCGGATCGCCCTGGAACAGCTGGCCGGCGGCCTTGCCACGCCGTTGCACGCGTTACGCGAACAGTTGCTCGAACTGCTCGCCCACTTGGAAGCCGGGCTGGATTTTGTCGAGGAGGATATTGAGTTCATCACCGCCGCCGAACTCGACGCGCAGTTGGCGCAAATCGCCGCCCAAATTCATCAACTCGCGGCGCAAATGCAAACCCGCGACGCACACCCCGGCGAGTATCGCGTCGTACTCTATGGTCGACCCAATGTCGGCAAGAGTAGTCTCTTTAACGCCCTGGCTGGAGGAGCAGCGGCTGCGCTGGTTTCCGACAAGGCGGGAACCACGCGGGATTATGTTTCGTGCCAGGTCGAGATCGGTGGGCTACGCTGCCAATTGATCGACACGGCCGGCCAAGGGGGAGCGCAACACGCGATTGATGTCGCCGCCGAGGCACGTGCTGTGGAGCAAGCTCGCCGCGCACCTCTCGCGCTGCTCTGTGTGGACCCCACGGGCGACCTGTCAGACTGGGAGCTACAAGAATCAACGCGGGAGAATCCGCAGCGATTGGTTGTCTTGACCAAGGCGGATTTAGCACGACCGGATGATTATCCCGCCCTGCCGCCGCAAACGGACGCGATGGTGGTGAGCAGCGCGACGCAAACCGGTCTCGCAGAATTGCGGCAGGCCATCGCGCGGCGACTTTCGGCGCTCGCGGCGTCGGAACTGCATTGCGTCGCCGGCACGGCCGCGCGCTGCCGCGATAGCCTGCGCTTGGCGGTGGCGGCGGTGGAGCGTGCGCGGGAAGTCGCTGTGGCGAATTTGGGAGAAGAGTTGGTGGCGGCGGAGTTGCGCGTCGCGCTCGAGGAACTAGGACGCGTCGTCGGCGCGGTTTACACCGACGACGTCCTCGACCGCATCTTCAGCCGCTTCTGCATCGGGAAGTAGAACCAGGGACTACTTCAACTTCGCAGCGTTCGCGGAATACACAAACGGCCGACGAAACATGCCGCCCATGTGATGCGGGTTATGAATCCGCAAGGCAATGGTGTTCTTGCCTGGTTTGAACTTGTTGGCCAGCGCGACGTCCCACTCAAACTCATAGGCGTTGTACCACCACACCGGATTGGAGTTCTCACGATGGGCGACTTGCTCGCCATTGACGTACAGCCAGCACTCGTTGAACAGCCCAGGGAACATCAGGTGTAAATCGCCGCTAGCTTTATCAGCCGGGATTTCGAGCTCCGTGCGATACCAACCATAGCCGGTGTAGCCGTCGTGATCTTCCGTCACGATGCCTTGCGCTTGCAGGTAGAGATCGGTCCGCAAAGATTGCCACTCATTGCGGTGGCTTTGCACCCACTTCCACGGCGGGCCATCAAAATCGGCCTCAGGAGGCGACTCGATTTTGACGGTCGCCCAATGCTCCTGCACGCCGGTGTTACCGGAGTTGCAACGAAACAGCCACTCTGCCGGCGACTTCACGACCAGCTTGCCGGCTTCGCCGTTGGTCAACTTGAGCAACTTGCGATACTGTTCGACTTCGCCTGGCCACCACGCCGTGCCGTGCTCGCCAATCCGCTTATAGGTGGTGAAGATGTCATTCTGCTCCGTCAAGGCCTCGCGCGCCGCGAGTCCGCGCTCGCCTTGCCGGACAGCGGCGGCGTAATCGACGTCATGGTTCGCCGCGCCGATCATGCTGGTGTAGGCTTCGAGGATTTGAAAACTCCGCTGCATGAATTGCAACCGCTGCACATACAGTTCTTCACGCGGCGTGCGCGCCTTTTTCTGGATTAGCGGCGCCAGACTTTTTTCCGCCGCCGACAAATGCCCGCGCAATGTCGCGACGAGTTCTGGCGTGTAAATCGCCGGAATCACGAAATACTCGTGCTCGGTGACGATTGTCTCATCCCACGCTTTATTAATCGCTCGCCAATAGGCCGCGAGAGGCTCCGCCGCCGGGCCGAACATCGCCTGGTAGCACTCCGTTTCCAGGGAGTCGACATCGACGTCTGGATTCCACAAGAGCTGCCCGCGAAAAAACAGGTTGGTGAACGTGGTGGCATACGCGCCTCGGCTCTCGGTATCGATCCCCAATATTCCGGCCTTGCGATAATGCTGAACATCGTGCCGAAACATCCCGTGGCTCGGGTGGGGAATATCTCGCCACACGAGCATCCCCTGATCGTAGTCGTAAATCACCACGCGGCCGTCCATCACCTTCGCCCACTTCAAGAGCATCTCTTGATACTCGCGTTTGGGGGCCGAGAGCGGCGAGCCCATCGGATGAATCGGATCGATGTCAATCGGCGCGAGATAGGCCACTAGCGGCTTGGCGGCGGTCGTCACTTTGATCGGCGGGAGGGTGATGTTGCCGTAAGCGAGAAAGCCAATATGCGACCGGCTCTGCGGATGTTTCTTAAGCAGCCGCGCCGCGACTTTGTTGTAGAACGTCATGAAGGCGTCGGTGGCCGCCGGCTTGAGGAAATACTTGTCTTGCTGCAAGGCGAGCAACTCCTTGTCGAGCGGCGAATCGCTTTCGTAGAGACCGTCTTCCATGCCGAGTTGCACGTCTTTCCCCGCGGCAAACAGCGGCTCGACCTGTGCGACGACGTGGTCGGCCGTTTTGTCTTCCGCAATCGGCACATTGAACATCGTCTTCCCTGGTGGAATCAGATCCTTGGTGTATTGCGCCAGATTATGGCCGTTGGGAACGAGCACTTCGTTGAAGAAGTTGCGATGCATGAACTCCGCTATGCCATCGCTCGAGCCGTTCCATGAAATCCAGAAGCGGCGAACCTCAAACGGAGAGCCATAGGCCATTTCCAACTCGCCGAGTTTGAGCGTCGGCCGTGAAGGAACACACTCGCCGAAGTCGGTCGGCAGATACCAGCGACAACCCCAATGATTGAGCAGCGTCACGACGGCGTAATAGTGGGAGTCGTCGTTCGTGCCCGCCAGATAGACCCGGTCGCCATCGCGCTGGACGACAATCGCATCTGCGCGGATCGTCGGGTTCGGCTTCGCGGCCTTTGCCAACGCCCCTTTGAGGGCCGGCTTGGTCGCGAGCGCGAGGCGGCCGACGATAAATTTGGGGCCGGGCTGTTGCAATCGCTGCGCGGCGTCCGCGGCCGTGTCGATGAGCGTCGGCTTCGCGCCAGACAGTTTCTCAATATACAACGCCAGATCGTTCGCCGCGCGCCGCTCCCACTCGCCTGCCTCAGGCGACACCAACACACTGGCCGTGGTTTGCCCAGCCTCTGCAATGGTCAGTTCGGCGGCGGCAAGCTGGTTCGTCGCCTGCGCCGGACCATCGAGCAAGGTAAGTACAACAGCGCAGAGAGAAGGATAGTGGCGAACGTTCAAGGCGGCGTCCCTTGTGGTGTGGCGGCATTCGTCGAGCGAAAATTGCTTTTCACCAAAGTAATCGAAACGAATGCGTTTTGCAGCACCCTCGACTAACTCCTGGCATCAGCGACCGAATGCGGCATCCGTGCCTGACGCGCGCAGAGCCACTTCGCAGCGATGATCCTTGGCAAGCTAATCTCAGAATGCGTGGAGTTCAGTTAACCCAGCAAATCTTCGATGACTCTGCCCTTACTGAACGCCATCGGGCGGCCGACGGGGGTCATGATTTCGTCCAGCGGGTTGATGCCGAGCGCGGTGAGCACCGTGGCGTGAACGTCTTCCACCGCGACGGGACGTTGAACGTCGCGCTCGACGTCCGGCTTTCCTTCGCGCAGTACCGGTGACGTCTCGCCGATCGCGACGCCGCGCCTCAGACCGCCGCCGGCCAGCGCCATGCTGAACCCGTGCGGCCAATGATCGCGACCGCCTAAGGGGTTCAGTTTCGGCGTGCGGCCAAACTCGCCGGCACAGATGACGATGGTGGAATCGAAGAGACCGCGGGCTTTCAAATCACGCAGGAGTTGTGCGAACGCGGGATCGAGAATCTTCACATTACCCAGTTGCAACTCGTGGTTATTCGCGTGCGTGTCCCAACCGTTGAGCGTCACTTCCACGCAGCGAACATCTTCCTCGATCAACCGCAGCGCCGCCAAACATCCGCGGCCAAACGGTGTGTCGCCGTAGGCTTCACGCTGTGCTTGCGGCGCGAGCGAGATATCGAACGCTTTGAGTTGCGCGCTCGACATCATCCGCGTGGCGGCGTTGATCGACGTGCGATGCAGCGTCTTTCCGGCATCCAAATTTCGCAACCGCCCGCGCGCGAATTCGTCTTCTAATGCTTGCAAACGCTGGATGCGTTCATCGAACCGCGCCTGGGGCACGCGGGGCGTGACGTCCGGCACCGGTCCTTGCGGATCGCCAATCTTGAAGGCGTCGAATTGGTCCCCCAGGTAGCCACCCCGCGCCGCCCATTGGCCAGCGAGGATGGAGATGTGACGAGGAATTTCGACGTTGTCGCTCAGTTCATGGCACATGACCGCCCCCAGCGCTGGATGAATCAGCGTCGGATCCGGCCGCCAACCGGTCTTGACGTTGTAGGTCGCCCGCTCGTGATCCCCTTCCTTGCTTACCACGGAGCGCACGAGGGCGACGTCAGGCATCAACTCGGCCAGGTGCTCCAACCCCTCGCCCAGTTCGATGCCAGGGACGGCGGTCTGGATCGCCTTGGAGCCGTACGCAGCTTCGCTCCCGGGATGCGGATCGAACGTTTCCAATTGACTCGGTCCCCCCTGCATCCACAAGACAATCACACTGCGGGCAGGCTTGCCGCTGGGCTCCGTTTCATTCGCTCTGGCCAATTGTTGGGCGATGGGGGTAAGCCACAGCAGGCCACTCGCGCCGGCGGCCTTGAGTAATGTGCGGCGGGAGAAATGATCCGTCGAGTTACATGCGAAGGGGAAGTTATTGCTCATGATCGTGGATCTCTTGCAGCAGTCGATGCGGCCCGGCGCAGGCGCGAAAAAAGTTCAATGGTTCCAGCTAAACTCGGTCGTGTTGAGCAGCACCCAGTACAAATCTTCGAGCGCGTGGGTCCGCGCGTTGCCAGACTTATTCTTCGCCAGCGTTTCCGCAAATAACGCCTGCTCCGTGGTCGTGGGACGCCGTGTGAGAAGTGCGAGGTAGGCGACTTCGATGGCGGATTGGTCGTCTGCGAGCGCCGCGATGCGGGTGGATGCGTTGATGACGATATTTTCGTCGGTCCGCTCTTTCACGAGGTTGCCGTTCATCATCAACAAGCGTTGCGTGATGGTTCCACCCCGGTCGGTGAATTCATCGTCGCCAGTGTCGCCGTAGCGGCTCACGAAATCGTTCGTTTGGCCGAACTTCATGAGTTGCCACGCGATGTGAGCATCGGCGTCGATCGTGCTCAGTGACGCCGCTTGGATCATGCTGCCAGCCACTTGTTCGGGGCGTAACCGCGAAAGCGGAAAGACCGCCCAGCGATGTTCGTGCTTGCCGGTGATTTCAAAGTCGGCTCGGCTATCGAGCTGAAAGACTTCCGTGGCCGCGATCAAGCGAATCAAGCGGCGCAGATCGTAGCCATGTTGCACAAAATCTTCCGCGAGCGTCTCGAGCGCCGGCGGGTAGGGACCGGTGCTAGAAATATCATCGATCGGTTCGACAAGCGGCCGACCAAACATGAATGCCCAGACGCGGTTCACCGTTGCCCGCGCGAACATCTCGTTCCGCGGATGCGTGACCCAACGGGCAAGCTGTTCGCGGCGCGCTCCCTCCTGCGCAAGCAATTCCGCCAAGAAAGGGACGTCAGGCTGGACGACTGTTTCCTCGTCGGCATGCAGAAATTGATACTTGTAATCGCGCCCCAGGTCGTCCCGAATGCCGGTGGGGGATTGCTTTGCTTCGGAATAAAACGCCGCCAAATGGTGAAAATCCGTTTGTTCGCCAGAGCGCGTGTGCCCGGCAGAATCCATGAATGAGAACTTGCCGAGCTTATCGTCATGGCATTGCAAGCAATCGATGCGCATGCCCAGGAAAGCTCGCGTGGTGCGCGCGGCCAGGCGGATCGCGTCAGGCTGATTATCTTCGTTGCTGTCGAGCGTCGCGGTGACGAAATTAACCGCCGGAGAACTGGTCCAGAGGCCGGTGTCCGCAATGAGCGCGCGAACCGTTTCGTCGTACGGTTTGTTCTCGCGCAGTTGATCGCTTAACCAGGTGACGAATCGCCGCCGCCGAAAGACGAGGAAAGGACCGTCCTCCGTTCCCACATACGCGCGCGCTAAACGTTCGGCCAGGTAATCTGAACTGCGGCGATCTTCGAGCAGGTGCGAGACGTACCATTGCACGCGGTCGTCCGGCGATTGAGCCTCAAGCGCGCGGATCTCTTCCACGGACGGAACCGTGCCGCACAGCCCCAGCGAGAGTCGCCGCGCAAGCGTGAGGTCAGGAGCGCGAGCGGCGGGCTCCACCGCGAACTTCGCCCACGAGTCGCGGAACTCGCCGTCGATCTTGGCAACCGTCGCGCGAAAACTTGCGGTCTGCGGGACGGTCGCGTCGGCCGCTAGCGGCGGATGCACGCGGTTTCGGCTGAGAAGGCTTCCCGCCACGGCCCCCAGTCCAACCAGGCACAGCCCGACAAAGACCACGTTGCGAACCCATTTTCGTTGGCCAATGCTCGTCATGGCGATTTCCGCGAAACCTGGCGAAAGCGACAGGGTATAACCTCAGAACCATCCGACTACACTCAAGTGTACCTGCCGACGGTAGGGAATAGTTTCGGATTTACCAAGCTATTCGCCGCGCAAGCGAATAACTTGGCGAACCGGCGAAACTCGTCGCCCTGAGTGTCCTGGCCGCGGAGGCAAAATCCCCATGAGCACCACGACAATGATTGACACGACACTCCAGGAACCACCTATCCAGGTGCATTCGAGCGGCGGAACCGCAGCTGAGCTTCGCGTTACCTCCGTACGGCGCCGCCTCCGGCGCGCGTGGGAGTTGACTGGCTCGGTGCTGGAATGGTGTTTTGGCCTGCTCAGTATGCTCGTGATCCTGGCGGTGCTCGCCACCATTCCGCTCCTTCAGTTCTTGAGCCTCGGCTATCTTTTGGAAGCGAGCGGCCGCGTCGCCCAACGAGGCCGATTCCGAGCTGGTTTCATCGGCATCCGGCAAGCGGCGCGCGTGGGGAGCCTGGTGCTGGGATCTTGGATCTGCTTATTACCGCTGCGTTTTTTGGCAGGCCTGGCTTACGATGCGCATCTCATCGCGCCCGGTAGCGCCACCGCCCGTGGCTGGCGGGTGTTTATGGTGCTTGCCACGGCGCTTGTCGTGGGGCACATCGTGTGGGCCTGGTTTCGCGGCGGAAAGTTCCGTCACTTTCTCTGGCCGGCGCCACTTCGCTTGTTCAAACGCTTTTGGCGCGGCGGCATGTATGCCCAGGCCCGTGACGCCACGTGGGACTTCATCGCCGCGTGGCGGTTGCCACATTATTTTTGGCTCGGCCTGCGCGGCTTTGCAGGGGGCGCGGCGTGGCTGTTTCTGCCGCTGCTGTTGTTTGGCGCCGCGACTTTGTTGCCAGAAGGACCGGGGCCGGTGCTGTTGTCGCTGCTCGGCGGACTCTTGCTGACAATCGTCCTTCTGTACTTGCCATTTTTACAAGCCAACTTCGCCGCGCAACAGTGCCTGGCCGCGATGTTCGACGTCTCGACCGTGCGGGCGCAATTCAAACGAGCGCCGCTTGCGTTTTGGATCGCGCTGTTCATCACGCTGCTCTTTGCACTGCCGTTGTATTTGCTCAAGATCGAACTGATTCCGCGCGAGATGGCGGCGCTGCCGAGCCTCGTATTTGTCGCGTTCATCTTCCCCGCGAGACTCTTGGCCGGGTGGGCTGTTGGTCGGGCGGAGAAACGAACCGCGCCGCGGTTCTTTCTCTCCCGCTGGCTGGCGCGTCTGGGCGCGCTTCCCGTGGCGGCCATTTACGTGTTTCTGATCTACTTCACGCAGTATCTCTCCTGGAACGGCGTTTGGAGCCTGTTCGAGCAACATGCATTCTTGTTGCCGGCGCCGTTTGTGGGGATGTAGTTAAACGATCCGTCGCGGCGATGCTACTTTTCACTCACCTTCAACTTCGCCAGATAGATGCTCGTTTTTCCTTCATGGCTGCTGTAGTAGCTCATCCAGAGCAGTCCGTCGTGCCAGACGAGGCCGGGATAACTGTTGTCGCCGCCGGAAGGTAGTTTGGCGAGTTCGACGAGCTTGCCATCTTCCGTGTCGAGCCAGCAGAGGGACGTGTGCGCCGCAGGCTTATACACCCGCCCTGCGGCGAGCCACTGGCCGCTGGAGTGCTGAATGATTTGCGGGCCACCGAACGGTTGATCGAGCTCGCGCCACGTCCACTGCTTGTACGGCGGCTTCGCGGTTCCTAGTTGCGCGATGGCCGGGCTCTCGCAGCGCAATAAGCAAAGGGCCGTGTCGTCCTGATTCCAGCCGAGGGCTGACTCGTTGGGCCGCTTGTTTTTGACATCCAAATCGGCGACCAGCGTTTCCCACTTTTTACCGTCTGGCGACGTATAGAGCCGCACGCTGCCCGCCCCTTGCGTAGCATAGCCAATGTTGTACGCCGTCCCCTTGTGCCACGACGTGCGCCAGAGCCAGAAATTATCGTCGCCGATGAAGTGGCTTTCATCCGTTCCATCGGCGGGATTGATGAACCACGCGAGTGAGCGATGCTTCACCTGGGGGTCGTTCTTCGTCCACTTGACGGTGGAGATCATCAAGCGGCCGTCCTGTAGCGCTGAAAGTTTGGCGTCGCGCAGGTCGCCTCCTTCCATCGCCAAGAGGGCGATGCTGCGCCACTGCTGGCCGTCGGCGCTCTCGATCACGCGAATCTGCCCGTCGCCATCAACGTGGCCTTTCGCTTCGCGGAACGTGCAGTACCACTTGCCGTTATGCCGCAAGAGATCGGTAAAAGCATTGTGCTCGCCAGCATCCCAGATCTTTGCAACCGAGACGATCTCTGCCGCTAGCGGTGGCTGCGCGGCGGTAGCCACGGTGGCAAGCAAGCAGCAGGCCGCGCCGGCCAGGAAGATTCGCAACATCACAATAACCTCAAGCTGAAGATGAAAATAAATTCCCGCGCGGTGTGTGACTCGGTTGGGACGGCGCGTTAGTATACCCTCAGACGCCTCACAATTCGAACCTTTTTTGGAGTCTATTATGCGTTCCATCGATCGCCGCGCCGCGCTGCAATTAGGCGCTGCTTGGGCCCTGTCGCCTGCGCTGCTCGCGAGCAGCGCAAGTCGCGCACACGCCGCCGATCCCTATGCCGACGCCAAGCTCGTCGCCGGTGAACCGCCAGCGATTGAGCGTGGATCATTCACGATCGCGGTGCTTCCGGATACGCAGAACTACAGCGAGCGGTTTCTCGAACAATATCTGGCGCAGACGAACTGGATTGTCGAGCAGCGCGAGAAACGCAACATGGCGTGCGTGTTGCACCTGGGAGACATCACGAATCGCAACACCCCAGAGCAGTGGGAGAATGCCGTCAAGGCCATGAATCAACTCGATGGCCAGGTTCCGTATTTCATGACGCTCGGCAACCACGATTACAGCGCCGGCGGCAGTTGTCGGGATCGTACGACGTTGTTCAATAAATACTTCCCACTGACGAAGTTTCAAGACACCGAGACGTTCGGCGGGGTCTACGACAAAGAGCCGGAGCAACTGGAAAACAGCTACCACTTGTTCGCGGTGGGTGATCGCAAGTTTTTAGTGCTGAGCCTGGAGTTTGGTCCCCGCGCCGACGTCGTTCGCTGGGCCAATGAAGTGGTGGCGAAGCATCCCGATCGCGCGGCGATTTTGATCACGCACGCGTACATGTATTCGGACGACACGCGTTACGACTGGGCCAAATACGGCAAGCAGCAAGTGTGGAACCCGCATTCGTACGGCGTCGCTGCGGCGAGCGGAGGCGACGTGAACGACGGCGAGCAACTGTGGAAGTCGCTCATCTCGAAGCACAAGAATTTTATTCTCACCCTCAACGGCCATGTGCTGAACGACGGCCTCGCGCGACTCACGAGCCCAACGCCAGCGGGGCGTGACGTGCATCAGATGCTCGTCAACTTTCAGATGAAGCCGCAAGGAGGCGATGGCTGGATGCGGTTACTTGAATTCAAAGCCGACGGACGCACCGTGGAGGTGCATGACTATTCGCCAACGCGGGACGAGCGCAATGAATCGGCGCAGAACCGGTTTTCGCTCAAGGTCGCAAAGATCGGGTAACGGGTCTCAACGCGCGGGTCTCTACGGATGCTGAAACTCCAGCTTCACGCGCTCCGATGGTAGCAAGCCTTCAGGTTTGACGCGCATCATGATGATGAGCGCCAGGCCGAAGATGAGCAGGCGCCAGTTGCTGAACGTGAGCACGGCGTAGCCTTGGGGATTGATGTTGGACGCTTGAATCCACTGGTCGAGCGCCGGGGCGAGGATCGTGTCGAAGCCCATCAACAGCAGCACGCCGACGAGCGTGCCGCGAATGCTCCCCAGTCCGCCGAGAATCACGCAGCAGAGCATCATGATCGAGCGGTTGAAGTCGTAGGTGTTGGGATCCGCGGTTGTGCTAAGTTTGGTGGCGTAGAGGCAGCCGGCCAGTCCCGCTAAGGCGGAGCCGACGGCAAACGCGGCGAGTTTGGCGCGATTCACGTTGATGCCCATGCACGACGCGGCCAATTCGTCCTCGCGAATCGCCACCCACGCGCGACCCAGTCGCGAGTGTTCGAGATTGCGCAGCACAATCACCACCAGCGTGAGGAGCGCGAGCGTGAGGTAGAAGAACGCGCGGTAATCGTTGATCCAGGTGGCGTCATCCAGGCCTGGGATCGACGGCGGCGGGACGGGATTGAGTCCCCGCACGCCGCCAGTGATTTCCTCCAGGTTGCGCAGCGAAAAGCGGACCACTTCGCCAAAGCCCAGCGTGACGAGCGCCAGATAGTCGCCGCGGAGGCGCATCGTCGGGGCGCCGAGCAAAATGCCGGCGAGCCCCGCGAGCAGTGTGCTCATCGCCGCGGCGATGACAAAGCCGGTTTGAAACGGATACCCTTGAATCGTGAGGATGCCGGTAATATACGCGCCAATGCCGAAAAACGCCGCGATCCCCAGGTGGAGCAGGCCGGTGTAGCCGACGACCACGTTCAGTCCCAGCGCGAGAATGGCGAAGATCAGCAGGTTCGTCATCTGGCTGCCGAGCTGATTTGCATAGGCGCCCAGCGGAAACAGCACCAGACACGCCAAGAGCAGGTATTCAGTGGGCACGGTATAGCGCGGCCTGGCGTTCATACCTTCTCCTTGGCATGTGAACCGAGCAGCCCGGCGGGGCGGAAGACGAGAATCACAATCAGGATGCCGAAGATCAGCACGCTCGTCCATTTCTCGCCGATGTACGCGCTGCCGAGCGAACGGGCCAGCCCAATCATGAGCCCGCCTAGCACCGCACCGGGAATGTTGCCAATTCCGCCCAGCACGGCCGCCGTGAAGGCATACAGCCCGTTCTGAAAGCCCATCTGAAAACTGACCGTGTTGATGTACAGGCAATAAATCACGCTGGCGGATCCGCCCAGCGCGCCGC
This sequence comes from Planctomycetota bacterium, assembly GCA_963205385.1. Classification (GTDB taxonomy): domain Bacteria; phylum Planctomycetota; class Planctomycetia; order Pirellulales; family Pirellulaceae; genus JAEZGD01. The sequence continues at coordinate 1,798 of CAUJKE010000271.1, read as the reverse complement.
CGATGGCGAACGTCACCGCAATCACGCGATCGACGTGAATCCCCATCAACTGTGCGGCGGTCTGGCTTTGCTCGGTCGCCCGCATCGCGGTGCCGAGGCGCGTGAACTTGACGAAGAAGGTCAAGGCGATCATCAGGGGAACTGTGACCACGATCACAAGCACATCCTTGAGCGTCACGCGAATGGCCGCGTCTTCGCCAAGCAGATTGTGATCGGAAACGAGGTTGGGAAAGTTGATGTCCGCCGGTCCGAGCCAGAACAAGCCAATGTTCATGAAGACAAACGAGACCCCAATGGCCGATACCAGCGGTGCGAGTTTGGGCGCATTGCGCAGCGGGCGATAGACCACCTGGTCCACCGCGACATTCAACGCGCCACAAAAAACCGAGCAGATAATCAGCATCCCGAGCACGCCCAGCCCAATCACCAGCGGCGACGCGGTCGCCAGCGTACTTTCACTGGGCGCCACAAATTTGAGCATGGACAGCGCCAGGCACGAACCGAGCATGAACAAGTCGCCGTGGGCGAAGTTGATCAGGCCAATGATGCCGTACACCATGGTGTAGCCAATGGCGATCAGCGCGAACAGCGAACCGTTGGTCAACCCAATCAGGCAATGCTGCAGGAACATCTCCAGGTGGGTTGGTTCGGCGGCAGCCAGCAGAGGCATCATGCAGTTAGATTAGTGGGGAAAAAAGTTGTGCGCCGCAGCATGGCAAGGGGACGAGATTTACGGACCGCTTACTTCGTTTCGCCAGGGCCGAGCAGTTTTACGAATTTGAACTTACCATCTTCGACGACAAAGCCACTGATCATTTCCAGAGAAATATCGCCGTTTTTGTCAAACGACCAGCGTCCCAGCGTCCCGTCAAAATCCTTCAAGCTCAGCGCGGCTTCCACTATCGCCGCGCGGTCCTTCTTGTTCGCGCGGCGAATCGCTTCGAGGGCCACGCGCCCGCATTCGTAGCCGTACACCGCATAGCCATCAGGCCGCTGATCGTAGCGTTTATAATAGCGATCCATGTACGCTTCCAAACGCTCCGGCGGAAGCCCGCCGAACGTGATGTACGCGCGGCCGTTGACATTTTCCTCCCCGGCGGAGGTGATGAAGACCTGTTCGTAGCAGCCATCCGGCCCCATGAATTTGGCATCCAGCCCCGCGCCGATCATATCCTTGGCGATCTGGCCCCCTTTGGATTGCGTCGTGCCGCCGAAGTAGATCAGGTCGGGGCCGAGCGCTTTGATCGATGTCATCAGCGAGCGGAACTCTTGCGCCTTGACGTCGATACTTTCGTGCCCCAGTACTTCCAGGCCAAGTTGTTGGCAGCGCTCGCGGAAAATCGTGGCGATGCCGCGGCCATAAACTTCGTTGTCGTCGAGGACGTAAACCTTCTTGACGCCGAGTTCCTTGGCCCAATTGGCGGCGCGCGTCCCTTGGAGATCGTCGCCGGGGACGACGCGCGTGAAGTTGACTTTCCCGGTGGGGCGGTAGATGTCCGGTTCACCGAAATCGCCCAGCCCCGGCTTGGTAAGTCCCGGCCAGGTCGTAGCGGGGCTGATCATCAGCACGCCTGCGATATTGAGGATCGGCATGGAGATTTTCGCGGCGCCGCTGTTGAAAGGGCCGATGAAGACCATCACATCGGGGTCTTTCGCGGCCGCATCAGCGTTGGCCGCTTCGCCTTCGGCGGTCCAATTGGCGGCGGCGGCGGTCGCGTCGTCCCAGTCGAGATACTCCAAACGAAAATCACCAGCGCGATAGTCGGCTTCCTCGAACGCCATGCGGATGCCGTTGGTG
>CAUJKE010000270.1 GCA_963205385.1 Planctomycetota bacterium | reverse complement strand
CGCCGCTGGGAAGATCCCGCGCTTCATCGGTCGCCAGCCCGATCTCCTTTTGATAGCTGTAATCCCACTTCACTTTACGCGTGGCGATCCGCGGCGCGCCCGGCGGCAAGTTGGCGAACGTCATCTCCCACACCGGCAGCGTTTGCAGGCGATCGTTTCCCAGCACGCCGACGTACAGTTCTCGGCCGTCGATGTACTGCTCCACGAGTGCGTCGGTCTTGATCTGCTCGTGCATAAAAGCCACGCGATCGCGCAGCTTATCGTCACTGGTCACGACCGAGGCTTGCGAAATGCCGAGCGACGCTTCTTCGGTCGCGCTCTTGACCAACATCGGATAGGATAACTTCTGAGGAATCACGATCTTCTTCTGCATCGGAAACACCGCGAACTTGGGCGTGGCGATGCGGTGATACGTCAGGATTTTCTTCATCAGCGGCTTGTCGTGTGCGAGCAGCAGCCCGCGCGGATTGCAGCCGGTGTACTGCTGCTTGATCAGTTCCAGGTAGCTCACCACATGTTGATCGTAGACCGCTTGCCCGTGGAACTCCTCGAGCAGATTAAAGCAGACGTGCGGCTTGAACTCGTCGATGGTTGAACGAATGACGCCTAAATCATCCCACACGCCGAGCGGGCGCGCATCGTGCCCCATCTCGCGCAGCGTGGCGGTGACGTCGAACTCCGTCTTCCATTCCGCAATCTCTTTTTCTGAATGCCCTTCCAGACTGACCGGCGGCACCAGATCCGAATGGACCAGCACAAGCACGCGCAGCTTTTTCATAAGGCCACCCGATGATATCCGCCGTGGAGGTAGTTCATGGTTTGTACGGTCAGCATGGCGAGCGCGTCGCGCTTGGCGGCGCTTTCGGAGCGATCCATGTGCAACTTCAGTTCGCGGCAGCGATTGATGATTTCATCCAAAACTTGATGAATGGTATAGCGATATTGGCCGGTCCACTGGGCCACGACGGAACTGAGCTCGTCGGCGTGGTTACGGAGAAATGTGGCGGCCGAGGGGCGTTTGGCGTGCTCCGGACGATCCGAAAACAGCCGCCGCAGTTCGCGGTCGTAGACGTTGGGATAATCGACCTGATAGCGATCGCGCTTTTCTTGATAATGCTCGCGCAGCGTCTTCTTCAGCGTCTTCAGCGGTTCGATATGTTCCTTGCTACTGACTTGCGGCTTTTCAGCGGCGATTTCTTGCATCAGTGCGTCGACGTATTCCAGCTTCTTGATCGCCGGCCATTCGCGATAGTTCACCCGCCACGCGGACCGCGGCTTGAGCCACACCGCGAACGTTTCCGCGAAATCCTCACACGGATGGCTTTGGGCGTACCACATATCCAGGTGCAGCACGAAGCTCTTGCTGTACGGCTTGGGCTGGTAGGTGTCGGGGTAAGGCTCGGACGCCCGACCAAAAATCTCCCGATACGCCTTGCGCCGGGACAAGCGGTAGGCCGTGTCAAAGGTGTGGCCGGTTTCGTGCCGCAAAATGCGCATGCACCAGGCTTCGCTCCCCCCTTCTACTTCGTACATCATCTTCCGTTCGAGCCGCGCCAAACGCGGATGCGCGAGAAAAAACGGGATAGCAATCCCCGGCGTGCCATCCGGCGAAAACCATTCCTCGCTCAGCCAGAAATGGGGACGAAAACGGAGATGGCGATACTCCAATTCGTCATAGAGTCGAGAAATGCGGTCATCGAGCACCGACCCTTCGATCTTGAGACCCAAGTCGCAAAGGCGTAATTCGAGCAGTTCCTGATCCGGCAGTTCGACCCAATCCGGCTCTCGCGTGCGCGAGCCATTGGCAGTGCGAGAAGTCAACGTGGCGGCTCTCCGTAGTTGCAAAGGGAAAAGTCTGGCGGCATCCGTACCATTATAGACATCGGTCACAAATGCGCCGACCTTGCCAACATGTTAGTCCGTAGGGATTGTACGCCCTACGGCCAGGCGTTGCAGTGGTTTCTGGACGGCTGGGCTCGACCGCAGCCAGCAGCGCGACGGTAGAGGGCATCCGGTAAATAACCTCCTGGAAGTGTGAATCCTAAGGCTACGACTTACGTGACAATTGGATGCTGATCCGTGGCTGGGCTCGAACGTCTTCCCGGACCCCATCCAGATCCGCTCGCCTGGATGGTGAACCAGATGGTGTGTTAAAGGTGTTGCCCTTTCGTGTTCCTTATACCCCATCCGCCTTGGCGGATGGTGACGGAGATCCTGAGCCAAGGCCCTCATTTGACCATGCTGATGGCGTGTGGTACGCTCCAAATCAGCGGGTGCGCAGGCAGCATTTCAGACGTGTTGCGTGCCTGCTCTCCAGTCCATCATTCTTGCATTTCTCCTCCTTTTCTCGATTGAGGCATATCCGATGCTTGCGCGTTCGCACTTCCCGACCTTGGGATTGGTTTTGATTGGTGCTTGTTGTTGGCTGGTCGGTTGCTCGAGCGCGCCATCGCGCGTGACCGCCCCTGGAATCAGCGGCAGCGCCGCCAGCGACGCGATCGCCAAATACGACAAGAACAGCGATGGCGCGCTGGACGACGAGGAACTCAAGGCTGTTCCTGCGCTGTCGAAGGATTGCGGCACCGGCGACGCCAGCGTCCAGGGCGCCAAGTCGCGGTTCGACAAGAACGGCGACGGCAAAATCACCGCCGATGAAATTTCCGCGCGGATCGCCGAGTGGGAAGCGAGCAAGGTCGGCTTGTTGCAATACTCACTGCAACTCACCCTGGATGGCCGCCCGCTGGAAGGCGCCACGGTGACGTTGGTGCCGGAGGACTTTCTGGGGACGGAGATCAAGCCGGCCTCGGGAACGACTGACGCCTCGGGACGCGCCGATCTTGTGATTGCGGCCGCCGACCTGAAATCCAACGAAACGGGGCTGTCCGGGATGCGGGTGGGCGTTTACAAGATTCAAGTCACCCACCCCTCGACCAACATTCCGGCCAAGTACAACACCGACACCACGATTGGCGTCGAGGTCGCGCCGGATGACCCGGATTCCGGGCGACTGGTCCTGCCGCTCAAGAGCCGCTAGTCGCACACGTGGTGCTCACTTACGCGAAAAACGCCGGGAGTTCGCTCAACTCCCGGCGTTTCGTCCATTCTTGGCGAGGGTTAAAACTCGCAGTGGTTTAGGTGCCCGAACGTGCCGGGCGATTGCCCCCTTGTCCGCCGGCGCCTGGGCCACGGCCTTGACCTGGGCCACGACCTTGACCGGGACCACGGCCTTGACCTGGGCCCCGTTCACGCAACTGCTTGAGTTGCTCCTTTTGTGCGTCCGTCAGAACGCCTTCAACTTGCGTGGTGATTTCGGCGACCAGGGCGGTTAGTTCTTCCTGGGCCTTCTTCTGTTCGTCGGTCCGATTGATGGCCTTCGCGATCACTTCACGCATCTCTTCGCGGGGCGTGTTGTTCTCGCGGGCTTTGGCGAACGCTTCGCGCATCGCCTTTTGTTGATCTTCGGTCAGCGCCGCCTTCTCGCGGGCCGCGTTGAGCTTGTCTTCGTACTTCTTCTCGATCTCGGCGAGTTTGGCTTTTTGATCGTCCGACAGTTCGATCTGCCGCGGCAATTGCGTCGGCGAACGCTGGAATCCGAAACCGCCACCAGGACCACCAGGTCCGCCAGGACCACGCCCGCCGGGTCCGCGACCGCCAGGAGGCCCTTGGGCAAAGGCGGCCGGCGCGCAGATGAGCGCCGCCAAGGCGGCCAGGCACAACACGCGAGTAAACTTAGACATTGCAATTCTCCCCAGACATGATTTGGGCCGCCGCTACGGTCGACACGTTTCGCACGCGCTGTTGCGACCGACATTTCTCCACTGTCACATTCAACCCAGGCGCCGCGCGGAGGTTCCGAAAGATTGTGCAGCGGCCGTCAGAAGTTCTCTGCTAAAACGCGCAAGCCATTTTGCAGCAAGCAGTTGCGCCGTCCAGCCGGCAGCTTTCGCAATGTCACGCTGCCAGCGCTGACGAGTGGGCGGCAAAATTTCGCCGCGTGAAATTCGCAACCTGCAACCGCAAGCGGAAAAATCTGGGCTACAATCCGCCCATGCCGAAGTACGACACCGTTGCGATTGTGGGCGTGGGGCTGATGGGGGCCTCACTGGGTTTAGCGCTGCGCGACCGCAAGCTGGCGGCGCGCGTGGTCGGGATCGGCCGCACCGCCAAGACGCTGCGCACCGCGCGCGAGCGGGGGGCGATCGACGACAGCACCAGCAGCCTCGCGCGGGGCGTGAAGTCGGCGGAGTTGGTCGTCATCTGCACGCCGGTCGAGCAGATCGCGTCGCAAGTGCGGGAAGTTGCCGCGAGCGCTCCGCCCGGCGTCTTGATCACCGATACCGGCAGCACCAAGGAAGCGCTCGTCGCAGCGATTGGCGACGAACTCGCGCGCGGCGCGGTCTTCGTCGGCAGTCATCCGCTAGCCGGCAGCGAGAAGTCGGGACCAGCGCACGCCCGGGGCGATTTGTACGACGGCCGCCTCGTCATCATTACGCCCAGGAGCCAGACGCCGGTGACCGCGTCCCAGGCGATTGCGGAGTTCTGGCGAGCCGTGGGGGCGGAAGTGAAAGAAATGTCCCCCCGCGAGCATGACGCGGTGATGGCGGCTACCAGCCATGTACCCCACGCCATTGCTTCCGTACTAGCCGCGGCGACGCCCGCCCAGTGGCTGGATTTGGTCGGCAGTGGTTGGCTCGATACAACCCGTATTGCCGCCGGAGACGCTGAACTGTGGCGGCAGATCCTACTCGCCAACCGCGACCACTCCTTGCGAGCTTTGGCGAAGTTTGGGAAAGTGCTATCTGCATTGCGACGCGCCCTGAAGGACCGCGATGGCGAGTCCCTGGGCCGCATCTTGGAGGCAGGAAAACAGATCCGTGACGCTGTGGGAAGTTGACATTCACCCCGCCGTGGGGCAGCCTGATTTGATCGCCCAGCACGTCGCCGCGCAAGCGAGCGACGTCGGCTTGCCGCGTGATTTTCGCCTCCAAGCCGCGCGCGGCTACTTGATTCAAGGCGATCTGGATGAAGCCCAGGTGCGGCGGGTCGCCAGCGAATTGTTGGCGGATAGCGTCGTGGAGCGTTATGTCTTTGCTCCCGCAGGCCATCCCACGCTGGCTGCCACGGTCGAGTATCCTGGGCAGCTCATTCATGTGCTCCCCAAGCCAGGCGTGACCGATCCGGTCGCCGCCAGTACGCTGGCCGCGATCAACGACTTCGGCTTCCATCCCACCGCCGTCTGCACGCTGACGAAATACTGGGTGGACGGCCTCACCGACGCGCAGCTCGCGCAGCTTGCCAAGCGCATCTTGGCGAACGACTCCATCGAGCAAGTGGTCATTGGACCGCTGAAGCTGGAGCGGATCGACGTCGGCGCGCCGTACGCCTTTGAGCTGCGCCAGGTTCCGCTTCGCCAGTTGGATGACGACGCGCTCGTGCAACTCAGCCGCGAGTGGCAGTTGAGCCTCACGCTGGTCGAGATGCAAACCATCCAGCGGCATTTTCGCGACCAGCGCCGCGATCCGACCGACGCGGAACTGGAAACGATCGCGCAAACCTGGAGCGAGCATTGCAGCCACAAGACGCTCGCCGGCCAGATTCGCTATCGGGATGAGCGCCGTGCGATCCACTTCGGCAACATGTTGAAGGAAACGATCTTCGCCGCGACGCAGACGATTCGTAAGCAGTTGGGCGAGAACGATTGGTGCGTCAGCGTGTTCAAGGACAACGCAGGCATTGTCAAGTTTGACGACGCGTTCCACGTTTGCTTCAAGGTCGAAACGCACAATCGGCCCTCGGCGATTGAACCTTATGGCGGCGCCAATACCGGCGTCGGCGGCGTGATTCGCGACACGCTGGGGACGGGACTAGGGGCGAAACCGGTCTGCAACACCGACGTCTTCTGCTTCGCCCCGCCGGAGACGCCCGCCGACAGGATTCCGCCTGGCGTCTTGCATCCGCGGCGCGTGCTGCGCGGGGTCGTGGCTGGCGTGCGCGATTACGGCAACCGGATGGGAATTCCCACGGTCAACGGTGCGATTTATTTCGACGAGCGGTACATCGGCAACCCGCTCGTGTTCTGCGGCAACGTCGGATTGATTCCGGTTGATAAAGCGTTCAAACAGGTCCAGCCGGGAGATTTGATCGTCGCGCTTGGCGGCCGCACCGGGCGCGACGGCATTCACGGCGCCACGTTCAGCTCCGCGGAACTGACGCACGAGAGCGAAAAAGTCTCTGGCGGCGCGGTGCAGATCGGCAACGCGATTACCGAGAAGATGTGCATGGACGTGCTGCTCGCCGCGCGCGATCGCGGTCTGTATAACGCCGTGACCGATTGCGGCGCTGGCGGGTTTTCGAGCGCTGTCGGCGAGATGGGCGAAGAACTGGGCGCGGAGGTCTGGCTCGATCGCGCGCCGCTGAAATATGCCGGCCTGTCGTACACCGAAATCTGGATTAGTGAAGCTCAAGAGCGGATGGTTCTCGCCGTACCGCGCGAGAAGTGGGACGAACTGCACTCGCTCTGTGCGTCGGAAGGGGTCGAAGCGGTCGTCATTGGCGAGTTCCAGCCGACCGGCCGCCTGGTGCTGAAGTATCAGGATCATGAAGTCGCCAACGTTGCGATGGAGTTCCTGCACGCAGGCCGCCCGCGGGTTGTGCGCGAAGCCGTGTACGCGCCCCCGGCCGTCGCGCCGCTCGCGATTCCACACATTGCCGACTACGGCGACGTGCTGCTGCAACTGCTCGGCGAATTGAACATTGCCAGCAAGGAATGGGTGATTCGCCAGTACGATCACGAAGTGCAAGGGGGGAGCGTCATCAAGCCACTCGTAGGCATCGCCAACGATGGCCCTAGCGATGCAGCCGTGCTGCGTCCCGTGCTGAACTCACGGCGGGGGTTGGTGATTGCCTGCGGCATGAACCCGCGCTATGGCGCTCTCGATACCTATCACATGGCGGCCAGCGCGATTGATGAAGCGGTTCGCAACTGCGTCGCGGTAGGGGCGAATCCCCGCCGCATCGCGATCCTCGACAACTTCTGCTGGGGGTATACCGATCGCCCCGAGACGCTCGGTTCGCTCGTCCGCGCCGCGCTAGGTTGCCAAGACACCGCGGTCGCCTTCGGCACGCCGTTCATCAGCGGCAAGGATAGCCTTAACAACGAGTTCAGCTATTTCGATCCCGACAACAACCGCCGCACCATCAGCATCCCCGCGACGCTACTCATCAGCGCCATGGGGCAAGTGAAAGACGTGAGCAAGTGCATCACGATGGATTTGAAGAGCGCCGGCAACAAGCTGTATATCGTCGGCCTGACCAAGGACGAGCTCGGCGGGTCGCATCTGGCGAAGATCTTGAATCTCAGCGGCGGTCGCGTGCCGCAGGTTGATGTCGATTTGGCGAGCGGCGTATTCGATAGCCTGCACCGTGCGATCAAGCAGGGACACGTGCGAAGTTGCCACGACCTTAGCGAAGGGGGGCTCGCGGTCGCGCTCGCCGAAATGGCCTTTGCAGGCGGGTGCGGGGCGACGATCGAAACCGGGCGTGTGCCGTATGAACTCAGTAGCAGTTCGCTCACCGACCGTTTCAACGCCATCCTGTTTAGCGAATCGAACTCGCGGTTTATCTGCGAAGTGGCTCCGGAGCACGTCGCCCCATTTGAATCCACGCTGTCTGAAGTGCCGTTCGCTCCCATTGGCGAAGTGACTGCCACGGACCGCGTCGAAATCCTCTCCGCCGATCGCGCCGTCATCAACCTCGACCTCGCCACGCTCAAGGAAGCCTGGCAAAAACCGTTACGCTGGTAAACCGTTACGCTGGCAAGTCGGACAGGCCTCGAGCCTGTCTTGTCTGCCGACAAATTTTCAACACACCCATTTCCAACCCATGCCTCAACCCCGCGTACTCATCCTGCGAGCCCCCGGCACTAACTGCGACCGCGAATCGGCCTTCGCGTTCGAGCAGGCAGGCGCTCGCGCTGACTACGCTCACATCCAGCGGTTGCTCGATACGCCGGCCTTGATGCGGGAATATCAAATCCTTTGCATCCCCGGCGGGTTCAGCTATGGCGACGACATCGCGGCTGGGCGCATCCTCGCGAATCAAATTCGCCACCATCTGCGCGCAGAGTTCGCCGCCTTCAAAGACGCCGGCAAGCTGATGTTGGGCATTTGCAACGGTTTTCAAGTTCTCATCAAGTCCGGCATGCTTCTGCCAGACGCGGCCGATGGCGGACTCGCGGCGACGCTCACGCTCAACGATAGCGGCAAGTTCGAAGCGCGCTGGGTGAAGCTGAGCGCCGCCGGCGACAAGTGCGTCTTCCTCCGCGGCATCGAAAAGATGTACTTGCCAGTCGCGCACGCGGAAGGAAAATTCGTTCCCCGCGACGACGCCACGCTGAACAGCCTGGCAGCGAGCGGCCAGGTCGTGCTCCGCTATGCCCGCCTCGACGGAACCGCAGGCGAAGTGCCGTATCCCGATTGTCCCAACGGCGCCGTCGGCGCGATCGCCGGCGTCTGCGACGACACCGGCCGCGTGTTCGGCCTGATGCCACACCCCGAGCGGTTCATCGATCCCACGCATCACCCCCGCTGGACCCGCGAACTTCCGCCTGAGTTCGGCGACGGTTGGCGGATTTTCACCAACGCGGTGGAGTATTTCGCGTAGTGGTCTCGCGCGACATCGGTGAAAAACGCCGCTGATCCGGCGGCTTGTCTCTAGCTCCAAGTGCCTTCGCGAACCCCGTCCGGCGGATCTGGATGGCGAACCTGATGGCGTGATAGTCGCGTGCTAACCGCGTTAGATTCCGTCCGCCACGGGCCTGTGGTACAAAAGAGTAAGCGTGCTGGCGATGCGCTTATTTTTGCTTCGACAGTCTTCAGGAGCCAACGATCATGCTCAAGGCAGAGTTATTGGCCGACGACGGCATCCTCATCGTTCATCCACAGGCTCCGTTGGCGGCCGAGGACTTTCGCTCGGTCGCGGCGGTGGTGGACCCCTATATCGAGTCACACGGCAAACTCCACGGCATTTTGATTCAGGCGGACAAGTTTCCCGGCTGGCAGGATTTCGCGTCGTTTGTATCGCACCTCCAGTTCATTCGCGATCATCACAAAGTCGTCGCCAAGGTGGCGGCCGTGTCCGATAGTAGTTTCCTGAGCATCGCTCCCAGCATCGCCAGCCATTTTGTCCGCGCCGAAGTCAAGCACTTTCCCGCGAGCGACTACGCCGCCGCCTTGAACTGGCTAAAGACAGGTGTTCCAACCTAGCTTTCGCCCTATCATGGAAGCCGCGCCGCAAGCGTTGCGCTCGCGTCGAGACCTATCCGATATTGCGTTGAAATTCGCCCTCTTGTGAGTCATCCTCAGGCGAGTGAAAACGTTCCGTCTTCAAAGTCTAATCCGCAGGAGTTGCCACATGGCGTTTCGAATCGGTCAGTTTGTCGTGGCGGGCGAGTTGAATAATACGCGGCGGAACTCCATTCACGGCTGGCTGGCGTTCGGCGAGGATGAGGGCCTGCGCTTGGATTTGGCTGGCAATCTGCAAGGCGAACTAGCCGGCAAACGGCTGCGGTTTGAAGTCGCCGCGCCGCTCATCTTCGACGACACCCCCCGCGAAAACCTCGAGGCACTACAAGTCATGCAGATTGGCGTGGCCGGCGTGATGCAGTTTCGCATGGTGCGGGTTCCGACGATGCCGATCGAGGAATTCTACAAGCTCGCGAAGTCAGGCGAGCGCCCGCCGACCGATGAGAAGCCCAGCCTTTACTTGGAGTGGTACAGCCAGAACGGCCGTGTCTTGGCGGAAATCGTCGATCCCACCATCGACTACAATCCCGTGGATGGGCCTCTGGCCGTGGAGCTGACGCCTGAACTGTTGCCGGAAGAAGATGGCAGCGGACCAGGCATCACAGGCTACATCCAGAATGAGGACGGCGCGTACGAAGAGTTGTCGTACGACGAACACGAGGACGACGAAGAAGATGACCCTTATCAATTGTTTCCGGCGGATCTCGAATCGCAATTGAGCGAATCGTACCTGAGCGCCGAAGCGCCGCTCCCGCCGGAGTTCACTTCCGAACCGCGCTCCGGGCCGCGCAATTGGGACGAAGTCCCAGGCATCGACGAGGAGACAAAGGAGATGTACAAGCAGTGGGATGAGGTCGTCTACGGGACGAAGGACGAGCCGTTGGCCACGCTCTTCGACCCGCCGATCTCACTGAAACGGCCGAATGAGTTGGCGGACGAAGAGGAAGCGGAAGCCATGCTCACGATGCTGCTCGCGCGGCTGGCCCTGTGCTGCGTGGCGATCGACATCTGCCCACATTTTTCGCCTTCACAAACCTATCGCTGGCTGCTGGAGGAGATTCTCCCCAATGCCAACGTTCATCCGCAGTTGCCGACGACCGGCTTTGTCCAACACTATTCGACATGGGAATCGTGCCCCAAGTGCGAGGCGGAGTTTGATGCCGAGTCCGCGCGCGAATACGGGGATGATGACGAAGACCAGGACAATGACGACGACGTTGAATAACAACGCCGCCGCCCATCACCCGCGCATTACTCGCCCAGCACGCCAATCTCCGCCGCGGAGGCCCAGGGGCCATCGTTCACTTCGGAGAGGACGCGCACGCGAACATACCGGCCACGGACCGGCTTCTGGCAATCGGCGGCTTGCGGCGAGCGCTGCTTGTCGAACGTGACGGTCACGACCGGCTCGGGGAATTTGTCCGGCGAGTCGCTCACCGCAAACTCTGTCTTGGCGAACGCACCGTTCCAACCTTTGTCTTGTCGCGCAAGGTAGCGAAAGCCGCGGACCTCACATTCCTTCCCCAGGTCGATCACGAGCTCGTGCGGGTGTTTGGCCAACTCGTCGCCAAACTGCGTGTGCCACACCGTGGTCGCGTCGCCGTCGATCGCATACGCGGCGTAGCGGTTGTTGCTGCGATTCTCGCTGCTGAAGCGCACCAGCTTCATTTGGTCCACGGGGATCAACTGCTTATCCGCAAACGGCGGGGCCTTCACCGCCGACTCGCTCGCCGCCGTGCGCGGATCGCGAAACTTCGCTTGCCGGTCGCGCTCGTGCCGCGTGCGGCTCGAATACGTGCCAGCGTTGACCGGATCATGCGACTGGGCGGCGAACTGCTTCATCTTCGCCACGATCTCAGGATGCTCGGCGGCGATGTCGTGGGCTTCGCTCACATCTTGCGTCAAATCATACAACTCCCACGGACCGTTTGGCTTGGGTTGAATTCCCTTCCAGTTGTCGATCCGCACGGCCGTTTGCGGCCCAAACTCCCAATACAGAAACTCGTGCTGCTGTTGCTCATGCCCCACGGCGTCTTGGCCCAGCAGCGTCGGCAAGATGGAGAGGCCGTCGATATCGGCCGGCGCTTTGACGCCTGTCAGTTCCGCGAGCGTGGGGAGAATATCAACTTGATTGAACAACAGGTCGCTGACCTGGCCCGGTTTGATCTTGTCTGGCCAGCGGACGATAAACGGGATGCGCAGACCTCCTTCATACAAATTCCCCTTGCCGCCACGAAACTCCACGCCGGTTTTGGGATTGACGTTGGGCCCAAAAAAGCCGCGCGGATGCTGCTTGCTCGGGAAGCGATCGGCCCCGCCATTGTCGCCGGTGAAGAAGACGATGGTGTTGTCTTCGAGCTTGAGTTGCTGGAGCAGCGCGAGAACTTCGCCGACGTTGCGATCGACCATACTCACCATGGCGGCGTAGTTCTTGGTGTCTTGGGAGATATTCGGATCTTTCACCCACGCATCGTCGCGATACAGTTCCCACGCGGGATCATCAGCGGGAATATCGTTGATGCCATGCGGCGGCGTAATCGGGAGGTAGCAAAAGAACGGTTCGTCTTGATGGTCGCGGATGAACTGCAGGGCGTCGTTCATGATCGCGTAGTGCGAATAGGACTCGCCGTTACGTCCCCCATGATTCCCTGGGAGGTCGACTTCCTCGCTATTGCGAATGAGGTAGGGGGTGTAGTACGAGTGGGCATGGACCTGGTCGTAGTAGCCAAAGAAGACGTCGAAGCCGTGCTTCTCAGGCACTCCGGTGGAGTCGCGTCCGCCGGCGCCCCATTTGCCGAACCCGCCGGTGGCGTAATTCTTCTGTTTGAGCAGCGAAGCGATGGTGGGCTCGTCGGCGCGAAGCGGCGAACCGCCATCGTTGGCGCGCACGGAAGCGTGCCCCATGTGTTTGCCAGTCATCAGCGAGCAGCGGAGCGGCGCGCAAACCGGAGCCGCCGCGAGCGCCTGCGTGAAGCGGAGTCCCTCGCGAGCCATGCGGTCAATGTTGGGCGTGTGGATGTACGGATTGCCCATGTGCGAAAGTTCGTAGTACGCGAGTTCGTCCGCCATGATGTAGACGATGTTCGGCGGAGGAGTCTCCGCGGCGACCGCGTACTGAGAGTACAAGCTGAGCACAACGCAACTAATGACGGCCGTTAAACGAAGATTCATAATTGGGCCTCGGTGACTTCACTTCGTAGCTTACGCACCACGATTATACATCAATCGCGGCTGCGACCGCTCGCTTTTGTGTCCTCGAGCAGGCGTTTGAGCCGGGCGGCAATTTCAGGCTGTTCCAGGTAGAGATTCCTGGTCTCGCCTGGGTCGGCGTCCAGATCGTAGAGTTGGCCGGGAGCTTCGGGGGCGGCGTCCGGTAGGGCGTAGGGCCGCAGTTCCGCACTCCGCTCATAATTGTTGCCGCCGGAGCCTCGATGATCGAGCAGCTTCCAATTCCCCTGGCGAATGGAAAGCGCGAGTGAAATGGTTTGATGCAGCAGAAACGGCCGCACCGGCGCGCTCGCCTGCTGCTTGCCGAGCCACACCGGAAGCATGTTGAAGCTGTCCTCGGCCGCGTCGCGGGGAAGCTTCGCGTCGACGATGGCCGCGCACGTCGCCATGATATCGGTCAGGCTTGTCGGCTCCGCGCTCGTTGCGCCCGGCTCGATCTTGCCTGGCCAACGCACAATGAGCGGCACGCGGTGGCCACCTTCCCAAGCATCCCGCTTCATCCCGCGCCAGGGACGCGCGCCGTCGTGTTCGTAGTCGCGGCGCATATTGACGACGGCCGTTGTTTCGGGGCCGTTGTCGCTGGTGAAAATCACCACGGTATTCTCCGCGACTCCCAGTCGCGTGAGTTCATCCATCAACTGTCCGACGACGTAATCCATCTCGTGAATGAAGTCGCCATGCGGGCCGGCCTTGGTTGTTCCTTGAAACTCAGCCGCGGCAAACGATGGCAAGTGAACCGCCTGCATCGAGTGAAAGAGGAAAAACGGTTGCTGGGGATGCTCTTGCACCTGCTTTTGCAGCCAGGCCTTGCTCTTGTCGAGGAAAACGAGATCCACTTTCTCTAAGTCGAAGCCGGGCGCGATCAGGCCGCGACGGTTGTCGCGTGAATACGGATGTTTGGGGAGCGGCGCGCGATCGAGTTGCTCCTGTGGCGGAACAGGGACGCGATCTTGCTCGATATACGCATACAACCAGTCGGTTGTCGGGCAACAGGCGGTGCCGAAGAAGGTATCAAAACCGCGATGAATCGGACCGTCGGGAATCGGCCTGGTGTAATCGACCATCCGCACGCGTTCGAGGGCTGGCCCCCCTTCGGTCCAATCTTTTGGCTCCCGCGCGTCCACTTTCGCCTCATTCACAGGCGTGCCGTCCGCGGTCGAGAACGTCATTCCAATGTGCCATTTGCCAATGCAAGCCGTCGCGTAGCCTTGCTCGCGCAGCATCTGCGGCAGCGTCAGCCGATCTTTCTCGATCAGGGCGGGCCCACCCACGCCGACAAACACGCCACGGTAACCGGTGCGAAAGCACATGCGTCCCGTGAGGATGCTATAGCGCGATGGCGTGCAGACGGTGGAAGGACTATGAGCATCGGTAAAACGCATCCCTTCCTGCGCCAAGCGATCGAGATGGGACGTGGCGACTTTCGATGCTGAGTTGTAACAGCGAACATCACCATAACCGAGATCGTCGGCGAGAATGAGCACGATGTTGGGAGTTTCGGCGCGAGCGCTGTTGACCTTCGCGCCCACAACCCACACGCACACCACCAGCACCATCGCGAATCGGCGATACGACATTGGGACCACCTTGGTTTTTACTTCGGCAGCAGTTTCAACATCGCCTGGCCCATCGCTTCGCCGATCAGGTAATACGTCTCGGCGTTGTTATTCCAGTGGTAGGCTTGTCCAGACGGTGATTCTTCCTTGGGCCGGTAGAAGTCTCTGGTGCCGACAAACGCGACATTGCCTTGAAATTCCTTCTGCTGGGCGACTGCGGCTTGTGCCTTCATCAGCGACAGCGCGCGAGGGTGCATCTCCTCGCGGCCGCTCATGCCGGTTTCCGCGATTACAAACGGGAGCTTGTCCGCCTTGAGATCCTTGCGGATGTCGCGAATGAAGTTCGCCATGTTCTGCTCGTACTCATCGTTGAACGCCTGATTGACACGATCGTTCCAGCCTTGATGCCAGCCGAAGCCGGCGAGTTCGAATTTGTCGTCGGCGTACTGCGGGAAAAGCGTCTTGGCTTCACGGAGCACTTGCGGAATTTGCTTGACTAGCTCTTGATAGTAAGCGCCGACTTCGCCGCCGGAGCTAGGCGGACGAAAGTCCTTCCCCAGGCTCTTGCCGCCCCAAGCGAGTTTGATCAGCAGCACCGGCGCCTCGGTCGCGTCCCCCACGACGTGGCCGAAACCGAGTTCCGGCCCAATGAAGCCTTCGCGATTGCCGTAGCCGGGGGCGAGGTTGCCATGCCGGCCGAGATACCAGATTTGCACGTCGTCGCGCTCGACCCACTGGCCGTTCTTGTCGACGAGGTGCTGATAGTGTGGGGCTGTCTTTTCGTTCTTAACGAGCCATTCGAGTGAGCCCTTGCCGCCATTGGCCTTCTCCTCGGCGGCCACTTTTCCAGCCCCCTCCATATTGGACTGGCCTGCCAGAATATAGACCTTCACCGTCCCTCCGGCGAATGCCAGAGAACTGGAGAGGAAGAGCGACGCGCTGATGAGGAGCGTTCGTAGCATCGGTTGTCACCGCCTTTGAAAATGAGGGTGCTGCTGAGGTTACTGTTTTGTGTTCCAGATGGACTTGAGTTCGTACGCCGTCAGTTCGAGGAGCTTCGCCTCGCCTCCTTCGGCAAATGCTTCAATCGATTCGATGTTCCCTTTCTTAGGGCGTTCGGACGTGATACAGACGCGGCCGTCGTTGCCGCAAATTTCGATCAAGCTGCGGTCGACGAGCACCTGGATAGAGACTTTTCCGTCGACCGGGCTGAGGTCCGCGCCGTTGAGCCGCCCGGAAGCGACATCGTACGCGATCCGGTTGCCGCCAATGTTCAGGCCCACCTGCTGCGCCTTGCCAAGCGTGAAGGTTGCCCGCACATCGACAATGTCGCCGGCGACATTCACGCGGGCCGGTGAATCGGCGACAAGCGATTGAGCGCTCACGGCATGCTTCTTTCCGTGCAACTTCTCGATCTCACTGACTGGCCGGACGAACAGGCGCAAGCCGGCGGGCGTTGTGCGGAGTGTTAGCTCATGGGGAAAGCTGAATTGCTGGTTAAACGGCATGCCTGGCGTCGCGACGCGCGCCCAACCAATTTGAATGGCGCGACCATCCGGCGCTTGGCTGAAAATCTGCGACGCGTAGTAACTCCCCCAATGAACCTGGTGCTTTCCCTCGTGCTCCGGCGTGAAGGTCCGACCGTCGAAGCGCCCGATGGCATAGCGGGCATCGGCGGCGAGGATGACCCAGCGGGTGTTGTCCTGGTCCCCATCCATGGGCAATTGGCAAAGCTCGGGGCATTCGAAATAGCCAGGCAAGTGGCTCTGCTCTTGCCACTGCTTCAAATCCACCGACGTGTAAAACGCAATGTTCTTGCCGTGCTGCGCGTGCTCATCGTAGACAGCCATCACCCAATGGCCGCCGAGTTTCTTCGCCGCGTCGTTGAGCGGGGTGTCGTCTTTGTCGTACGCGTACCAGAGGACTTTCGGGTCGCGGCCCTGATGCTTGACGACGGGATTTCCTGCGTACCAGGTGAACGTGCGGCCCCGGTCGCGGCTATAAGCGATCGATTCTCCGGCGCCGGTGTCGGTAAGAAACGCGACGAGCACATCGCTGTCGCCGGTCTTCCAACCGGCCGTGTTCTGCGTATCAATCACCGCGCCGCCGGAGAAGCAGGCGCCGCGGGCCATCGTGCTGGGGAAGAGCGCGTTGGGCAACTGCTGCCAGTGCACCAGGTCGGGGCTGACGGCGTGCCCCCACGTCATGTTGCCCCAATTCCAACCGACCGGGTTGTGCTGAAAGAACAAGTGCCACTTGCCGACGAGAGACCCCATGCCGTAGGGGTCGTAGTTCCAGCCCACTTGTTGCGAGAAATGAAACTGCGGGCGAAGCGACTCGGTGTACCACGTCTCGGAGCCGGGAACCTGGCCCGCCTGCCGCACCAACGCGAACGCTTCCTCAGTTGCGCTGGCCACGGAAACGCGCGCCGGCTGGCCTTTGTACGACTCAATCGTGAAGAACGCGTACCAGTCAATGTCGGCGGGACTCGTGGCGAGTTCGAGCGTGTAGCGGCGGACCGGCCGGCCGTCGATTTCGAGCGTCAGTTCGGTCGTCTTAGCGCCGTTCTTAATCGGAATGACGAGAAACTTGTTTTCGACGGTAAACTTAGCTTCGAGCCGGCGATACGTCGGTGCTTTCGGTCGTTGGTCCGTCAGTACAAAGTGATCGGCGTTGATATGCCCCCAGCCGCCGGTCGCGTCGTCGACGATTTCAAGCGTAACATCTTGGTCTTTGAGATCGCGCAAATCCCAAAACGTCGCTGCTAGCGCTTCGCTGCCGCCGGGATTCGTGTTGGGCCCCGTGGCGGTGCGCAAGACCTTGCCGTCGGCCAGAAGGTTCACGCAGGTCGCTGCCTCATATCCTCCGCCGCCAATTAGAAAACGGAGATAATCGCGCTCGACCTTAAACGGCGGCGACGTGAGTTTGCCGGTGCTGGCATCGCCTTTGAAGAACGAATTCACCAGGCGCTCGCCTTGGAACCCAGCCACGTGCATCTGTCCCTGGAGCGTTCCCTGGGCGGGACCGGGACCAAACGCCTCTCCTTCCGCTTTCCACTGGCCGTAGGTTGCTTGCTCGAAGTCCGCAATCAGGATGTCATCAGCGGCGGAAAGTGGACCGGCGGCTAAGAAGAAAAGTACCCAGCCGAGGAGGAGATTTCGATACATAGCATGTGCTCAAAATAGGCCATTGGTCATCGCGACACCACACTCATTCCGCAACTTGCTCTTTCGCCAAGGCATGGATCGTTCCATGAATCACGCGCTCCGCCGGCTGGCCCGTGGTGGTTTTCAACTGGCAGCGGAGTTCATAACACCAGGTCGGCGCGAGTTTCGGAATCGTGAGCGTGAGCGTGCGACCATCAGGCGATAAGCGGGCGGACGTAATCGCTACGGCGTGCTCGTCGACGTGCGGCGAGCCATAGTTCTTCGTGCGCTTCAGCCCCCAGACCTTGAAAGCGTAACGACTAAGGTCCGCCACCGACGCGGCGTCGAGTGGATCGCTAAAGGTCATGCTAAGCTGTTCCTCCGCGGCATGGGCGCCAACGGGAACCGTCGCCCCCTCGCCTGTGTAGCGAATGCGATAGAGCCCGCCTTCTTTCTCGCTGCGACTGCTCGCCCAGGCAAACAGGCCGCAGACGTAGAGTTGGCCGTCCTGGGGATGAAAACGTCCGCGCATGATGCCGGTTGGAAATTCGCCGATCGGCAGTTCGCACATCCCGCCTTGCACCTGGCCCACCTTGGCGAGATGTTCGTGCGGCACCGTAAAGACTTTGCCGTACCCATAGGACAAGTTCAACAGCGTTCCCTGCAGATTGCCCCAACAGTTTTTAGGAACCCACAGCAGTTCCGCTGGCGAGCGATCGAAGGCGTTGGTGATCCAGCACAACGGGGGCGACATCGCTTCGTCGGACTCATCCGTCACGTCGTGATAGCCGTACATGTTGCCATAGAACCCGCCCGGCGTGACCCAGTTGATGCGATTCTTGGGATTCCAGTGTCCTTCCTGGTCGGTGACGATGAAGGTTCCATCGGGATTGAGGCAAACGCCGTTGGCGGCGCGGAAGCCGACCGCGAGGATCGTGGTCTGGGCGCCGTCCGGCGAAACCTTGAGCAACGTGCCATGATGCGGCACGAGCGCCGGCAACGCATGGCGGGCGGATTTCGCGTAATAAAAGTTGCCCTGCTCATCGCGTTGCAGGCCCATCGCGAATTCGTGGAAGTGCTCGGTGACTTGCTGATCGTTATTGAAGCAGACGTATTCGTCCGTCGCTCCGTCGCCATTGTGATCGCGCAAGATGACGAGTTGATCGCGGCACGTGACGTAGATGTCGTGCTTGACGATCAGGATGCCGAGCGGCTGAAAGAGCCCCGATGCGATCCGCCGCCAGGTGAGTTTGGGGGCGGGATCGGCGCTATTGAGTTGCGACAAGCCCTCGACGCGATACACGTCGCCATCCCAAGTACAAACCACCATGCCGTTGCCGTCGGCGTCGAAGTCGAGCCCGCCTAAGCGCAGCCGCGCCAGCCACGGGTTCGGTTCCGGCGTGGTGAGTTCGTCGATGGCGAAACCGCTGGAACTGACTTCCCCTTTTTTCGCGGTGGTTGTTAGCACTTCCGGCCAGAGCGGCGTGGCCGGCTTGCCAATCACTGCGGCCAGGCTGGGCTCGCGTAGCAAGTTCGCGGTACGTTGTTCGATGCTCGCGAGCGTCGCTGCGTCCAAGCTAATGCTGGATTTGTCGTTATTTACCTGTGAAAGCGGCTTGGTCATCCAGACGAGCAACGTGCGCGCTTGTTGCGAGGGTGGAATTTGTAAACACAGCCGCTCGCCTTGGACCTGAAACTTGCAGCCTTGTGCGTCGCCTGCAAATCCCGCTACGAGGCCCGCGGGGGAGTCGCCGGGTCGCGAACTACCAGGATCAATCACCACCACCGCCTTGGGGCCGATGTCGGCCGCATTCTTTCCCCGCAGCCAATGGCCGCGCAAGGCCTCGTCCTGCGCGGGGAGCTTCCGCAATTCAGCGGCGTTCAACGCCCTTTGCAGGAAGCGGACATCGCGCAGCGAGCCTTCCAAGGCGCTCGGCTCGGGAAAGTTCGGCGCCCCAAAGCCAATTCGCGCGACGGCCTTCTCCAGCTTCGCCTTGGCCGCCAGCTTGCCGCGGGCGACTTCCAGGCCATCGACGAACAAAGTGGCTTCGCCGCTGTTCTGGGTCCAGACTACCGCGACGTCGTGCCACTTGTTGTCGTTGATCTTCCGCGGAGCTTGGATCACACCGACCCAGCCAATGTCGAACGAGAGTCTCCCACCGCGCAGAAACAGCACTTGTCCATTGGGGGTCCATTTGTCGCCCGGCTGCGCGTAGGCGAAGATGACGCCGTCTTGCTTCGTCTTGATCCGGGCGGTGATCGTGAAGTCGTGTTCGACCAGGTCGAACTGCGGCGCGGCGATTTGCAGCCCGCCTTGGCCCTGAAACTCACCTTGGGCTTCCGGCCGATCCGTTTTGGCGGAATCTTTGGCGCCTGGTTGTTGGCTGACATCGGCAACGCGGCCAAAGTACGCCGCTTGTTCGCCAAGCGGAGTCAACGCGGCGTCGTTCTGAGCAGCCGTTGCCACCAAGAGCGTTTGCTGCTGCGTTGTTGGCGCCAGATGTAGCGTGCGCAGGAAGAGGGGGACCGTTGGCGAAGGCGGCTTCGACCCTTCCACAGACGCCGCGGAGATTGGCGTGGCGCTCAGTTTTTCCAGCACCAGCATGTCGCCGATGCGATACGCCACGATCGGCTCAGTGCCGGCCTGATGCAGACCCAGATACGTCGCCCATTCCTTCGGCAATGGGCCATAGCGTTTACCGTCTCGTCCCACCACGCGAGCTTCATCGGCAAACGAGCCGGTCAATGGATTCGCCCAGCCGGGTCCGGTGGGGTTCGCGAACAGGATGTCGCCCACAACATGCGGATGCGCCTGATGTCGCCCGTCGAAGTGAATCCCTTGCCAATCGATGAAGCGCGAGGCCGCGCCAGGGGCATGTGTCCAGCCGCCGGCGATGCGCATCGTATCGTGATCGAACAGCATCCATTGCTTACCGCGCGAGACGCCGCCGGGGCCGGGATCGAGCCGCACCGCCAGGCCTTTATACGCGATGTTCGATCCATCGCGGCTGACCTCGATCGTGTTGAACATCCAGGGACCGTAGTTCATGTCGCTCCAGGGCGCGAGATCGACCGGTTCAGGACCAGGCGTGTCTCCCGGCGGCAGCGATGCGAGGTAAGCCTCTGTGACCGGCGCGTATTGCGACGGATTGTGCGACTTCAAGAATGTCTCGCGAATATAGTGAATGACGTCATACTTCTGCTTGGGAACCATCCAGGATTGCGGCGTCATCAGGCCAAAGCCGTGCGTCACCGTTTGATACATCGCAAACGGATCATACCCGTTGCGAAATTTGCCTTCACCAAACCGGAGCGCCGTCGGCAGCGAACCAGGCGACTCGAGTGTGCCGTGGCAGTTTTGACAGACGCGGCCATAAATCTTCGCGCCCCGCGCCACGGCTTCGCCGTCCAGCTTACGCAATAAACCGGCATGATCGACGTGGGCTTCATACGCAGGGAGTTGCAGGCCAATCAATTCTGGCGGCGGCTGCAACTCTTTGGCGAGCGCAACGCCCCCCTCGCGAAGCTCGAGCACGTACCGCGCGAGGTCGAGAAACTGCGATCGCTCGCGCAGCGCGTTGACCACCCCTTGCGGCATGAGCGATTGCTTGCCGGTGGTGATCGCTTCGACTTCGTCAGGCGTGAACCGCAACACCTGTCGTGAGGCCGGATCGCGAACCGCTGCTCCTTTCTCCCCCCCAGCATCCGCCTTGAGTCCCACCACAACTCGCCCATCGGCCAGCACTACCTGAAGCGTTTCGTATCCCTCGCGAATCGTCGCGGACGGCTTGAGCATCGACTCCAAGAGCTGCGCATCGGCGGTTTGGGGAAGTTCCTTCAACTTGGCCAGATTCGGGCCGAGCGACGGGTTGTCCGCGGCGTCGTCGCCGACTGAATGACATTTCACACAACCCAGCGCCGGCTGATGAAACAGAATCGCGCCTCGCCTGGCGTCCCCCAAAGTGCGCACGTCGTGGAGCAGTTGCGCAGGCGGCTCGGCGAGGAGCTGTTCGTCGAGTGCTTGGGCCGCTGCGAGCGACGGGGCACTCCACAGCACAGGTGCGAGCAAGATGAGCAGGAGGCAACGCGGCATGGCGGGCTCGAATGTGGGAAGGGGGGCAGGAGACGGCGAGGAGCGGACTGTATTAGAACCTATTCTCCGGCGTGGTGCTTTTCAAGCGCCAGGCAAAAGTAGCACGCAGACTCCCGTGTGCCATCCGTGGGGTATTTCAACCGGGGCGTCGATGCGCAGTTTCCACGAACGGCCGTCGAAGCCTGTCTGCTACTTTCTTCGCCGAGTGCGCGGCAGTACGATGGCTCGCAACGAACTGGAACTGAGGAACTCGCGTGGCCGACTTTACTGAACCTCACCGCGGCGCGTCGCCATCGCCGCCGCTCTTGGCCGCGGTTGAATTGGCCCGCCGCGATGGCGACCAGGTGTTGCTGACCGGCGTGTCGCTCGAGATTCATGCGCGCGACCGTGTGGCCGTGGTCGGGGCAACCGGCAGCGGGAAGTCGCTGCTGTTGCGCGCGCTGGCCTTCTTGGACCCCATCGATTCCGGAAAACTTCTCTGGCAAGGGCGCGAAATCCACGGGCCCGAGGCGCCGCGCTTTCGTGGCTGCGTGATGTACCTGCATCAGCGGCCTGCGCTGATCGAGGGGAGCGTCGAGGAGATTCTCCGCCAGCCGTTTGGCTTGCGCTTGCACCGCGATAAGGTCTTCGATCGCGCCGCGATCATCGCCCGCTTGGCGCTCGTGGGACGCGGGGAATCGTTTCTCGAATCGCAACAGCGCGATCTCTCCGGCGGCGAAGCGCAGATCGTCGCGCTCCTGCGGGCGATGCAGCTCGCTCCCCATGTGCTGCTGCTCGATGAGCCAACCGCGGCGCTCGATGCGCAATCGACCGCGGCCGTGGAGAGCTTGATCGAGACCTATCTCAGCGAGCAACCGACGCAGCGCGCCGCCGTGTGGGTGACCCATGACCGCGCGCAAGCCCAGCGCGTCGCCAGCCGATGGATGCAAATGCGCGCAGGCGTCTTGAGCGAGGGAAGCTGACATGAACTACGTCGAACTTACGTACACACAGGTCGCGCTGGCTGCGCTGTTGATTGTCATCAACGGTGCGATTTCCGTTGCGCTGCGCCTGGGACTAGAACGTTCGCTCCTCTGGGCAAGCATGCGCACCGTGGTGCAATTGCTGCTCGTGGGGCTTGTGCTGGAATGGGTCTTTCGTCTCGATCGGTGGTATGTCGTGCTGAGTCTGGCGACGCTGATGACGCTGATCGCTGGCGTGACGGCGGCGAGTCGCAATGAAAGACGATATCCCGGCATGTGGCTCAACACGGTGATTTCGATCTGGGCGAGCGCCTGGCTCGTCACCGCCTTCGCGCTGTTTGTCGTGTTGCAGGGGATCGAGAAATGGTATCAACCGCAATATGCGATTCCGCTGTTGGGAATGGTGCTCGGCAACACACTCAACGGCGTTTCCGTCGGGCTCAGCACGTTCACGGAATCGCTAGTAACGCGCCGCGAGCAAGTCGAGACGCAACTCGCGCTCGGCGCGACCCGTTGGGAAGCCGCGCGCGAACCGGCCCAGCACGCGGTCCGCACCGGCATGATTCCCATCATCAACTCGATGCTAGTCGTCGGCGTCGTGAGTTTGCCTGGCATGATGACCGGGCAACTCATCTCCGGCATGGATCCCATCGAAGCGGTGAAATATCAAATTGTGATCATGTTCCTCATCGCCTCGGCCACGGCGCTCGGGACGGTGGTGATCGTGATGCTCAGCTTCTTGCGCCTGTTCAACAAGGATCACCAATTCGCGCCTCGCCAACTCACGCCGTAGGGGCATTCCCACGCTGACGCCGCGGGCTGCCCGGACGATGCAGGGCTGCATAACGACCAAGACCTCGCGGACAACAGGTGTCCGCGAGGTCTTGAGGGTGTTTTGCAAACGGCCAGTTGTGGCGAGTTAGTGGAACTTGTAGTTCGGGTTGTTGGGGTCGAATTCGCCTTCGCCCAGGCCGACATTCAGTTTGAGATTGAGATAGGTGTACTCTTCCAGCAGTTGCGGTTGGCCACCTTCCTTATCCGGCCAGCCGTACGCGGCGTAGCGGATCGGGAGTTGATATTCGTCGTCGATGAAGATTTGCGCCAGGTGGAAATCGAACTGCGGGCGCTCCACCGGATGCTTGACCTGGAGCAACGTGCAGACGCGGCCGTTGATCTTCGCGCCTTTCATGAACTGAACCTCGCACTCGCCGCCAGCTTTCTTCTCGCGCTCGGCGCGCTCGATGAGTTTGACGACTAAATTCTCGAGGCCGATGTCCGTGATCGGGTAGAGATTGCCGTTCATCGCCAGCGGCGAATCCGGGTTGAGCCACACGGAAGGAATGACCTTGCCGCGAAGCCCCCCCTCTTTCGCAATCAGCTTGCCGTTATTATCCCCTTCGATGTAGAGGACTTCCCGCCCTTTGACCGCCTCAGGCTTGAGGAAGTAGAGGTACACGGCGAATTTCGTCGTAACTTTGCCGTCTTGCACTTTGCCGTTGCGAACCTTGGCGAACATGTACTCGTGATCGTTCAGCACCCCTTTCACCCGCTCACGCTTCACGAGCGTGCAGGTGTAGTCGGCGATGCTGGAATGGATCTGCTCCAACGCGTGAGTCGCAATGTCGATGGCGGGATCGAGCGGATGCGCTGCCTCCGCGGCTTGATTACCGGCGACGCGGAAGACAGGCTCCCGCAGTTGCTGGCGCGGTTGTTGGCCAAATGCGACGCTGGCCGCGAGCAGAGAACCGGTGCAGAATAATCCACCGAGAAACCGCCGGCGCTCTATTTGAGCTCGTATCATCGAGCATGCTCCTTCATTGAGGAGAAGACCTTCCGCCACGCCTGGCGCGCTTTCGGCAGCGGACAACTCTTCATCCTTGAACGTTGTATTGGCCTGTTTCCTGGAGTGCAACAATCGCGCCGAGCAGTCCTCATTCTCAAAAAAACGTAGGGCCCTAGCCGAAAGTCATTGATGCGATTCAACTTACGGTTCGCACCGCAGTTCAGCCGCGAATCCAGCGCGCGCCGCTGGCAATCCCTTGCTGTACTCTTCGCCACGGTGCGTCGGCAAGTATTACAATTCTCGGAACAAGCCCAACGGCTTGCCCAACCGTCATTGTTACGCAGTGTACCCCAATCGGATCGCTTTGAGGAGATACTTTCCCATGCAGATTCGCTATGAAATCGGCGTTGTGGAATCGCGAATGTTCGCGGAGAATTGCTACATTGCCCATCTTGAAGGCCGTAGCGATTGCCTGATCTTTGATCCCGGCCTCGATCCGGGGGAGATTTCCGACTATCTACGGCGTCGCAAGTTGTTTCCAGCGGCCATCTTAAATACGCACGGCCACGCCGACCACATTGCCGGCAATGGGGCGCTGAAGTCTGAATGGCCTGAGGCGCCGCTGATGATCGGGGCGGGGGATGCCGCGAAGTTGACCGATCCGAACGGCAATTTGTCGGCTCAATATGGATTGCCGATTACGAGTCCGCCGGCCGATCGCCTCCTCCGTGAAGGGGACAAGGTCTCGTTGGCCGGAATCGAACTCGACGTGCTCGAGACGCCGGGGCATAGCGCTGGGCATATTGTCTTTGTGTGGAAGGAGCCGACGCCCTGGGTGGTCTTTGGAGGGGATGTGCTGTTCCAAGGGAGCATCGGCCGCTCGGATTTTCCCGATGGCAGTTTCGAGGAGCTCGCGGCGTCAATTCGCACCAAGCTCTATACCCTGCCGGATGATACGCAAGTGCTGCCAGGCCACGGGCCACCGACCACGATTGGCATGGAGAAACGCACGAATCCGTTTGTCAGTGCGTAGCGAATGTGCGTTTCGTTGCCGGGCCTTGCGAGACGAAGTCTCGTGAGTTGAGAAGCTGGTAACCGACGCCGGCCTGCGATTGCACTACGGGGTCTGCACGATTTCGCCTTGGTCGCGTGTCGAGAGGGCGCGGTAGAGCGTCAGGTTGATGTTATCGCTGACGAAAGTTACTCGCCCGTCGCCGAAGGAGAAATGAGCCCCGCCGCTGTGCCGGCTGCCGAACGCGCCATTGACCTTGTTGTTATACAAATCGACGGTAACGCCTTTGGTAGGCGGCGTGTTGAGCGGGTTGTCCGTAGTGCGCAGCGTATCGGTATGCCGCGAGCCGATGAGCCAGCGGTTGGAGGAATCGGCTTTGTCCCCTTCCACGACCTCGCCTGCGAGCATGGTGTTGCTGGCACCGTCGCGCAGGTGGGCGAGGCTGATTTCGCCCCGATAGAGAAACACGCCGGTGTTGTAGTGCTTCACCTTGACCTGGTCGATGCCGAAGCTGGGCCCGCGCGAGCCATGATTGAGCGCGTAGCTCCCCACGGCCGCCGTGCCGGATTCACTCAGTGGCGGGGAATTATCGCTGGGGCAGCGGTAGGAACTAATGCGCGTCTTGAGGTATTCCGCCAGGCCGGTGTTCCAGCCGTTCTCGGTGCTGTCGTTGCAGTCGGCCGGATAGACGGCTCCTTTTTGCCACCCGAGCTGATCGTAGAGGGCCTGCTGTTCGATCTGCGGCAAGATCATCGCCAGAGCGCTAGTTCCTGGTCGCTGCGAGTCCTTGTTTCCTTTGCAA
The DNA here is from genome assembly GCA_963205385.1 of Planctomycetota bacterium. Taxonomy (GTDB): domain Bacteria; phylum Planctomycetota; class Planctomycetia; order Pirellulales; family Pirellulaceae; genus JAEZGD01. Next base: position 2,168 of record CAUJKE010000270.1, on the reverse strand, counting down.
ACGTCCGCATCCCAGCAATCGCAGCCCATCCGCCCTGGCGGAAACAGCCCCTGGGCTTGCTCGTAGACCAAGAGAGCGAGCGAGATTTGCTTGAGATTGTTGGTGCACTGGGTGCGCCGCGCCGCCTCGCGGGCAGACTGCACCGCAGGTAAGAGGAGGGCGACCAGGATTCCAATGATCGCGATCACGACGAGCAATTCAACGAGCGTAAATCCAGAACGCGAGCGCATTCCAAAGCCTCTCGTAACCGGTGGCCTGAAGTGTGGCAGTCCAACAAGCTGTGGATCGTACCCCGCGCCAGGCGAAACCGTCAATAATTTTTCGCAAAATCTTGCTTGCGGAATGCCGTATTCTTCCCGCGGGACTGTTCTTCGCGCCCAAAGCGAGGGGAACTACAATACGCGACTCTTTCTCGCCACCACGCCCCGACCATTGACCTAACCCAGGAACCGGACCCTTGTTACGCACCCATCACTGCGGCCAGTTGCGCGCCGAACACGTTGGCGAAGAAGCATCCCTCTGTGGCTGGGTTGATACGGTCCGCGACCTCGGCGGCGCGATCTTCATCGACCTTCGCGACCGCTATGGCAAGACGCAGATCGCCATTGCGCCGGAGAGCGGGGCCGAGGTTCTCGAATTCGCTGGCAAACTCCGCCGCGAGGACGTGATCCGCGCGAGCGGCGCGGTCGCTAAGCGTCCGGCCGGAACGACCAACACCAAGCTGAGCACCGGCGAGGTGGAAATTCGCTGCACCAGGCTGGAACTCCTGAACAAAGGGAACAATCCCCCCATCGCCCCGAGCATGGAAGATCTGCCGAGCGAGGATCTGCGCCTGAAGTACCGCTATCTCGACCTCCGCCGCGAGGAGATGCAAGCGACGCTCATCCTCCGCAGCCGCATCATCAAGGCGATGCGGGACTATTTCGAAGCGCAGGACTTCATCGACGTCGAGACGCCGATCCTGGGCCGCAGCACGCCGGAAGGAGCGCGGGACTATCTCGTTCCCAGTCGCGTGCAGAACGGCAAGTTCTACGCGCTGCCGCAATCGCCGCAGCTCTACAAGCAGATCCTGATGGTCGCCGGCTACGACCGTTACATTCAAGTCGCCCGCTGTTTTCGCGATGAAGACCTGCGGGCGGATCGCCAGCCAGAGTTCACCCAACTCGACCTCGAAATGTCGTTCGTGGATATGGACGACGTCATCGGCATGATCGACGGGCTGATGCAGCAATTGGCGAAGTCGATTCTCAACCTGGACATCCAACTGCCGTTGCCGCGAATGACGTACGACGAAGCGATGCGGCGGTTTGGCCACGACGCGCCGGACTTGCGGTTTGGGCTCGAGATCGTCGATTGCACCGATCTTGCGAAAGAAGCGGAGTTTCGCGTCTTCCGCGGCACGGCCGATGGCGGTGGAGTTGTCCGCGGGCTGTGCGCCAAAGGAGCGGCCAAGGAGAATGCGCCGACGGTTTATTCCCGCAAGAAAATCGATGAACTCGAAGCGATTGCCAAAGAGTTCGGCGCCAAGGGGCTGGCCTGGTTCCGCGTGGAACCCGATGGCAAGCTCTGGTCCCCCATCGCCAAGAACTTCACCGAGGAGTTGCTCGCCAGGTTCAAGGCACGTTTTGCCGCTGAGCCAGGCGACATCTTGTTCTTCGTTGCCGATAGTTGGGAAGTTTCCTGCAAGGCGCTCTACCAGGTGCGCAAGCGATTGGGGATCGACCTGAAGCTGTACGACCCACACGCCATGCACTTTTCGTGGATCACCGAGTTCCCGATGTTCGACTGGGATGCGGAAGAGAACCGCTGGGTGGCGATGCACCATCCGTTCACCGCCCCGCGAGATCAAGACCTGCCGCTGTTGGACAGCGACCCCAAAGCAGCGCGGGCGCAAGCGTATGACCTGGTCATCAACGGCTACGAAGCTGGCGGCGGCACGATTCGGATTCACGATAGTGCGCGGCAATCCAAGATTTTTGGCCTGCTGGGAATCGATCCCGCGACCGCCAGGGAGCGGTTTGGCTTTCTGCTCGATGCGCTGCAATACGGCGCTCCGCCGCACGGCGGCATCGCGCTGGGGATCGATCGTTGTGTGATGCTCTTCGGCGGGCTCGACAACATCCGCGATTGCATCGCCTTTCCCAAGACGCAAAAGGCCACGGACTTGA
>CAUJKE010000269.1 GCA_963205385.1 Planctomycetota bacterium | reverse complement strand
CGAAGAACCGGGTGCGAACGTGTAACGGCACGACGTCTTCAATCCACGTGTTCCACGCCGGATTGCCTGCCTGCCCCGCGGCCCAGTAGAGCGTCGCGGCGGCGTAGATCAGCACCGCGCTCCAGCCGCCGAGTAATATCGCCAGCGGCAGCATGAGCAGCGCACACGCTTGCACCACTGCACAACCCACCACCCAGATGCGATGCGAACCTAGCCGGCGGATGACGTGCGGCGTGATGAGTTGCAGGAGTGCCCCGGCCAGTGCTGGCAAGGTGGTGATGAGCCCCGTGGCGATGCCGCCGGTCCCCAGCGCGACCGCGAACGCCGCGATATAGGTCTCGCCAACGCCGACCATCACACTAAACGACGCAGCATCCCGCACGCTCGCCGCCAGGTCGTGGCGCGTCTGGGGCGAGAGTGCAACTTCGCTGACAATCGGTACAGGCGGGGCGGCGAGGAGCGTCGTCGTGGGACACCTCGAAGGAGTGGCTGGCATCTGACGTCGTGAGATCGGTTAAGGTATTGTAGTGGCGAGCGGTTAAGAGCGTGAGAGCAAATTTTGCAAGCCTGACTGCCAGCCTGTATTAGCCAAAATTGCGAATTTTTGTAACGGCTAAAGCTCAGAAAAACACCACCAGATGACAGGCGAGCAGCCTGTCCTACCCCCGATGTCTACTGTGGTCGATAAATCAGACACCCGCGTGCGGGAAATGTTCGGGCAGATCGCGCCGAAGTACGACCGCCTGAACCATTTGCTGTCGATGAACATCGACCGCTACTGGCGTTGGTGGACAGTTCGTAAACTGCGTCCCAACCGCAGCGAACCGATTCTCGACCTCTGCACCGGCACCGGTGACTTGGCGCTGGCCTTTCATGCCTACACGCGCGGCGAGACGCGCGTCGTCGGGGCCGATTTTTGCCGCCCGATGCTGGACGTCGCCGAGGAAAAAAAGGCCCGCCGCAAACTGCAAAACATCGAATTCGTCGAAGCGGATACCCAGCAACTCCCGTTCGAAGACCACGAATTTCAGATCGTCTCCGTCGCTTTCGGCTTGCGGAACGTCGCCGACACCGCCCTCGGTCTGCGGGAGATGACGCGGGTCGCCGCCCCCGCTGGGAAGGTCGCCGTGCTGGAATTCACCACGCCGCGTTATCAACCGTTCAAACTGGGCTATGGCCTGTACTTCCGCAATGTGCTGCCGCTCATCGGGCAGTTCCTGGCGCGGAACGATAAGGACGCCTACAACTACCTGCCGGAGAGTGTCGGTCAGTTCCCACAATATGGAGCGCTGGTCGCGCGGATGGAAGCCGCCGGCTTGCACGACGTGAAGTTTTATCCGCTGACGTTTGGGATCGCGACGTTGTACGTGGGGGTGAAGTGAGATTCGCTGGGCTTGAAAAGATATGCCGGACCCCAATCCTTACCAGTCTCCAAGTATCGACGAGGATAAAAGATGTGCCCAGGACGAGTCGCCTGTCCTAAACTTTGCACGAGGCTGCGCGATTGTTTTCTTGTTTCTGCTGACTCTTCCAGCCGCCGCGATCGCCGGTTTTACCGCTTGCATAGCGTCCGGCACCGTATTGAATGGATGGCTCGGGTGGAACTGGAGCATCGCACAGGGATTCTCGCTTGGCTTCGTCGTTAGCTTCATTACCTTGCCCGTGGCGATGTATCTCGTCGCTCGGTTTATTAGTCGTTGGGATTAGCCGGAGGACGAAAAGTACGTTGACAATGCCGGAAGACAACCCTTACCAGTCGCCTCTGCAACACGATCCCACGCCGCGGCGTCCCTCGGCGCTGGCCGTGGTGATGGGTGTGACGCTGGGGGTTCTGGCGTTCCCCGCAGGCGTCGTCGCGATGTACGTGACTTGCACCGGCGTAGTGGGAGCGTGGGGTTTTGAATCGATCTTCTTCGCCGTGTTCGCTGGCCTGGTCGTCGGCGGCGCGGTGATCGGAGGGATATTTTACCTCTGCCACCGGCTCGACAATGCGCCCCAACGCACATACCGCAGACCGCCACGCCGAAAATGATAGAGAGAACCATGCATCCCCTTGTCCTTGCCATTACCGGCGCCAGCGGCGTGATTTACGCTCAGCGATTGCTGGAAGTGCTGCTCTGCGCCGGGTGGGACGTGCATCTGACAATCAGCCCTTCGGGCAAGGTGGTGCTCAAGCAGGAACTGGATCTGGACGTGAGTTTGGAAAAGTTTCAGTTGGAAAGCCTGCGGCTCAGCGCCGCCGATCAACCACGCGATTCAAAGTTGCTCGACGTACGGCGTTTACACAACTTCCCCAAACTCGGGCAAGTGACGTATCATCACGTGGCGGACTTCATGACGCCGATTGCGAGTGGTTCGTTCCTCACGAGCGGGATGGTGATTTGCCCGTGCAGCGGCAGCACGCTCGCTGGCGTCGTGCAGGGGACCGGGGACAACCTCATTCACCGCGCGGCGGATGTGCATCTCAAGGAGCGGCGCAAACTCGTGCTTGTGCCGCGCGAGACGCCGCTCTCGGTCGTGCAGTTGCAAAACATGGCCCGCGCCGCGGAAGTTGGCGCGGTGGTATTGCCGGCCATGCCGGGCTGGTATCACGGCGTGAAGTCGTTACAGGATTTGGTGGATTTTATTGTGGCGCGCGTCCTGGATCAGCTTGGAGTCGAGCATCAGCTGGTGCAGCGTTGGCAGGCGACGGAAGGAGGCGCCGATGTTTAATCGCGTCCGGCATCTCTTAGAGATGATTCGCTTCAGCCATACGATCTTCGCCCTGCCGTTTGCGATGTTGGCGGCGGTGATGGCGTGGACCACGCCCCCGCCGGAAGGCTACATCGGCGGTTTTCGCTGGCAGCACTTGGCAGGCCTCTTGATCTGTATGGTCGGCGCGCGGAGCGCCGCGATGGCGTTCAACCGCCTGGTCGATCGCAAGCTCGACGCCAAGAACCCGCGCACCCAAGGGCGGCACTTGCCGGCCGGCATCCTCTCGGTGACGAGCGTCGTCGTGTTCACGCTGGTCTCGGCCGCAATCTTCTATTTAGGAACGCTGCTGTTTTTGCCGAACAAGCTCCCGCTTCAGTTAGCGACGCCAGTGCTGCTGTTCCTCTTGGCATATAGTCTCACCAAGCGGTTCACGTCGCTGGCCCACTTTTGGCTGGGGGCGGCGCTGATGCTCGCCCCGATCTGCACCTGGATCGCCCTCCGTGGTCAGTACCTCTCCATGCACCCCTGGGACATCCTCCCGGCGGTGCTGCTGGGGCTGAACGTGCTGCTGTGGGTCTCCGGCTTCGATATTATTTACGCCTGTCAGGACTATGAGTACGACGTTAGAGCCAAACTCCGGAGCATTCCGGCCCGCTTCGGCATTGGCGGCGCGCTCCGTTTGGCGGCGCTGTGCCACCTGGCGATGATCGGCGTGTTGATCGCGCTCCCATTGGCCTGCCCGCAGCTTTCGTTAGGCTGGATCTACCGGCTCGGCATCACTGCGGTCGCCATCTTGCTTGCGTATGAGCACTGGCTCGTCCGTCCCGACGACCTCACACGCGTGAATCTGGCATTTTTTCAGGTCAACGCGGTGGTGAGCCTGGGACTATTTGCGGTTGTTACGTTAGATTTGTTGACATAACACAAAGTTGAAATCCGAAATCCTCCCTCATAAATCCACCCTGCCATGCTCCATTCCATCGCCCCACGGCTCAAAACCATTCGCGACAAGGTCGAAGCCGGAGAGCGGCTTTCGTTCGAGGACGGCGTCGCGCTCTACCAGAATAGCGCGCCGTTAAACGATGTCGGCGCGCTGGCCAACATCGTCCGCGAGCGCGTCAACGGCAATGCTGGCTACTTCAACATCAACACGCACCTCAACGCAACCAACATCTGCGTCTATCGCTGCACGTTTTGCGCGTTTCGTAGCGACTTGCGCGACGAGCGCGGCTACGTGATGAGCGACGAGCAAATCATTGCCCGCGGACAAGAGGCGATCGACAACGGCTGCACGGAGTTGCACATCGTCGGCGGCTTGCACCACCAGTTGAAATACGACTGGTACGTGCATCTCGTCCGCATTCTACACACGGCCTTTCCCCACTTGCACCTCAAAGCCTGGACCGGTGTCGAAATCAACTGGTTTGAGTTCCTCACGAAGAAATCCGTTCGCGAGATCCTCGAAGATCTCATCGACGCCGGACTCGGCTCGATGCCTGGCGGCGGCGCCGAGATTTTTCATCCCGAAGTCCGCAATCAAATTTGCGAACACAAATCGGACGCGAGCAAGTGGATCGAAATCCATCGCACGGCGCATCAACTTGGCCTGAAGACGAACTGCACGATGCTCTATGGGCATGTCGAGCGCGACTTCCATCGCATCGACCACCTCTGCCGCTTGCGCGAACTGCAAGACGAGACCGGCGGCTTTCAGACGTTCATCCCCCTGGCGTTTCATCCGGACAACACCGGGCTGTCGCACATCAAGAAGCCCTCCGCGCTGATGGATCTCCGCACGATGGCCATCAGCCGGCTGATGTTGGACAACATCCCCCACATCAAGGCGTACTGGATCATGCTCGGCATTGGCACGGCGCAAACGGCGCTCAGTTATGGGGCGGACGACATCGATGGCACGGTGCGGCACGAACTGATCTATCATGACGCCGGCGCAACGACGCCGGAACTGCTCACTGTCGAACAGATCAAGCGGTTGATTGCCGAAGCAGGCCGCGAACCGATTGAGCGCGACACGCTCTACCGCCGCATCGAGCGCGACCACGCTAATCCGGCGGCCTGGCGTGTCGGCGAACAGATTGCGGTCGGGGTGTAGAGGGTCGAGAAGCGAAGGAAGTAAAGTCACCTGCTTGCACGGATCGATCGCATGTTCGTTGAACTGGTCCGCACGACGACGCCTGACGGCGTAAGGCTGGATGGAGCGTTGCACGCGCCGGCGGAAGTTGCCCTCTCGCCGCCGGCCGACCTGGCGATTTGCCTGCCTGGGGTCGCGAGCAACTTCTATGGCTCGCAACTCATCGAAAGCCTCGTCGCGCCGCTGACGCAACGAGGCATCGCGGCACTGCGCGTGAATACTCGCGGTCACGACAGCATTTGCGCCGTGACGTCGCACGCCGGGCGGCGCTGGCAAGGGGCGGCGTTTGAAATTGTGGACGAGTGCCGCCTGGATTTGCTCGGCTGGCTCGAGTGGGCTCGCGAGCGAGATTATCAGCGAGTGCTGCTGGTGGGCCATAGTTTGGGGGCGATCAAGGCCCTGTACGGTCTGGCTTATGAACCGCTTCGAGCGGTGATCGGCGTCGCCGCGCTGAGTCCGCCCCGACTCTCCTACGCCGCCTTTGGCCGCGGTTCGGACAACGACAAATTCTTCGAATCGATCGCCACAGCCGAGCAGCATATACAAGCGCGCCGTCCGGAAGCTTTATTTCTCGCCACGTTTCCGATGCCGCTGTTCATGACCGCGAGTGGCTACCTGGATAAATATGGCCCGCACGAGCGCTACAACTTCTGCCGCTTCCTGCACCGTGTGTCCCAGCCGATCCTCTTCACCTATGGCAGCCTCGAACTCGAGCCTAGTTCCGCCGCATTTCATGGTTTGCCTGACGCCATCCACGCGCTCCCCAATATCGAAGCCCCCATACGCATCGAAGTCGTGCCAGGAGCGGACCACATCTACAGCGGTCATCAGGCGGAACTGGGGCGTCGACTGATCGGGTGGATTGAGTCATTAACGTAGCCGTTAAAGCAGCCGGCAGACTCCCGTGTGCCGTCCGCGAGCACCGCGAGTAGCGCATCCACATAGCCCATCCGTGCGGTCGAAGCGTTGGCGGACGGCAGTCGGACAGCGGCTGCTACTTTGCTTCTCGCAGGTTGTATTTCACCGCTCTATCCGTTATTTTCAAGAGGTTAAACGCTCCCCCTCTTGACCCGCCTTTTATCCCCCCCTCTCGTAATCCGCTTTGAGGTCACTCGATGGTCGCTGTTGAGACACTGTCGGCTGATGAAATGCAGTCCCGCACGAAAGCCGCTCGCGAAAAACTGGATGCCCATACCGTGGAATTGGTGCAGTGGCACTTTCACGAATCCACCGGTTGCCCGTTCTGGCTGGAGCAGAAAGCCGGCTTGAACTTCGACCCGCTGACAGAAGTCAAGTGCTTCGAAGACCTGCGCAAGTTCCCGCTATTCGAGGACGATTGGCTCCGCGGCGGTCCGGCGCGGCGTTGGGTTCCTAAGGCATACGAGCAAAGCCCGACGTATATCTTCGAGACAGGCGGCACGACCGGCGTTCCCAAAAGCCGCGTCGTGATCGACGACTTCCGCATCGACTACGAAAACTTCAGCCATACGCTGCCCGACGAGTACTTCCCCAAAGGCGCCAACTGGCTCATGCTCGGTCCCAGCGGTCCCCGCCGCTTGCGCTTGGCGGTGGAGCACCTGGCTCAATATCGAGGCGGCATTTCGTTCTGCATCGACCTTGATCCGCGGTGGGTCGTCAAGCTCATCAAGAAAGGTTGGATGGAGCATCTCGAAGCGTACAAGCAGCATTGCATCGATCAGGCGTTGACGATCCTCTCCGCCGGGCACGATATCAAGTGCATGTTCGGCACGCCGAAGCTGATTGAGTCGCTCTGCCTGGAACTCGAAAAGCAGGGCAAGTCGTTTAAGGATACCGGCATCACCGGCATCTTCTCCGGCGGGACCGAGTTCACGCCGCAGTGGACGCGATTCTGTGTGGAAGAGTATTTCGGTGGCCCGCCGGAAGTCAGCGGCATCTACATGACGCCTACCTACGGCAACACGCTGATGGGCCTTGCCGCCAGTAAGCCGGTGACGGCCGCCGACGGGTACAAAATTTCGTACTACGCCCCCGAACCGCGCGCGGTGCTGGAAGTCGTCGACTTCGATGATCCCAACCAGGTGGTGGATTACGGCGCGACCGGTCGCGTGAAGCTGACGACGCTCACCAAAGAGTTCTTCGTCCCCGGCTTTTTGGAGCGTGACGAAGGGGAGCGCGAACTACCGTACGCCAAATATCCGTGGGACGGCGTCAGCGGCGTCCGGCCGTACCACGCGACCGCCTCGGCGACGACGGTGGGCGTGTATTAACCGCAATTCGCCCTGCGTGCGAGATGTTATGAGCAGTCCGTTTCCAGGCATGGATCCGTATTTGGAGTCGCCGCATCTGTGGTCTGACTTCCATACCACGTTTCTCGTCGCCCTGCGAAAGGAGATTGCGCAGCGCTTGCCTGCCCGCTACGCCGCGCATGTCGAGCGGCATGTCTGGATTCACGAGCCCGACGCCGAGGAGCGTTCGCGGCGCGTGCGACCGGACGTGCTCGTGACCGAGCAAACAGAATCGGCAGCGCCGAGCGCAGGCGTCAGCACGATCCTCGCCCCACTCACGGTGCTGCTCCCAGCGCTGCGCCGCGAGGGGCAAGTGTATTTGAAAATTGTGGATGTGCAGGAGAATAAAGTGGTCACGGTTGTCGAGCTGTTGAGTCCGTCGAATAAACATCCGGGATCGGAACGGGAGACGTACCTCACCAAGCGACTCGACTACCTCGCGTCGGGAACGAACCTCGTGGAAATCGACTTGCTCCGCTCCGGCTCGCCGATGCCGGTTGCGGTCGATTCGGAGCACAGCGCGGACTATTCGGTGCTGGTGTGCCGCGCGGCCGAACTGCCGCAAGCCGGGAAGTGGGAGTTCTCGGTGCGCGATCCGCTCCCGCGAATCCCCATTCCATTGCTGGCCGAGGATGGCGATGTGGGCGTGGAATTGCAAACGTGTTTAGATCGCACCTATGACGAAGCCCAGTACCACCGCGAGATAGATTACACACAACCGCCGCCAACGCCGCTCCGTGAGGGCGACGTGGCCTGGGCGGAAGAATTGTTAAGAACCGGCCGCTAAGCAAATTCATCAACCACACTGGCTCCATCGAGCCGCTTATGGATTGGAGTTCCTCGTGCTTGAAATTCCTGTACTTCGTTTTGGTCAGCCGTACGATTCCCTCGAAAAGGACGAGGTCAAGCACTTCATCACCGGCGAGCCGATCGCCAAGGTGAGTCAGGCCAACGGGGGCATCATTCAGCGCGACGTGCGCAAGGCCCAGCAGGCCCGCGATGCACTCCGCGAGATTCCCCCGGCCCAGTTGCTCGAAATGATCACCAAGGCGGCGGATCTGTATCTCAACGCCGAACTGCCGCTCGGCAACGGCACGCAAACGCCGGACGACTTCGCGCATCAACAATCGGCGAGCACCGGCCTGCCTGAGCATATGTGCAAAGGGAACATGGCGAAGAATTCGTTCGTGCTTACGAACATGAACAAAATCCTGGACTGCCTCACGCGCGGGCTGGATATCAACATTCTCAGTCGAGGCTACGGCATCGAGAATCGCGGCGTCGTTGTCAGCTATCAAGCCCAGTCGCCGGTCCTCGCGGCGGTGTTGCCTTCAAATAGTCCCGGCGTACACACGCTTTGGCTCCCAGCCATTCCGCTGCAGATCGGCCTGGTGCTCAAGCCTGGCCCACAAGAACCCTGGACGCCGTACCGCATCGCCTCCGCGTTCATGCAAGCCGGCATTCCCAAGGAAGCGTTTGCGATTTACCCCGGCGGCGCGGAAGCCGGCGCCGCCGTGCTCGCCGCGTGCGATCGTTCGATGATCTTCGGCGGCACGCCTACGGTCGAGCGCTACCGGGGAGACCATCGCGTGCAAGCGCACGGCCCTGGCTTCTCGAAGATCTTGCTAGGCGATGACGTGGTCGACGATTGGGAGAAGTATCTCGACATTATGGTCGAGAGCATCTATATCAACAGCGGCCGCGGTTGTATCAACTGCTCTGGCATCTGGGCTTCGCGGCACACGAAAGAAATCGCCGCCGCCATCGCGGAGCGGGTCGGTCCTGCGGAAGCCCTCCCGCCGCAAGACCCCAACGCCGGCCTGGCCGCGTTCACCGTGCCGGGCATGGCGAAAGCGGTGTGGGGGATGATCGAAGCCGACCTTAAGGAAAATGGCGTCACGCATGCCACCGAGAAGTTCGGGTCGCGCCTGGTCGAGAAGGAAAATTGTGCGTACCTCCGCCCGACGATCATCCATTGCTCGTCGCCGGCCAATGCCGTGGCGTCGAAGGAGTACATGTTCCCCTTCTCGACCGTCGTCGAATGCCCGCAAGCGCAGATGATCGACAAGATCGGTTACACACTGGTCGGGACGGCGATTACGGAAGATGAAGCATGGATTCGCCAACTAAGCGACTGCGTCCACATCGACCGCTTGAACATCGGCCCGATCCCCACCACTCGCCTCAACTGGCTGCAACCGCACGAGGGAAGCATCATCGACTTCCTCTTCCGCGGCCGCGCGTACCAAATGAGCGAAGAGCGAATGGCAAAGTTGGGGTTAAAGTAACCACGACCTATGACTGCGTTTGATTATCAACCCCGCACCAGGATCGTCTTCGGTCCCGGAAAAATCTATTCGTTCGGCGAACTCGCTGGCGAACTGGGGGCGCGCCGCGCGCTGGTGGTGAGCGACCCCGGCATTGTCGCCGCGGGGCATACGCAGCGCGCTCTCGACGCGCTCGCCAAGGCGAATATCGCGGCGCATGTCTTCTCGGATTTCCACGAAAACCCGACCACCGACGATATCGATCGCGGCGTGAAGCTCGCGAAACGGCACGACCCCGAACTCCTCATCGGGCTCGGCGGCGGACGTTCGATGGACTGCGCCAAGGGGATCAACTTTCTCTACACCAACGGCGGGCGAATGCAGGATTACTGGGGCGTAGGCAAAGCGCTCCGCCCCATGCTCCCGATGATCGCCATTCCCACCACGGCCGGCACCGGCAGCGAGGCCCAGTCGTTCGCCCTCATCAGCGACGCCGAGACCCACATTAAAATGGCCTGTGGCGATAAGAAGGCGGCGTGCCGTATCGCGCTTTTGGATCCGACGCTTACCGTCACACAACCGCGGCGCGTGACCGCGCTGACCGGTATCGACGCCATTGCCCACGCGCTGGAGACTTATGTCACCAAGCCCCGCAATCCAATCTCGCTCGCCTTCAGTCGCGAAGCCTGGCGACTACTGGCAGATAACTTCACGCGCGTCCTGGATCATCCCAGTGATTTAGAAGCCCGCGGCGCCATGCAACTCGGCGCCTGCTTCGCGGGGCTGGCGATTGAAAACTCGATGCTCGGCGCCGCGCATGCGCTCGCCAACCCGCTCACCGCCGAATACGGCATCGTACACGGGCAGGCGATTGGCCTCATGCTCCCCCACGTCATCCGCTTCAACGGCGAGCATTTCCCCAACTGGTATCACGAACTGTCCGATAGCCTGCACGGCATCAACGGCTTTCCTAGTTTTGAGCGCGGACCAGACGGTTTGGCGCGGTACGTCGCGGCGCTCATCCACCATGCCGAATTACCGCAAAAACTAAGCGATTGTGGCGTGGATCGCAAGAAACTCCCCCAACTCGCCGCCCAGGCCGCACAGCAGTGGACCGGCTCATTCAACCCCCGCGAGGTCAAGGCCGAAGAGCTATTATCGCTTTATGAGGGGGCGTTTTGATAGAATGGTGTTTTCCTAGCACCAGGCCAGCCGTCCGCGCGACGCTCCCTCCGAAAACGATCGAGACTATGAAATACCAATCACTGACGGTCGCGGCGGCGCTCCTCATTCTTGCCGCCGCGCCGCTGCCGGCGATCGACCAGCTTGCTGCCCCCGCCTGGAGCCTCTTTCGCGGCGATGCGCAAGCGACAGGCGTGTCGCCGGGGCCGCTGCCGAAGAAGCTGGAGTTATTATGGAAGTACGAAATTCCTGGCGGCGCGTTTGAAGCGACGCCGGCGATCGCCGAGGGCGTCGTGTATATCGCCGATCTCGATGGCCGCGTACTCGCGCTTGATCTTCAGACCGGCGCGAAGCGGTGGGAAATCAAACTCGAGACCGGCTTCAACGCTTCCCCGGCGCTGCGGGATGGACACATCTACATCGGCGACCTCGACGGCAAGTTTCATTGCTTCGACATGCAGGACGGCGCGGAGAAGTGGACGTACGATACCGGGGCGGAGATCAACTCCAGCGCGAACTTTTACAAAGACAACGTCCTCGTCGGTTCGCAAGACGCCACGCTCTATGCGATCAACGCCAAGACCGGCAAGCTCGCTTGGAAGTTTACGATCGACGATCAAATCCGCTGTTCACCGACGGTGGTCGCGAATCGCGCTTTTCTCGCTGGCTGCGATGGCAAGCTGCACATCGTGGATTTGGATAAAGGCGAAGCCGCCGCGACGGTTCCGATCGATGCTCCCACCGGCTCCACGCCGGCGGCGCGGGGCGACATGGTCTTCTTCGGCAATGAAGGGGGCGTGTTTTTTGGCATCAACTGGAAAGAGGCGAAGACCATTTGGACCTGGCAGGACGAGCGCCGCTCGCAAGCCTTTCGCAGTTCGCCGGCCGCGACGAGCGACGCGGTAATTGTTGGCGGACGCGATAAGACCGTGCGCGCGTTCGAGCCGCTGACCGGCAAGGTAATTTGGACATTTACCGCCCGCTCGCGGATCGACTCTTCCCCGGTGGTGGTCGATCAGCGCGTGTTCTTCGGCGCTGCCGATGGGCGACTCTACGCGCTGGACCTGGCGAGCGGGAAAGAAGTTTGGCAGTATGAGGCCGGCGGTGGTTTCGCTGGCAGCGCCGGCATTGCGGATAACCGCCTCGTCATCGCCAACGACGAGGGGACGGTGTTTTGCTTTGGCGCGCGGCCCTGAGTGCGTTAGGTTGGAAAGAAGTTTTTCGTTCGTTGTTTGACTTACCCTGAGGAGATTCATGGCCACCGACGCGACCAAAACCGAAGTCGGCAGTTACTTCGTCTCCAATTATCCGCCGTTTTCGGTTTGGAACGAGTCGTATTTGCCTCACGTGCGCGCGGCAATGGCGCAACCGCCAGGCGACGTGCCGCTGGGGCTTTATCTGCATATCCCGTTCTGCCGCAAACGGTGCAAGTTCTGCTATTTCCGCGTCTACACCGACAAGCGGGCGGACGATATCGAAACCTACGTCGCCGCGCTGTCGCGCGAGATCGAACTCGTCAGCAGCCAACCGGCGATGGGAGAGCGGCCGTTTCGTTTCGTCTATTTCGGCGGCGGCACGCCTTCGTTTCTCAGCGCGAAGCAACTCACCTCCCTCGTCGATCGTCTGAAGGCGAATATCAACTGGGACAAGGCGGAAGAGGTCACGTTCGAGTGCGAGCCAGGCACGCTGCAAGAGCCAAAGGTGCATACCTTGCGCGAACTCGGCGTCACGCGACTGAGTCTGGGGGTCGAGAACTTCAGTGACCGCATTCTGGAAGAAAACGGCCGCGCCCATCTCTCGCCGGAGGTCTATCGCGCGTGGGACTGGATTCAAGCCGCCGGGTTCGCCAATGTGAACATCGACCTGATCAGCGGGATGGTGGGCGAGACGACCGAGAATTGGAAGGAGAACATCCAAAAGACAATCGACCTCTCGCCGGACAGCGTCACCATCTACCAGATGGAACTGCCGTATAACACGGTCTATTCGCAAGATATTCTCGGCAACCAGATCGAGACGCCGGTCGCCGATTGGCCAACCAAGCGCGCGTGGCTCGACTACGCCTATGACACGCTCATGGCCGCCGGTTATCACGTTTCCAGCGCCTACACGTTGGTCAAGGATCCTGAGAAGGTCAACTTCAGCTATCGTGACAATCTCTGGCGCGGCAGCGATCTCTTGGCCACCGGCGTCGCCAGTTTTGGCCACATCCACGGCGTGCATTATCAAAACCTCACCGAATGGGGCGAGTACATCGGCGCGCTCTTGGAAAAGAACGAACTGCCCCTGAAGCGCGGATACGTTCCCACGCCGCACCAAGCGCTCATCCGCGAGATGATTTTGCAACTCAAGAAAGGCTATCTCGAGACGGAATACTTCCGCGCGAAGTTTCAGGTGGAGATCGTGCCAGAGTGGCAAGCCGTGTGGGACGAGTACGCCGCCGCCGGCTATGTCGAACTGACCGGCGACCGCATCGTACTTACGCGGCAGGGAATGTTGCGCGTGGACGCGCTCCTGCATGCGTTTTTTGAACCGGAACATCAGCAGGTGCGCTACACATGAGCGACGCGCTGGTGTTTTTGATGGGAAACTTCGCCGCCAGCTTTCCAACCGACCGCCAGTACGCCAAGAATCACATGTGGGCGCTGCCGGAGGGGGACGTGATTCGCTTCGGCTTCTCCGCATACGCCGTGCGGTTGTTGCAGGACGTGTATTTTTTGGACTGGATCGTGGAACCCGACGCAGTGGTGAACGAGAAGCAGCAGTTGGGAGCGATTGAAAGCAAAAAGGCGGAAAGCGACCTGTACGCGCCGCTCGCCGGCAGGTTGCTTCAGTTTAACCAGGAGTTGCTCAGCGACCCCTCGTCGATTAACGTCGATACCTACGGAGCGGGTTGGCTTTTCACCATGCAGGCCAGCGGCGCCCCGCTCCTCTCGCCGCCAGAGTATATTGAACACCTGGCCAGCGTGTGGGAAGTCACGCAGCGGACGATCAAAGGACAGATGAACGAGTAGTAGCAGGCACACAGAATTATGGCTCACCGTCTCACCGTCATTCTCTCGCAAGGCCAAAGCCAGCATCCGGCTAAGCGGGAACTGGAAGAAAACCTCGTCGCCGCGCTGCTCATGGAGCGCGGCATCGATGTCGTCGTCATTCCCCACTTGTACGACCTGCAGGCGGATGGGACAGGCGTGCTGGCGCTGCAAGGGGTCAGTGGCCATCTAGTCGTCGCGAGCTGGCTCTTTGAACGAGCCACGCGCTGGACGCTCGACCGCCACGGCGTGCGCGGGCAAGTCGGCGTGTCGCTGCTGACGTCCGAAGAAGACGAAGAAGACGAAGACGACGTGGAACGCGCAGAGGAACTCGACGCCAAGGACCGCGTCATCGATCAGCGGGAGTTGCCCAAACGCAAGATTTATTGTTTGGACCTGCGCGTGCACAATAATGCGGCGCCATATCTCGAAGAGATCAAACGGATCTACAACGAACTCAACACGCAGGTGGTCGACTTGATGGGCTGGGTGAGCGGCAGCCCCAAGCAAGAGCAAATGGAGCGGTTCCTGTCGCCGACCAACGACACAGCGGTGGGAAACGTGGCTCCTCTGGCCAACACGAACGGAACGGCTGCGGAAGCCGCCGCCCAGGATGCCGCGCAACTTAAGCGGATCGAAGAGCCACCAGGTCGCCGCTGGTATCCGGTCATTGACTACAGCCGTTGCACCAATTGCATGGAATGCATCGACTTCTGTTTGTTCGGCGTCTACGGCGTCGATAGCGTCGAGACGATCCTCGTCGAGCAGCCAGACAATTGCCGCAAGGGATGTCCAGCGTGCAGCCGCGTTTGCCCCGAAAACGCCATCATCTTCCCGCAGCACAAAACGCCGACGATCGCCGGCTCGGCCGCGGTGGGAGAAAGCCTGAAGATCGATCTCTCCGCGCTCTTTGGCGCGCCGGTCGAAGGGAAGAGCGCGATCGAAATTGCGGCTCTCGAACGGGATGAGCAACTCTTGATGACGGGCCGTGAAGCAGTCGGCCTGAGCGTCGGCATTCCCAAGCGGCAAACCGACAAACCGGCCCAGCCCAAGGACGAACTCGACCGGCTCTTGGATCAACTCGACGAACTCGACGTGTGATGTAACGCCGCTGGCGGCAAATTACAACTTGCTGTGGTCGACGATCTGACCATCTTTTCGGTTCGCCATGCGAGCGTGCGTCACAAGGTCGATGCTATAGCTGATCGAACGCACCGAACCATCGCATAAGGCCATCTGAAATCCGCTCGAGTGGGCGCTGCCCCAAATGTACGTATTCGCGATGCCGTTACGGTCTTGCATGGGCGAGCCCAGGTTCGGGTGGGATGAGCGGTAGATGTCATTATCGTAGCCTACGTACATATTCTCGTTGTCCGCCGCATCGGTGCCGGTCGCGTATGCAGTCGGCGAAAGATACTTCTCCCCTACCAAATAGGTGTTGGTGGTTCCGTCCTTGATTTCACCAATCGAAATCTCGCTACGTTGGAAACAGATGCCGGTTTCCTGGTCGGTGGAAGTCCAGCCGTAAGTTGAGCTGTCTCCATCGGAAATGTTGCCGGGGCCGGGAGAAATCTCGTTGCGCTGTTGGTCACCGCAATTTACGGCGTAATCGGATCGTCCACTATTCTCGGGCTGCAAAGAAGTTGAAGCGGCGCATTTATAAGTGTGCTTATCAGGATACGCCTTGGCCGCGCGGCGACTGGGGCAATTGAAGATTCCCACCGGCGTTTGCAGGCGTTGCGTGATGAGTTGTGCCTGGGTGGTGCCGGTCGCTCCTTTGCCCATGTCGCGGAGGTTTCCTTGCTCGACATAACTTAAAAGATTGTAGCACCAACCGCCTGGCTGATTCTTGTCGGTGGCTCGATCCGGCTCGCCAATCCAGTCCCAGCCCCAACCCCCTGAAGGAAACTGGTTGAACGCCGCATGGTGATTATGAAACGCGAGGCCCATTTGCTTGAGGTTATTGGCGCACTGCATGCGCCGCGCCGCTTCGCGAGCGGATTGCACGGCCGGCAGCAGCAGGGCTACCAAAATTCCGATGATCGCGATGACCACTAGCAGCTCCACCAAGGTGAATGCCGCGCGGGGGAAATGTTTGCGGGACATAACGGTACGCGCTCCGAAGCGGGATTGAGATCGAGGAGAAAAGAATACTGCGGATAAGAATAGATCGTATCACCGACGCAGGAAAATCTCTCCCACATTAGGCTGCTTCATTCTGCCAAGATTCGCCGACCTGGTCAATCTTTGAGAAAATTTCTCTGACAATTGCGCAACAGCGCAAAGCAACACGCGCAAGCCGCATTGGGCTGCCTCCCCCCGCCTGATAGTTAGTTCTTGGCGCGTGAATTGGCTGCTGCCGCATGTTAAACTGCGGGTAACTTTCCCGTTTTACAAGCGATTGTCAGGAGATCGGCCATGGTGAAAATGCGTCAAGTCGTCGTAGGCGCGTGTTGGGTATTGACGATGCTGTGGGTGCTGAATTCGGCATCCGCACATGCCGCCGACGGCCAATTGGTGCTGCATACGCGCCAGCGAACACCTGACAAAACGCATCCCGAGCGGTTCCTGATTTCCCACAGCCCGATCACCTGGGACGCGCACAAGACGGCTATCGTTGTCTGCGACATGTGGGACAAACACTGGTGCCCCGATTCAACCAAACGGGTGGGGGAACTGGCCCCGCGGATGAACGAAGTGCTCAACGCTGCCCGCGCGCAGGGGGTGCTGATCATCCATTGCCCGAGCGACACCATGGAGTTTTATAAGGACCATCCCGGTCGCAAGCTCGCCCAAGCCGCGCCGGTGGTGGAAACGAAGGTTCCGCTCCAGCGCTGGTGCCATCTCGATCCCAAAATCGAAGGCGAGCTCCCGATTGACGACCGGGACGGCGGTTGCGACACGGTGAATCCGCCGAAGTCGTATCGCGCTTGGACGAAGGAGCACGACGCGCTGGAGATCAAGGAGGGGGACGCGATCACCGATAGCGCCGAAGCGTTTTATCTGATGAAGCAGCGCGGGATTACGAACGTCATTGTGATGGGCGTGCATACCAACATGTGCGTGCTCGGGCGGCCGTTCTCGATTCGCCAGATGGTGAACCAGGGGCAGAACGTCGTTTTGATGCGCGACATGACCGACACGATGTACAACCCGGCCAGCGCGCCCAAGGTAACGCATTACACGGGGACCGATCTCGTCGTCGCGCATATCGAGAAGCATTGGTGCCCGACGATTACGAGCACGGATTTTACGGGAAAGGCCCCCCTGGTGTTCGCGGAGGATCATCGTCCGCATGTGGTGACGATGCTCAACGAGAGCGAATACCAACCGACGGAGACGATGCCGCTGCTCGGCGATGAGCTGATCCGCGAACATGGTTATCGCGTGACGAACATTGTCGCGCGCAACGGAGCAGGGTTTGTCGGCTTGGAAGACGTGCTTCCGACCGCCGACTTGCTCATGGTTTTCTCCCGCCGCGAAGCGCTCACCGGGTCGCAGCGCGACGCCGTGCGCGCGCACATCGCCGCCGGCAAGCCGGTGATTGGATTGCGCACGGCCAGTCATGCGTTCGGGGCGAAGGGGGATTTGCAGGACGGACTTATCGCCTGGAATGAATTCGACCAGGAGATTCTCGGCGGCGATTATCAAGGGCATTTTGAGAACGGCACGACGATCAAGACCGGCGCTGCCGAACATCCGCTCCTCGCAGGCCTCGACGCCACGAATTGGAAGAGCACCGGTTCGCTCTACAAAAACCCGGCGATCGACAAAACCTGCACGGTGCTCCTCACCGGCGAACGCATTGGCGAGAAGAAAGACCCGCAACCAGTCGCCTGGATTCGCACGGTTGGTGGCAAACAAGCGAAAGTGTTTTACACGTCACTAGGGAATGTGGATGATTTTGAGAATCCACAGTTTCGCAAGTTATTGCTGAATGCGGTGGAGTGGTCGGTGAGGAAGTGAGGCGGGGGGCGTAATAGGGGCGGCGCTCGCGAATCTAAATACAATAGGGGACCACGAAGGCACGAAGAGCACGAAGAAAAAAAGAAGAGAATAGGGAACAGGTCAGATAAGTGAGAACCAGTTGCCGAGCAACCAGCACTCCCTTATCTCGCCTTTTTGCATTTCCTTTGTGTCCTTCGTGCCTTCGTGGTTCATTCCCTCCTGCCCCCGACGATCGCTCATACGCTTCCTGCCTATCATCCCCTCCTGGAACTAATACTTCCTGCCAAGGACTCACCCATGCCCCGCCCTGCCCTTTCCTGCTGGTCTTCGCTACGTGTCCTCGTGCCTTCATGGTTCCTAGTTTTCGTTTTCGTAGCGTTTGCTTTCTCCATTCCGCTCGGCGCGCAAGAGCTCAATAACGAAAAGCTGCCTGCTAACGTGGCGGGCAATGAGCAAGTGCAGGAGTATATCGAGAAGTTTCCCGGACGCGGCGCGGTGGGCGATCCGAGTAGCAAGCCATTGTCGGTGGAAGATTCGCTGAAGACGTTTACCGTGCCGGATGATCTGGTGCTGGAAACAGTCCTCGCGGAGCCGATTGTGAGCCAACCGGTGCAGATTAGCTTTGACGAGCGGGGGCGAATGTGGGTCGTGCAGTATTTGCAATATCCGTTTCCCGCCGGATTGAAGGTGATCAAGTACGACGAACATCTGCGGGCGGTATTCGACAAGACGCCGCTGCCGCCGCCGCACGGAGTGAAGGGACGCGACAAGATCACGATCCACGAAGATACCAACGGCGACGGGACGTACGACAAGCACAAGACGTTCGTCGACGGGCTGAACATCGCCACGAGTTGCGCCGTCGGCCGCGATGGCGTGTGGGTGCTCAACCCACCGTATCTGCTGTTTTATCCCGATAAGAACAAAGACGACGTTCCCGACAGCGATCCCATCGTGCACCTCGAAGGCTTTGGCCTGGAAGACACGCACGCGGTGGCGAACAGCTTGACGTGGGGCCCCGATGGCTGGCTGTATGGCGCGACCGGCAGCACGACGCACAGCTACATCCTGCGCCCCGGCCTCGACAAAATGCCAACGCATTTCAAAGGGCAGGCAATCTGGCGGTATCACCCGACCGAGAAGCGGTTCGAGATCTTCGCCGAAGGGGGCGGCAACACGTTTTGCATTGAGTTCGACAAAGCAGGCCGGCTCTTCTCGGGTCACAACGGGGGCGACACGCGCGGCTTCCACTACGTGCAAGGGGGCTACTATCAAAAGTCGTGGGGCAAGCATGGCGAGCTCACCAACCCGCACGCCTACGGCTTTTTCCCGGCGATGAAGCACACCAAGGTCGAACGCTTCAGTCACTGCTTCATCATCTACGAAGGGGGCGCGCTCGGCGAGAAGTACGAAGGGAAGATGTTCGCGCCGGTGCCGCTCCACAATTACGTGGCGCTCAGCGAAGTGTTGCCGGATGGTTCGACATTTAAGACGCGCGACATCGACAAGGTCATCACCACCACGGACAAATGGTTTCGCCCGGTGGATATCAAAGCCGGTCCCGATGGCGCGATTTACATCGCTGATTGGTATGACACACGGCTGACGCATGTCGATCCGCGGGATACTTGGGATCGGGAACGGGGAAGGATTTATCGGTTGCGGGCAAAGGCCTCAGTACCGCGCAAACTTGAAGACTTGGGCGACATGGACTTGACGCAACTCGCCGCAGTGACGCGAAGCTCACGGAACAAATGGAAACGTCAAACGGCGTTGCGCGTTATCGGTGAAAAGACGTGGACACCTGATGAGCGTGATGAGGACTCTGTTCGCGGGATCTCCTTATTCCCTCCTACTCCTGTTGCTGCAACATGGATTAGCAACGCCCTGGGCTCCAAGACGGGAGAGGGAACTGGTGACGAAAAGGTTCCTTGGTCGGCGATCGTGATTAGCGACCTTTCTTTCGGCAGCAAACTTGGGCAAGAGTGGATCGCTCGGCTGTCGGGTGATCTCGGAGTAGTCAACGCCTTTCGCGCCAAAGATTTATGGGCCTTGGCATCCAATAGTGATGACATCCACGTCCGTTCCCAACTAGCCTCCACTGCCAAACGTCTCCCCGGCAAGCAAGGCTTACCGATTTTGAAAAGCCTCTCTCATCGTGACGAAGACGCATCTGACCCGCACATTCCACTGCTCATCTGGTGGGGCATTGAAAGCAAAGCGACGAGCGATCGGGAGTTGGTACTACAACTGTTCAACACGTCGGACAGTTACCAGCATCCGATCTTGCGGGACACGGTGATGGGACGACTTGCGCGGCGGTATGCCGCGGAACCGACGCCGGAGAATCTGGCGGCGCTGACGAAACTGCTCGAGCGCGCGCCCGGAGTGGAGGAGAAAAAGATCCTGCTCGACGGCATTAACGCCGCATTCGCCGGACGGAGCATTCGCGGGCTACCGAAGGAACTGGCCGCGGCGATGCTCAGCGCGTCGCCTGCGGATGAGAATAGTCCCGTGACGGTTGCGCTGAAAGTTCGCCTGGGGGATGAAGCGGCCATCGCGCACGTGCTGAAATTCGTGCAGGACGACGCGGAAGCAACGCAAACGCAGCGGATCGACTATCTCGCGTTGTTGGGCGAAGTCGGCCCACCGCAGGCTGGCGAAGTGCTGCTGAAAGTTGCCCTCAGCGATCAATCGCATTCCGCTCGTCGCGCCGCGCTCACGGCGCTGCAACGCTTCGATGACGCAAAGCTCGGCGAACAGCTAATCGCCGGGTATGCGCAACTGCCGGCCGATCAAGACGTCCGCCCCACCGCCATCGACATCCTCGCGTCGCGTGCGTCGTGGGCGACGGCGCTGGTCGACGCGGTGGCCGAGAAGACAATCCCCGTAGGCGACGTGTCGCCGGAGGTGATCGAACGGCTGCGCTTGCATCACGACCCGCGGATCGACGAGCGCCTGCCGGGCTTGTTCGGCCGCACGCACACCACGCCGCAGGAAAAACTTGACGAGATGGCGGAGGTGAAACAGTTACTGCACGGCGCCAGCGGCAACGCCTTGGCGGGCAAGGAACTGTTCAACAAGTCGTGCGCGAAGTGCCATAAGTTGTTCAACGAGGGGGGCGAGATCGGTCCTGATCTGACCGGCTACGAGCGCGACAACCTCGACTTCATGTTGCTCTCGGTGATCGACCCCAGCGCGTTCATCCGCGAGGAGTTCACGACGTTTCAAGTCCTCACCGACGACGGCCTCGTGCTGGCCGGTTTCATCACCGAGCGCGGCGAGAAGACCATCACGCTGCAAACCAGCGACCGGGGCCAGGTGATACTCGACAAGGAATCGATTGAAGACGGCCCCCGTGCGATTCCGACCTCACTCATGCCGGAGCGGCAACTAGCGGATTTGTCCGACGAGCAAATTCGGGATTTGTTTGCATATTTGAGAAGGAAGGCGCCGGTGAAGAGGTGAGTGGCGCATGTTGAGGCGAAGTGGAAGAAATGGAACCACAAAGCACGAAGAACACGAAGAAATGAGGCAGAGAAGCACCAGAAGAGTTTGATCTGTGTACTTCTTGTCTGTTGTATTCCTGTCTTTCTTCGTGTCCTTTGTGGCTTCGAGGTTCCTCTTGTTAGGCTTCCATTCGCGCGAACTGCGACTCACTCGGCTTGCGCCTCGTGCTGGTAAACCGATGTGCCTATTTCCGTCCCGCCGTTACCATTTTGAAACTGTCCGTGCGAAACGGCGAAGCAGGCAGGCCGGCTTTGTTGAACAGGTTCGGCGTGGCGTAGTCTTTCCAGCCAAACCGCACGGCGACCGGCTTGGGGACATCGGGACTTGAAACAACAACGGTCTCACCATCGATGACGGCTTTCGCAGGGACGAACTTTTCGTCGTCGCCAGCAATTTCGAAATCGGTCAAATCCTGGCCATCCTTCGCCATCAAGCCTTCGGCGTGTTTGAACTTGAGGCGAATCTTGCCAGCTTCGACGGCCATCGAGTCGTACAGCGGGCCGGAGATCGTGACGTCTTTTCCATACGTCGTGCCGAGCGCCCATTGGGCGAGCCGCGCGCCGACGTCTTGCTTATTTCGTGGGTGAATATCGAATAACTCGGTGATGTCGGTGGTCACCGCCATGCCGGTGTGGGGAAGTTCGAGCGTTTTGAACTGTGCTTCCCAGAGTTCGGCGAGTTGTCCCGTGTCTTTGGGAGTGTTGGTGGCCTTATCGCCGCCGTAGCAATACGGCGCGAGTTGCACAAACAGGAAGGGAAAATCCCCCTGGCCCCACTGCTGGCGCCAATCGGTGATCATCGCCGGGAAGAGTTTGGCGTACTGCTCGGCGCGGCCGACGTTCGATTCCCCTTGGTACCAGATCGCGCCACGAATCGCGTAGGGGAGCAGCGGGTGAATCATGGCGTTAAAGAGCACGGACGGCTGATTCGGGTTGCCGGGCTTGAACTCTTGGCCACGTTCCAAGATCGGCCCGAACCATTCCTTGTCCGCCGCGAGTGCTTCATGGCTCGTCCAGGCTTCACAAATCGTGCCGCCCCAGTTGGTGCTGATGAGGCCCACGGGGACATCGAGTTCCTGATTCAACTTGCGGCCAAAGAAGTAGGCGACCGCGGAAAAGTCGCGGGCATTGTCCGGCGTGCAGGCAAGCCATTTGTGCTCGTTCGCGCCGGTGTCGGGCAGGTCGTCGATGGGCTTGTCCTGGGGGATATTGCCGCCGCGGGCGAGCGTGAACAGGCGAATGTTGGGGTAATTCGCGTTTTTGACCTCTTCCGCCGCATCATGGGACGAGTTTAGGCTCATCTGCATGTTGGATTGGCCGGAGCAAACCCAAACCTCGCCGGCCAAGACGTTCTTGAACACGACTTCGTTCTGGCCGCTGATTTTCAGTTCCAGCGCGTCGCCGGTGGCCTTGGGTGTGGCGATCTTGACGAGCCATTTGCCGTCGTCGCCGGCCTTGGTTTCAGCGGACTGATCCGCCAGCGAAACCTTGATCGCTTCGCCAGGCTCCGCCCAGCCCCACACCGGGGCCTCGGTGCTTTGTTGCAGCACCATGTTGTCGCTAAAGATTTTGGGAAGTTTCACATCCGCCCCGGCAACCGACGCACTCAGCGCCAGCAGACCAGCCAGGGCGACACAGACCAAACGTTTCATCGTAGCTCTCCTTAACTCGCAGGCAGGAAACAAAGGTGGGCAATCCGGCGATTGTAATGGATGAAGCGGATAAAAAAATTCCCCGATGCGAAGTTGACAACGGACGGCGACAGCGATAGATTTAATCTACTGAGACTGAATCTCAGTTTCATCGCCGCAGAATTACGGAAGAGTCATCACTACTATGCACTCCCGCCCCGAAACGGTCCTCGCCACGTTGCCTTCGTCGAGCGACCGCGAACGCCTTGTTGTCGTTCTTTCTCACGCACCAGACGGAAGCACCCAATTGGAACTGCGGCAGCAGTCATGGGGAGACGGTTTGGGCTGGTTCACGCAAAGTTCCGTGCAATTGGAACCGGAGCAGGTTGCTGGGCTGCGTCAATCGCTGGGCATGAGCACCAGCAAATTAGGGGGCGAGTTCACGAAAGTGCGCGTGAAGCCTTTCGCTGCCAGCACGCCCGCGAAAGCCTGCGGTTTCACGCCCCGCGTGATTCACGCCGATTCGGCTTGAGTTTGGCGCACCCCGTGAATTTGGCGGGGCGATGGTGCGTCTGACCATGAAATCGCCGTTTTAGGCGAGAACGCGAAATGGCGGGCCGCGCTTGTGCTCGGCCCACCCTGCGTTAGCTTTGTTAACCCGCGCTTTGTTAACCGGCCTTGCTGGCGGATTTGCTCTCTGTCGCGGCGGCCGAGTGGCCGCGGAGGATGAGCGTGAATTCGTCCACGCCTTCTTGCTCTTGCTTGAGAATGTCTTCCAGGAAGACCACGAGGGCGCGATCGCCTTCGGCCAGCGCGAGCGCTTCGTTGTAAAGCTTCACAGCGGCCGATTCGAATTCCAGCCCGTTGTTGAGCATTTCGGTGATGTCGTTCGACTGCTTAACCGATTTGCGCTCGATTGTGGGCACACCACCGAGTGCCGTGATTTTCTCGCCGACGAGCTTGGCGTGGCCGAATGATTCCTGGGCGTTGTCGAAGAACACCGTGGAATAGACTTCCCGCCACAAGCCTGAAACGAGAAAGCCTGCTTGAGCGTACTGCGCGACGCCGGTCCATTCATGACGCAGGCATTCGTTCAGCTTTTCGATGACTTTGGTGTAATCCATGATTAGCCTCCGCTGTTGGGGTGAGGGTGTGTTTGTTATTTGTCGCTAAAGTCATCAGACTTTGGCTGTGGCGAACTTTTTCAAGTTCTGGCGAGCTTAACAACAGGGGCTCACTTCATCTCGAATCATACCGGCGTATCGGTAGGTGTCCAGCCGTGACTAACCTGTTTTCGCCGTAAGAGTTGCGTTTTTCGCTAATCGAGAATGGGTATCCCCACGGCGTGCCGTTTTGGTATAGTTATAACTCTTGACCGCTCCACCGCTTTCGCCGCGCCCGGTTGATTTGGGCCAGGGAGGATTTTTGTGATTACCGCATCGCCGAAGACCCAACTTGAAATCGCCCGCGCCGGCGACATCTCGCCGGAGATGGAGTACGTAGCCCAGCGTGAAGACCTGCCGGTGGAGTTGATCCGGGAAGAGGTCGCCGTGGGACGGATGGTCATTCCCGCCAACAAGGTGCATCTCACCAAGCGGCTCGAGCCGATGGCGATCGGCATCGCCGCGAAGTGCAAGATCAACGCGAATATCGGCAACTCCGCGGTGACGAGCAATGTAGCGGACGAGCTTGAAAAGTTGCACATCTCGGTGCATTACGGCGCCGATACGGTCATGGATCTCTCGACCGGTAAAGATATCGATCACATCCGCGCCGCAATCATCGACGCGTCGCCGGTTCCGATCGGCACGGTCCCCATTTATCAAATGCTGGAAGAACTCGGCGGCAACATCGAGGATATGCGCCCGCAGCACTTCCTCGACATGGTCGAGCATCAAGCCAAGCAAGGGGTGGACTACATGACGGTCCACTGCGGGGTGCTGTTGGAACATTTGCATCTGACGACCTCGCGCGTCACCGGCATCGTCAGTCGTGGCGGGTCGCTCATCGCCAAGTGGATGATGACGCACCGCCAGCAGAACCCGCTCTACACCCACTTCGAAGACTTGTGCGACATCATGCGCGAGTACGACGTGACCTGGTCGCTGGGCGACGGCCTCCGTCCCGGTTCTATCGCGGATGCCAGCGACGAGGCCCAATTCGCCGAACTCGCCGTGCTGGGCGAACTGACCGAGCGCGGTTGGAAGAAGGGAACGCAGGTGATGGTCGAAGGTCCAGGGCACATCCCGATGGATCAGATCGACATGAACATCAAGAAGCAGATCGAAATCTGCAAAGGCGCTCCGTTCTATGTACTCGGACCGTTGGTCACGGACATCGCCCCTGGTTACGACCACATCACCAGCGCCATCGGCGCCGCTCTCGCAGGCTGGAGCGGCGCGGCCATGCTGTGCTACGTCACGCCGAAGGAGCACTTGGGCTTGCCCAACAGCGAGGATGTCAAGCAAGGGGTCATCGCTTACAAGATCGCCGCCCACGCCGCCGACCTCGCCCGGCATCGTAAGAATGCCCAGAAGCGCGACGACGCGCTGAGCAAAGCTCGCTTCGAATTTGATTGGAAAGAGCAATTCCGGCTCTCGCTCGATCCCGAAACCGCGCAAGCGTACCACGACGAAACGCTCCCCCAGGACACGTTCAAATCCGCCCACTTCTGCAGCATGTGCGGTCCGAAATACTGCTCGATGAAGATCACCGAGGACATTCGGAAGATGGCGGACGGCGGGGAGTTGGTGCAAATCGAGAAAGAAGTCGGCTCCTGAGATATAATTGCGCATGAGGAACGCAAATCATGGCCACCAACATCTCCGATCGCGTCTATACGCCTGACGACCTGCTCACGATGCCTGATGGGGATCGTTATGAGCTCGTTGATGGTCAGCTTGTGGAGGGAGCGATGGGGGCGATCGAATCTTGGGTGGCGAATTTGATTGCGTACTACCTGACCGACGCGACGCTGTCGAAAGCTCTCGGCATGGTGCTTTCGGAGAATACTCAATATCGGTGCTTTCCGGAGGATCCGAATCGCGTGCGCAAGCCCGATGTGTCGTTCATCAGCCAGGATCGCATGACCGCAGACATGCTGACAGGTTTTGTTCGTATTCCGCCAGACATTGCGGTCGAGATTGTTTCGCCGCACGACGGTTATCGCGAAGTTGAGGAAAAGGTAGCGGAATATCTGGCCGCTGGCGTTCGGCTCGTGTGGGTGATCAATCCTGGCCAGAAGATGGTGCGCGTCCATCGCACGAGCGGAATGCCGTACGATGTGGGCGAAAGCGAGGAATTGACCGGCGAGGACGTACTTCCAGAGTTTCGCTTGCGGGTCGGCCGGCTGTTTGAGATTCCAGGCGGTCCTAAGCCAGGTAATTAGCTTGCGGCGGCATTGCCTAGGCGAGTTCTGTTCCGCGCTTGCTTGTTCGCGCCCCAGATTTCACCCTTCCGCGCTTAAAGTAATGACGTAGGCGTG
The DNA here is from genome assembly GCA_963205385.1 of Planctomycetota bacterium. Lineage (GTDB taxonomy): Bacteria > Planctomycetota > Planctomycetia > Pirellulales > Pirellulaceae > JAEZGD01. Next base: position 891 of record CAUJKE010000269.1, on the reverse strand, counting down.
CGCGTCGACTTCCCGATATATTTAGCCTTGTCCCAGGCCGCTGGATTAGCCCTCCCTCCCCTTTCCTCGCCCGAACCAAGGATGCCGGTGTGAAAGACGCTTTGCCCACGGCGGCGGAAAACCCGTATATTTCGCCCCCGCATGTGCCAGATGCGACAGCGGACACTGGCGGCATCGACCACAGCCATTTGCCCCCCTTGATGCGGGACAAGTCGTTCTGGGGACTGACGCTCACGCAGTTTCTCGGCGCGTTTAACGACAATCTCTTCAAACAACTCATGCTGCTATTGGCGGTGCCAATTGTAGTCGTCTCGGCTGCGAGTGCGTCGGTCGCCGCGGAAGACAAGCAAGACGTCGCGACGATGGTCTTTTCGCTCCCGTTCGTCCTCTTCTCCGGCTATGCAGGCTACCTCAGCGATCGCTACAGCAAACGTAACATCACGGTTTGGGCCAAGGTCGCCGAGATCGCCATCATGTCGCTGGGCATGGTTGGTTTTTTCATGTACGCCCGCACCGGCTACACCGGCTTGCTGGTGGTGCTATTTCTGATGGGGACGCAAAGCGCGTTTTTTGGGCCTGCGAAGTATGGCATTCTGCCGGAGTTGCTGCGCGGCACCGACCTTCCCCGCGCCAACGGGATTGTGATCATGACCACGTTCTTGGCGATCATCTTCGGCACCGCGACCGCCGGCGTGCTGGGCGATTTGCTCATCGAACAGTTGCCGGCGGGAGGCGTGAACGCCCAGGGCCTGTGGATCGGTTCGTTGGCTTGCATTGGAATTGCGATTGTCGGCACGATCACGTCGGTGATGATTCGCTACACGCCGCGCGCCGTGCCGAATCTTCCCTTCCGCTTGTCGTCGCTCGGCATTCCACCGGAGACGCGAGCCG
>CAUJKE010000268.1 GCA_963205385.1 Planctomycetota bacterium | reverse complement strand
GCCGCTGCGGCGCCGGCGGCGGTCGTTGGAGCGGCAGCGGTTGGACCCGTTTTGACCTCGCACCCGATCGCGGCGAGCAGGAGCAGGGTCATGAGGGCCAGCGTCGTGGTGGGGCGTCGCACGGAGGTGTCCTTTCCTGGGACGATCAGAAATTCCATTTCAGGCCGTATTATGTCGCGAAACGCCCCCCGGCGTAAAGCTCGACTTACGCTGGGGACGCTCAAAGAATTGCTACCCGAATCGAACCGCACCGATCAAAGGTAGCGCCCCCGTTGAGGAAAGCTGGTTTAGTCCTCGCGGAAGTCACGCCAAAGCTCTTGTGGCTCAACAGATAGCGCGGCCGCTAAGCGGGAAACGGTTCTCTTTTGCGGACGACAGTTGCGGTTTAGAAGATTCGCGATCGCTGGCTGCCCGACACCGATTTGCCTCGCGAGTTCTTCTTGGGTCACGTTCTTCTGTTTCATGACCTCGGCAAGTCGCTCTGAAAACGATTGCTCTTCGTCGCGCATCGCTTCCCATTGAGCACGAGATTCTGGCAAAGCTCGGACGCGATTGCAGCCCTCAACAAACTCAAAAGCCAGGTTCGGAAATAATGCCTCCACGATCGTGTACAGTGCTCGCTGACGTTCATCCGGGGTCGCAGATGAGTCGTGTGCGAGTTGCGCCATGTCCGTAACAACGTCTTGGATGGCCGGATCGCACTGCTCAAATGCACTCCGAATTTCAAGATAAATGCGGACGTTTTCCACAAGCAAGCTAGTTGCCGAGGGACCGACCTGCGGCGAATCGGTGGCCGTGTTCATGCTGTTTCCTCGCTAAAAATATTCCGAATAGTATCTGCTCCGGACGATCGCAACTCGAGCCGAAAAAATGCGCAGGTCGTTGTTGGAAAACCGTTGAGTTTTCTTTTGCATGACCCCAATCGTGAACAGTCGCGGCAAGGCGTCCTTGGGCAAGACAATTCTCTTTTCAAACGCGTAAAATATAATCCGAAGATTGTCATATCCGGCAATCACATCATCGATTCGCAATTCAAAAGCGCGAGGTCTCGGCATCGCGATGATCGCGTCCCAGTCCAGGTCAATCACCTTTCCTGAATGCTCTGCTTCTGATTGCGGCCAAAACGCCAACTTCAGCGCCTGCTTTCTAATCAACTGATAGTCGCCGTATTTCGGAAAAAGATCGTGCGCCTCCTTCATCGCGGTATGCGTAGGAGTAACGTGAAACTGTCCATATAGCCCGGACTTCATTTCCGGCCCTCTTCGTGGAGTGAGGTGTTCCCATTCTCGGCGATCTCTTTAGATTAGGGCTAGAAGGAGAGGGTTCTTCAACTGTATCACACTTTGCAAGCGTGATAATCACAAACTCGCACCAAAAAGCCGCAAATTTTCGCTTGACGTTTCTTCCAGCACGCAAAGGAAGCAACGACAACTCTGCGTTGTTCTCGTGGAACAGCGCTCCATTTTCCGCCACGCACGAACGTGAAACATATGAAATACTCCCTCAACTATGGGGCGAATCAGACGCTCGAACTTGAGTTTCCCGAGGCGAACGTGCTCGACTACCGGCAGCCGGTCGGCAAAGTGCTGACGGATCCCGCCGGGGCGGTCATGGCGGCGCTTGCGGCGCCGCTGGACTACCCGCCGCTTGCATTGGCCACCGTAAGTGGGGACCACGTCGTGCTGGCCGTCGAGCCGGGGCTTCGGCAGACGGAAGCGGTCGTGGCCGGCGTGGTTTTTTCGCTCGTCGAAGCGGGGACGGCGCCGCGCGATATCACCGTGGTGACTGGCAGTAATCTCCGTCCTCCGCTGGCTCATTTAGCCCCCAGTATGCGGCAGGAAATGCGCACCATGTTGCACAATCCGGCCGACGAGCAAGGCTTGCAATATCTCGCAGCCGATCAGGCGGCCCGTCCGATTTATCTCAACCGCACGATTTGCGAAGCCGATTTGGTCTTGCCGATCACCACCGCGCGCCTGCCGGAGTCGGTCGGTTATGTCGGCGGTTATAGCGGCTTGTTCCCCACCTTCGCCGATCTCGAAACCCAGCAGCGATTTCGCGCCCCCAGCACGGCCGACCATGCGGCGCACCAACGCCAGCGGCAGCAAGAGGCCGATCAAGCGGCGTGGTTGTTGGGAATTCATTTCGCCCTGCAAGTTGTGCCCGCCGCTGGCGACGAACTGTTGCAGATCGTGGCCGGCAATGCGGAACATGTCGTGCGGCAGGCTCGCGAGCTATCCGAAGCGGCGTGGCTGCATCAAGTGCCGCACAAGTCGAGTCTCGTGATCGCGGCGATCGACGGCGACGAAGACCAGCAAACGTGGGACAGCTTTGCCCGCGCGCTCAGCGCCGCCATGCAAGCCGCCGCCGACGGCGGCGTCATCGTCCTGTTGACAAGCATGGCCTGCCAGGTCGGGCCGTCGCTCGTGCGTCTGGCCGAGGAACATAATACCGACGTGCTGCAACACGAACTCGCGCATGATCGTTCGGTCGATGCCATCACCGCCTCGCTCCTGGCCGATGCCCGCGATCGGTTCGAAGTTTTTTTGCTCAGCGAACTCGACGGCGACCTCATCGAAGGCCTCGGCCTTGGCTACATCACCGCCGCCGACCAGGTCGCCCGCCTCACGCACGGCCACAAGTCGGTCGTCCTGCTCGGCAGCGCCCAATACGCCGCCTGCGAAGCGCGAGCTTTGGTGTAGTCGAGAAGTCGCCAGGCTTTGCCTGGAAGCCCCGTCGCATGACTTCATCGTGCGCGCTGGTTCCCAGCGGCGATTAGGCCGCGCACGGAGCATCTCGCCGATGGCGGCTTTACCATTGGCAGGTCACACGATTTGCAATTCGGCATCCGCGCCGATGTTGGTGGAAGCGCTGCTGCAGCCTACGATGCCGGCACCGGCTTTGTGGAGCGCGTGGAAGTAACGCATGGCGCAAAAGCGGCGACCTATTGAGGTCGCCACTTAGTAAGTTTTGATGCAGCCGCAACGGTCCTACACCAATTCTTCAATCGCCTGACGATGATCGACCAGGAACTGAGGGCGGCCATTGGGGTCGTGAATCGAGGTGGTCTTCACATCGATCCCAAGCGTGTGATAGAGCGTGGCGAAGACTTCTTGCAGATGCACCGGGCGATCCTTGGCATCTTCGGCATTGGCCGTAGACGTGCCGATCACTTGCCCCATCTTCAGTCCGCCGCCCGAGAGGAAGCAGTGCGAGAGCCTCGACCAGTGATCGCGCCCGGCACTCGAGTTGACGCGCGGCGTGCGGCCAAACTCGCCCCACATCACAATCGTGACATCGTTCTGCATCTGCCGATCGTGCAGATCTTGAATTAGCGAGCTCATGGCGCGATCGAGCTTGGGAAGTTGCCTGCGAAGCTGGTTGAAGTTGTCGCTGTGCGTATCCCATCCGCCCCAGTCGAACGTCACGACGCGAACGCCAGCTTCCACCAGGCGGCGTGCTCGCAGGAACATATCGCCATCGTTCTGGCCATAGCGGGCGCGAACTTCCGGCTTCTCTTGGTTCAAGTCCAACGCATCGGCCACGCTGCCGGAGGTGACGACGTTAACCGCCGTTTGCGTGAATGAATCAAGCGCTTGCATCTGACCGCTGCCGTCCACATCGCGGCGGATTCGATCGAGCGACGCAAGTAAGTTGGTCCGCGACTCCAGTCGCTCCGCCGTCATGCTACCGAGCAGTTTCAAATCGCCCCCCTGCGGACGATAGCCGCGGCATTGGGCGCCGAGATAGCCCGGTTCGGCCTCGTTGTACGCAATCCACGGCGGAGCGCCCGTGCCGGAGGGGCCCAACAGTCGCGTCACCACGGCCCCGATCGAAGGTCGCCCGCCGACGTTGCGCAAGTCCTCGCGAGTATAACCGGTGTGCGTTTGGAAGCTGCTGTGATCATCTTTCATGCCCACCAGCGAGCGCACAATGGCGTATTTGTCGGCCATTTGCGCCAGCAGCGGCATGTGTTCGCAAATCTCGATGCCGGAGACATTCGTCTTGATCGGATTGAATTCACCCCGGAACTCAACAGGCGCCTCCGGCTTCAGGTCGAACATGTCCTGGTGCGAAGGCCCGCCCCCGAGATGAATGTTGATGATCGACTTGGTTGACGAACCCGCACCCAAGCGCGCTTCGGCACGCAGTATGTCCGCTAGCGTCAGCCCGGCAATCCCGGCTGCGGCGCCAATCTGAAGGAAGCTGCGCCGCGAAACCCCATCGCAATACGTTCCGACCCGCTGGCGGCAAGCAATCTTGAACATGACGAGAACCCTCTGTGGTGGGTGTCCAAGGCAGGATGCGAAGAATAGTTTTCCGCGGCGGCATCCCAACATCGCGGTCGCTAACAGCTAATGCTCATTGTCAGGATTTCGTTTCACAAATCAATAGATTTCGATGGGTTTTTGCTGGCGGCCGGCAAGCCGAATCCGGTCGCGTTCCACAACACCTCTCGCGAAACCTGCGCTATTAAGTTGTTGCGCTTCGTCCTTATTTCCTGTGGGCGCGATTTCGTTCGTTCTTGCCCGATCGCGCGCCACTGTTTCTGCCGCTCACGGCGCTCCGCGCGGGTCAGGCGCTCATAGCGCGAATTTCGTTCTGACGGCGAATTGGCGAGCCCGTTGCACTTCAGAATCTTGCCATAAACCACGTCCCCCAATACGTTTACGTCATTACTCGACGCAGGCTGATCGACGCGCGTCCCCGTAGACATCTCGCGGCGCGCCAACACGCTAGCGGGGGGGTTCGCAAGTCGAGATCCAGTCCGGCAGCATATACGCCCGCCAGCGTTCAACCTGCTGGCAAATCGCCTTCCCCCGACTCGGCGACAACCCCACCGCCGCCGCCGCGCGCACGCTCGCCCCCAAGCTGCACACGTCCCGATGGATCGCAATATTCCGCTCCGACGGCGTCGCGATTTTCGTCATTTTCATCGCTCGACTCCTTGCATACAATACGTTTGTACACTATTCTGCACATAGTATACAAAACGCCACTCCCCATGCAAGCCCATCCAGCCAATTTTCCCCAAAAAACCTTCGCCCCCCGCGTGCCGCCCCAAGATAGAATGCCCCGTACCAGGCATTTCTTATTCGCCCTCGTTTAACGGCAGGGCGGCACAGTTGAGGGGTGAATTTGTAGCACAATCGAGGGGTGGCACTGCATTGCCAGTGCGGAAGTGCGAGTTCACACGGCTTTCATCATCATCGTTCACCACGAGTGCGGCATCCCGGATTCACGGGTCGAAGCCTGAACTTCGGCGGTGCGTTGCCTTCGCTGGTCCCGCCGCTGAGTGCTGAAGACTTGTTGGCACTTGCTCGCTGAAGTTGCTCAAGATGTCACGTTCGATTCGTGAGGCCGGGGAGGCCTGTTGCTGCTGGGCAATCAACATCGTAGCACCGCCTTACTCGCGATTCAGCACTGGCAAGTCAGATGTGCCACCCCGCCGCCGCAAAACTTGCCCGGCTTCGTCGCGGACGTTAACGGTCAATTGCTTGCTATGCTGGTCGATGGCAAGGTACAACATGGGTGGTTCTCCTGGTTCAGATGCTGTTTGGCGATCGCCCGTCGATACGCCGTATTACCAGCATCCCCAGGAGAACCGCTCTTTCATAGAATCAGGCGGCGATGCCGAGGTGTGCCACCCCGCCGCTTCGCAGGCAAGAGATA
>CAUJKE010000267.1 GCA_963205385.1 Planctomycetota bacterium | reverse complement strand
TCCCCCCACCACCGACCCACCACCCCGCTAGCAGCCGCCGCCTAAAATCAATTCACCTTATGCACCCTAGCAGCGGGGCGGGGAGAGACACTGCTAGCAGCACGCGCGCGGGGAAGCCGGCGCGTGCGCGGCAGCCGCACCGAAGTCGAGGCGACTTCGGCGGCGGCTGGTGGGCGACCTGGAGCTCAAGTCAAATTCAAATTCATCAGATAATCGTCGAGCGCCTTTTGGGCGGCGGCTTGCTCGGCAATCAGTTTATCAACCTGGCCACGCAGCGTTTCGACTTCTGTCTCTTGCTCGCCGAACTTCGTCAGATAGCGGCGAAAGAGTTCCGAGTCCTTCGGGACTTCGGTCATGTTCTGGCGCACGCGCGCTTGCTCCTGGAAGATGACTTGAATCTGCCGGTTCAGCTCGTTCAGTTTCTGCGTCGCGACATTCAGAGCGGCCTTGCGCTTCACAACTTCCTGGAGCGCATCCTTGATCGGCTGGCTGACTTCCTTGGCCTGGATGTAGAACGCGATGGTATTGCTATCGAGATTGGTGACAGCGACTTGTTCCTCGGCGGTGCGTGACTCGGCAATCTTCAAGTTCGCCGGCTCGCCCGGCTTCGCGTCGACGGCGAAGCGGTACAAATCGCGGGTCTTTTCGCTCGGTTCCTTCGGCTCGATGAGCGTCCAGGTCGTATCAATGGGATATTCGACCAGCACCTTCTTGGCGTTCTTGCCAGAATTCTTGATGACATACGTCTGCTCGCGGTTGAAGCGGCGCGTCGTATAGAGCGTTCCCTTGACGAGCTTGACGCCGACCATTTGCGTCGGCTTCCCTTCCGAGCGGGCAGCGACTTCGGTATCCAAATCCATCGCGTAGCTTATCAGTCGCTCGCTCTTGGGCGGCAAGTCTTGAATGCGGGCGTCACCGGCATAAACGCCGTCGTCGAAGACGGTGATCGGCCCTTGCATCAAATGCAAATCCGTCGTGTTCTTCAAGCGCAAGCCGTTGAGCGGATGCTTGGCGTGGACGGCCGGGTTATAGATCGAGACCTTTTCGCCTTCGACCGAGTCGTTGACGATCGGGAGCATCGCGCTTTGCTGGCGACCGAGCTTGACAGGCGTGGCGATGGTGTACTGAAACATCTCGCCAACATCGGCGGCTTGCGCCACGGATTGGACGCTCTGGCCGGGTGCGAAGGCGGCGCGATCCGCCATTTCGGCGCGCAAATAAGACGCATCGGCTGCCGGCGGCGGTGGAGCGCCAGGAGCGGCCGCGGCCGCTTTTTCGAGTATTGCCGCTCCATTGGCGCCGCGGCGCTGCGCTAGTTGTGGCTCGCGCCCATTGAAATCCGCGCCTGCTTTACGGAATTCTTGTTCGGCTTGCGCGAGATCCTGGTTGTACGTTTGCGGACGAAGCGAAGCATAGAGCTCCGGCTCCACGACGGGCCGATTGACAAACAGCGGCTGATACAGATCCATCAAGAAGGAGATCGGGCGACCGCTGACCAACGAGAGCTGCACGCCGTCCCAATCTTCCTCGGTCGTGTTTTCGACAATCGCCCAACCTTGCAACAGCGGCGGGGCTTCTTCAGCCAGCACCAGACGGTAACTCGTCTTCCAGATGGGCGATTCTTGAATGTAGCCGACTTTCACATCCCGTTTGCCTTGCCCCAAGAAACTGAGCGACACCGATTTCTTATCAACCGACTTATTGCTCGCGAGCACCGCCAACGCTTGACGCAATTCTGAATCGAGCTTGGGGTTGAGCAGCTTCAGGCGGCCGACGTTATCCAACGCCACGCTCAGCAGCCCGTCGTCGGTGAGCAGGTTAAGAAACGGGGCGCGAATGGTTTCGTCCTTGCCGACGGGGACATCCCGAAATTCAACCCCGACGATCGTTCCGGTGACTTTCGTCGGCGCATCGACTTCGATCTTTTCGCCGCGCACCTGTTCGAGCAAATCGGCCAGCGTCGGGTTGGATGTGAGATCAATGGCGAACGTTTGGAGCGTTTTTTCGATCGGCTTCTTGGACTCATAGGAAATGGTCGAGATGCGGCCGCCACCCAAATCTTGCAGGACCATGCTCTTGAGCAGGTCGTTGATATCGCGGACGTTGAACTTGAGATTGAGCTCGGCGTCGCCGTCCACTTTGCCGGTCCGTTCAAAGTAGCCCACGCCAGAACTGAACATCACAACACGCTTGACCGGCAAGTTCGCGGCCGTCTCCTCATCTACTTTCTTTTGAGCGAGCGCCGAGGCTGTGCTACACGCGACGATCGCTAACATCAGACCGGGACGGAGCCAGTTGGAAAACATGGACGGAACTCCAAAGACGGGGACGAGTGCCAGGCTGGGGACTCTAGTAGTGTACGTCGTTCGTGCGGGCGAATGCAAAACGCAGGACCGCGATTACCGTTATGGACGCAAGCGGCGTGGGGGAAGTTCCCCGGCCGCTACCGAACTTCCCGAGTCGTTTTCGGCAATTGCCCTAAGCTATTGGCTGGGAGCAAGTTAGGGAATCGCTGCGAGCGCGGCGTGCGGCAAAAATGGCGACGCAGCCGACCATTTCCACGGTCACAGCGGTAAAGTGGGTTTCCAAGGCGGCGCGCAGACTCGCTGGGCTGTCGTCCAAATTGGCGAAAATGCCACGGCGGTTGTATCTGGCCATCAGCCACCTGGCGACTCGACTACTCGGCGCTCCCCCCGGCAAGATGGTAGCGCCGAACAGCGTTCCATCGGGGGCGAGATGCGCCTGGAGATGGGCCAGCGCCGCCTGTTTGTCTGCCATCGTTCCCGGCAGGCAGTGCAGAACGTACATCAACCCGATGGAGTCGAACGGGGAATCGGCAATCGTCAGCGGTTCCAGCACGTTCGCTTGGTGGACTTTCGGCTGGAAGCGGGCGATGCGTCGGGACGCGACGCGCAGCGAACTCGCGTTCAAGTCGAGCAACGTTATTCGCGGCTTTGCACTGGGAAAACGGCACTTGTCGAGGTAATATCCAGTGCCGACCCCGACATCCAGGTGGTGATCGGACACATGCCGGTCGTAATGCTCCAGCAACCGCGACGTGGGACATTTCCAAATCCAACGATTCGAAACCCCCAGCACCCAAGCGTCGTACAGCGCCAGCACCGCCGGCGTGTACACGGCCTGGCCAGCGGCGCCGGGGGCGAATTGTGGCTTCATCTCGTAAGTGCTTGTGTCTACGTGGGTTACGTTTCGGATCGCGCGCCCGATGGGAACGTGCTGCGTCGGGGAATTGCCGTCGTGACGTTTTTCCGCTCAATCCTCTTTCGCCGCAGGCCGAGGATTCCTAGAATGTTAGGTTTCCACCTCACGGTTCGTTCTCGATAGGTAAGGGCGGCTACCATGCCCAAGATGAAAACGCACAAAGGGACTCGCAAGCGGTTCCGCCTGACGGCCAACGGCAAGGTCAAGCACCGCGGTGCTGGCACCAGCCACTTGGCGACCGCGATGTCGCCCAAGCGCAAGCGCAATCTGCGCGGCACCCGCGTGTTGAACAAAGGCATGGTGAAGAATATCATCATCGCCTTGAATCACAACAGCTTGTAGTTTCGTTCGCGCCCTTCCGACTCACGGGGAGTCTGAAAGGCGGATTCTGGCAGCCTGCGGGCTCATTGCCGGATGTCGGTTCATTTCACCCGCACCTGGGCGATAACTTGGTTCACCGAACATTACGTTCGCCCGAGCCAGGCCTAAGTGTGCAAAAGAAAGGTCAGTGTCATGCGTACTACCAAAGGCGCCGCGCGCACCAAAGCAAAGCGGCGGATTTTCAAGCGGGCGAAGGGGTATGTCGGCGGCCGCCGCAAACTGCTCCGCACGGCGAAGGAAACCATTCTCCGCGCCGGCGTCTTCGCTTTTCGCGACCGTCGTCGCCGCAAACGCGATTTCCGCAAACTGTGGATCATTCGCATCGGCGCCGCCGTGCGGGAGCGCGGGCTAAACTATAGCCAGTTCATCAACGGGCTATCCAAGACGAATTTAGATCTCGACCGCAAGAGCCTCTCGGAATTGGCCATTCATGACCCCGCGGCCTTTGACGCGGTCGTGGAAAAGGTCAAGGCCGCGCTGGCTGCTTAATCCCGAACCGGAATGTGCGATCTTCTCTCAGGAGAGATGGGCAGCAGCGCCTGTCTCTCCTGTTTTCTTTGGTGGTGCGAGTTTTGGTATGTCTCTGGAAGCGTTCATCTCCAAGTTAGATCAACTCCAAGCCGCCGCCACGGAGGCGCTTGCCGCGGCCGCTAATCGCGAAGCGCTCGAAGCCGCCCGCATCGAGTTTCTGGGGGCGAAAAGCGGCCAGCTCAAGGCGGCGCAAAAGCAACTCGGCACCGTTGCCGGCCCCGACAAGCCAGCGGCTGGCAAGAAGTTCAACGCCGCGAAAATGGCGATCGAGCAAGCGTTCGACGCGGCGCAAACACGACTTGAATCCGCTCCCCCCACGTCAAAAGACGGCGCGCTGTTCGATATCACGCTCCCCGGCGAGCCCATCCGCATCGGGCGACGGCATCCCGTCACCCAAACAATCGCCGAGCTCAAGGACATCATGGGGCGACTCGGTTTCACGGCCGTCGATGGGCCGGAAGTCGAGGACGAATATCATAACTTCGAAGCTCTCAACATCCCCGAGATTCATCCCGCCCGCGATCCGCTGGATAACTTCTATTTGGCGGCCGCCGAGCAACAACATGCGAGCGCGTCGCCGCTATTATTGCGCAGCCAAACGAGCACGGTGCAGATTCGCGTGATGGAAGAGACGCAGCCGCCGGTGCGGATTATCTCGCTCGGCCGCGTTTATCGCCCCGATCAGCCCGACGCGACGCATTACCCCATGTTCCATCAGATGGAAGGGCTCTACATCGACAAGCAGGTGACGATGGCGGACCTGAAGAGCGTGCTGCGGCTGTTTGCCACGAGTTATCTCGGCCGCGACGTGCATGTTCGGTTTCGCCCGTCGTTCTTTCCCTTCACGGAACCGAGTGTGGAAGTCGACATGAGCTGGGGCGATCGCTGGATCGAGTTCGGCGGCGCCGGCATGGTCGATCCGCATGTGCTCAAGGCGGTGGGCTACGATCCGGAAGAAGTCACCGGTTTTGCGTTTGGCTTGGGCGTCGAACGCTTATGCATGCGCCGGCACCACATCACCGACATCCGCTATCTGTTCGCCAACGACGTGCGATTCCTGCGGCAGTTTTAAGACTCTGACGTTATAGATGCTGTCGCTCCGCTTGAGGATTTCATCTCGCGGAGCGAGATGGCCACACTAGCTCCACTTCCCCCGGCAATTCCCATGATCGTCTCTTGGAACTGGCTTAAAGAATACCTGCCGCTGAACATGTCGCACGCCGAGGCGACCGAGCGGCTGCTGATGGCGGGGCTCAATCACGAGTCAACCACGCCCGTGGCGGACGACCTGGCGATTGACCTGGAAGTCACCAGTAACCGGCCTGATTGTAACGGCCACATCGGCGTCGCACGCGAGATTTCGGTGCTCTTTGACGAACTGCTCCAACTCCCCCCGGCGGCGCCGAAAGCGACCGGCGGCGATGTCAACAATTTCGCCCGCGTCCGTGTGGCCGCGCCAGATCTTTGTCTGCGCTACACCGCGCGCTTGATCAGCGGCGTCAAGGTCGGCCCTAGTCCCGATTGGCTCGTCAAGCGTCTGGCCACTGTTTATAGCCATAAAGAGAAGTGGAAGCCGGTCAACAACGTCGTCGACATCACCAATTACGTGCTGCTCGAGTGCGCGCAGCCGCTGCATGCGTTCGATTATCGCAAACTCGCGGGGCGCGAGATCATCGTGCGCCGCGCGAAGCCTGGCGAGTCGCTGGAAGCGCTCGACCACAATATCTATAAGCTCGATCCCGAGATGTGCGTCATCGCCGACAGCGAAGCGCCGGTCGCCATCGCAGGCGTCATGGGGGGCGCGTCGAGTGAAGTGACGACGAAGACCACGGAGATTCTCATCGAATCAGCCGAATTCGCGCCGCTCGCCGTGCGTCGCACCGCGCGGCAACTCAAACTGCATAGCGATTCTTCTTACCGCTTCGAACGGGGCGTCGATCCGCTCGGCGTCGAGTGGGCGAGCCGGCGTTGCTGCGAGCTGATCCTCGAGATCTGCGGCGGCGAATTGTGCGCCGGCGTGATCGATATTGGCGGCGAACCGGCGCCGCGCGCGCCAATCGTACTGCGACTCGCGCAAATTCAGCGCGTGCTGGGAATTGAAGTTCCACCCTCGGAAGTCCGGCGCATTCTCCTCGCCCTGGGGCTGACGGAGCCGGTCGTTGACGCCCCCGCCGTCACCCCTGCCAAAGCCGCCAGGCCGCTGCCGGTTCCTGAGCCGCCTGTGAGCCTCACGCTGACGCCCCCTTCGTGGCGGCGCGATCTGTCGCGCGAGATCGACCTGATCGAGGAGGTCGCTCGCATTCACGGTTACGACAAGATTCCCGAAGATGCCAGCGTGCCGATGACTTCATCCCACCGCACCGATTGGGAGCGCGTGCACGACACGGCCGGCAGCGTGCTCTGTGCGTGCGGCTTCGACGAAGCGATGACAACGAGCGTCGTTCCCGCTGCGTGGAACGAAGCGTTTAGCCCCTGGTGCGACGCCCCCGCGCTGGTCACGGGGCAACCGATGCTCGAGGGTGCGGACCGGGTCCGGCGGAGCATCGTCCCCAGCTTGCTCGCGGCGCGGCAGCAGAACGAAGCCCAGCAGAACGAAGCGATCGAACTGTTCGAAACGTCCAGAATCTATTTCCCGTCGCCCACAGGCTTGCCGACGGAGCAATGGTCGCTGGCGCTGACCAGTGGCCGCGGTTACTTGTTCGTCAAAGGGGTGCTCGAAGCGCTCCTCAGTGCATTGGGCATTGGGCACGCGCTCACCGCCGAGCCGCAGCCAGGTTCGCTCCTGGATAGTTCGCGCTCCGCGCGTTTGCTCCTCGACGGCGAACTTCTCGGCTTCTTAGGGGAAGTCTCCCCCGTTGGGAAGAAAGCCTTTAGCTTGCGCGGCGCGGCCACAGTGGCGGAGATCGACTTGCGACTCTTGCTCGCCCGCGCGAACATGATTCCGCAACACGCGGACTTCAGCAACTTCCCGCCGATGTCGCGCGACTTGAACTTGATCGTGGATGAAGCGGTCCGCTGGTCCGACCTGGAGGCGACCGTCCGAGCATCCGCGGGGGAATTGCTGGAAGCGGTGCGGTATGCGGAAACATATCGCGACGCTCAAAAAGATGGCCCCGGGAAGAAGCGTTTGTTGTTTTCGCTCGCGCTGCGGTCGCGGGCGCGAACCTTGACCGGCGAAGAAGCCGACGCCGCGCGCGACGCGGTCGTGAGCGCTTGTCAGGCGAAGCATGGGGCCGTATTGTTGGCCTAGACCCGAATCTCTGGCGGGCGCCGCACGGCTGGCAATGAGCGACACGCCTGACGAAGGATGCTCGCCTGCGCGCGGTGTGGAACGACCTGCGGCAGGTTTTTTCGCGCGCGGGAAAACTCGTGCGCGAACTCCCTTTGCCTCGATACTTCAAGAGGTTGACGCATGGCGTGGGTGCATTTGCTGATCGCGGGGGCGATTGAGATAGGTTGGGCGCTGGGCTTGAAATATACCGAGGGGCTATCGAAGCATCTCGGGTTGAGCATCCTGACGGTGCTCGGCATGGTGCTGAGTTACGTCTTTCTGGCGCTGGCCTTGCGGACGCTGCCAGTGAGCGTGGCCTACCCCGTGTGGACCGGGATGGGAGCGGTGGGAGCGGCGCTACTGGGGATGTGGCTGCTGGGGGAACCGCGCGACCTGGCCCGCGTCGCCTGCGTGGGCCTGATCATTACCGGCGTGGTGGGGCTGAAGCTGTTGTCCGGCTGAAGTTCGCCAGGCTGTCTCGCCTTGCGCAGTCCAGCGCGATATAGTCCAAGATATGTCTCAGAAGCCGCGTCGACGAACGGAGTCCACGCCGCCGGCCACACCGCCGGTGGAGGCGGCGCGGTTGCGCGTGA
>CAUJKE010000266.1 GCA_963205385.1 Planctomycetota bacterium | reverse complement strand
CCTGCGCCAGGCGCGCCGCGGCGCTGGGCGATGAGTTGCGTCAGCTTCTTCTCGAGCGCTTCCAAAGCCGCGGTGGCTTCGCGGAGCAAGGCTTGCGCCGGGGCGTATTCATCGGCGGCGGCGTTGTTGGCTTCCGCTTCTTGTCGCGCGAGTTCCCCTTGGGAAAGCGCGACCAGCGCCGCCTGCAGGTCGATGATCGCTTTGCGGGGATGCGTATCGGGGAAGCGCGCGGCCAACAGCCGCGCTGCACGCCAATAGCGGTCGCGCTCTTGCGGCGGCGAATACACGGCGTGCTGAGAGAGGGTCAGCATGTTTTCGATCGTCAACTCCGCGCGGCGCACATCGTCCAGGGTCGGCTTCGCTAGTTCGGCTTCGCAGTACGTCTCCGCAACGCGGAACAGGCGTCGCTCGCGGAGTCCCGCGAGGTAGCGCTCATCGTCGCTTTCGCCGCGAGCGATGGTCGCAGCGGCCAGCGCGAAGACGGCGGCGAGCAGTAGGAAAACGGAACTTCGCATGATTACTGATGAGGCACTGGTTAAAGGGGGCGGCGGGTCACGCGGTTAGCTGGCGGAACTGCTTCACCACCCGCACAAGGCGGGTGGGGTCGTGAGGGTGTGGTTGCTGAGGTGTAGCTCGCCAACTGGCTCGGCATCTGCGCGAGGCGGATGGGTGTCGGTGATAGGCTTTCGCGGTGATTCATAGTCTTTGGGAAGCGGCGAATTGGACTTGATCAAAACCGACGATCCGCGCCAGGTCGTAGACTTCGATCACGTCGCCGAGTTCCACTTCAGGATCGGGATGCAAAATGACGGGGGCGTCGCGCTTGATGCCCGCGATGGCGGCCAGTTGTTCACGGAGTTCAGCCAGACTGGCGACCGGCGTGTCGTTGACCGTCCAGGTCGGCTCCGCGCCGGTGAAGAGGAGGCGGACGACCACATTATCAAAATCCGCTTCCGGCGGGGGCGGTTGGTCGATCGGCTGGGTGCTCGCGCCGGTCGCGACCGAAAGGCGGCTAGGCAGCACTTCCTCCACAATGGCGAAGCTGCTCGTCCAGATGAAGTAGACCATCAACAAAAAGACGCAATCGATCATCGGCGTCAGCTCGATCTTGAGCTCGCCCCGGCGGCCGGCATAAATCGAAGGGGGGCGCATCAGCGGGCATCCTCCGGGCGATACACGGCGAACGTCACATTCCAAATGCCGGCCTTCGCGCAGGAGAGCATCACCGGCTCGACGCGGGCATAGGGCACCGTCCGATCGCTGCGGATGCGGACTTCCAAATCCTGGCCCAACTCTTGCACTTTCTCCGCCAGGCGGGCGGTGAGCTCGTCGGCTGTGAGTTGGCGGCCGGTGAGTAACAGCTCCCCGTTGGTCAAAACGTTCACCGTCAGCCGAGGCTTCTCATCGAGGATATCCTGCGCGCCGCTCTGGGCGGTCGGCAGCGGGAGTTGCACATGCGACTCTTGCTTGATGAGGTGGCTGGAGACCAAGAAGAAGATAATGAGTTGAAAGACCACGTCGATCATCGGCGTCATGTTGATGCCGACCTCGCCAATGCCGACTCGTCGCGGAATGTTCATGGGGCGGTCTCCTCGTTACGCGCGGCGCGGCGACAGTGGCCCGCTGGGAAGGGTCGGCGGAGACGGCGGAGGGGGCGAGCTGAGCGCGGGGCCGGCCAGGCTGCGGCGCTTCAGGGGAGCGAAGGCGTGTTGGGCTTGATACGCGGCCTCGGCCACGAACTGATCGATGCGACTGCGAAACACCGCGAACGCGGCGAGCGAAGGGATCGCCACGATCAGCCCCGCGACCGTGGTCACGAGCGCGGAGTAAATGCCTTGGGCGAGTTCGGCTGCGCCGGCGCTCCCTTGCGAACTGGCGACTTGTTGAAACGCCAAAATCATGCCTGCGACCGTGCCGAGCAGCCCGAGCATGGGAGCGATGTTGCCGATTACCGAGAGGTATTCGATTTTGCGGAACAGCCGCGCTTGTTGCTCGGCGAGAGATTCTTCCAGCGCTTTCTCGACTTCGGACCAGCCGTTCTCGACTTCCGTCAGGCCGTGCTGCATGACGTAAGCGAGAAAACTGGGGCGCGCGCGGCAGAGTTCGTAAGCGCCGGCGGCGTTGCCGTTGTTCAAGAGGTTGCGGACTTCGTCGCCTAGCCCTGGCGGCATGATCTCGCTACGGCGGATCGTCATCAGGTGTTCAAACACGAGATACGCCGCGCAGATCGACGAGGCGAACAGGGTCAACATAATGGTGACGCCGATGATGCCGCCGGAGAAGACGATGCTGAAAAGCGTATCGGGAGCTTTTTCCGCAGCGGTTGCGGCGGTGGCGTCCGGCGGGCTGCTCGTCTGCGCGCGGAGGCTGACTTCCATCCCCAGCCAGGCGATGAGGGAGACGATGATGAGCGTGTATAAAATCGACTTTTTGAACAAGGGGAAGTCCTTCGCGCGGGACGGTGATTATTGGATCGTGATTATTAACGGTGATGATGAATTAAGGATTGTGCCTTGACGATTACCTGGCGCTCGGGGTGGTTTGCAGACGCCGCTGCGCCGCTTGTCCGGCGGGGGTATGGGGGAAGCTGTCGGCCAGTTCGCGGTCGACGCTTTGTGCTTCCTCCCTCCAGCGCAGTTTGCCGAGCGCTTCGGCCGCGCTGGCGAGCGCTTCCGCGACGAGGGCGTGACGTTCGGGGAACAGGATGGGGACACGCATCGCCGCCCACGCGGCGCGCTGGTAGGTCAGCTCGCCGCCGCCATGTTGTCGCGAGTCCTGCACGAGCCAACCTTTGGCCGCGAGGAGATAGGGACCCGCGCGCAGTTGAGCCGGCATCCGTGCGATCTGCGTTTCCCAGGCGAGGACTTCTTGCGCGCCGACGGTCGCGAGGTTGGATCGCCAGAGCTGCGCTTCGGCCAGATGGGCGATGCGGGGATTGGGATGATCGGAAAGTTTGCGGAGCGCCGCGATCGCCGCGGCCCGCTGACGTCCCGAGAGGGACCAACTGGCGCCTAGCAACACCGACGGGGCCAGCTCCGTATCCGCCAGCCACGCTGCGGCGCGGGCTTCCACGGCGGCGTCGGTAAAGCCGCTGGTCCACGCGAGCGGGATCCGTTCCAGGAACTGCCAATGTTCGTCGGCTTTCATCAGCGTGAGAAACGTATCGCCGGCGCGGGCGATTTCGCCTTGATTTTCGTAGGCGGTGGTGACGTTCGCGAGGATGCGGCGGCGGACCCAGGGGCGAGTTTCCGCGTTGATCGCCCGACGATAAGCTTCCACGGCGGCGGCGTATTCGCGTCTTGCAGCGAAATCGTCCGCTTGTTGTTGGTCGGCGTTGAAGGTGGATTGCACGTCGAGCACACGCGCCGCGGGAACGGTGACTGGTTGTCCCGAAGCGAGTTCAATCCGAAGTTCCTGGCCGTTGTAATCCGCAATGACGCCGATCAGCATGCGCTCTTCACTGCCACTGACGACGCGCACGCGATCTTCGGCGCGCAGCGTTGTCACGGTTGCTAATAGGCAAGCGGCGACGATCAGGATGTTCCGCGCGATGGTCACAAGGAATTACTTTCGGGGCAATTGCGAGACGTCCACATACACATGCGCCCCGCTATTCTGACGGGCAATGCGGATGAGGAAGTTGTCGCGGTGAGGCGGCGGGCCGGAACCGAACTCGATCGTGTTGATGCTCGCGCCGACGCGCTCGTTGAGTTTGCGGATCTCCGCGAGTTCGTTGTTGGTGAGGGCCGGTTCGTCGGCGTCGGTTAAGAAGAAAATCACGTCCGGTCCCATGCGGAGCGCCAGTTTGAGGGCGTCCAAGTGCCGTGTGCCGCCATCGGCGAGGATGCCGCGGACGAAGTCGTACGCGATCTTCTTGTCTTGTTCACTGCCGAAGAGCATCCGCGGTTGTAAGGCCCGCGCGGGGTTCAAGATCGTGGGACGCTCGTTATAGAAGATGATCTGGAATTGATGCATGCTGCCGAGGTCTTGCAGGCTCGCGAGCAGTTCGCGTTTGGCGGCAGCGAGGGGGCGGCCTTGAAAGCCTTCCATGCTGCCGCTGCGGTCAAAGACGTAGACGAACTTGGAGCCGGTTCCTTGCACGCCGAAGACGCCGGTCTGGGCGTAGTTGTGTCCCGTGCCGCGCGCCGGGCCGGCGCCGCCGGCCATGGCGGTTGCGTTATC
>CAUJKE010000265.1 GCA_963205385.1 Planctomycetota bacterium | reverse complement strand
GGGGCTATATCGTGGATACGCCGGGCATTCGGCAATTTCAACTTTGGGACGTCATCCCGGAGGAAGTTGCTGGGTATTACCGTGATTTACGCCCCTTTGTGAATTTGTGTCGCTTTCCTGACTGCACCCACACGCACGAGGCGGATTGCGGCGTGAAAAACGGCGTCGCGGACGGGCGATTGGACATGCGGCGGTACGATAGCTGCTGCCACTTGCGCGAGGGGGACTTGGGATAAAAACTCGTTGTTGCAGAATAACCAAACGCCTCGGGCCATCATACTAAGGAGGGACAGATGATGACCGCACCACGAGTTTTGCAAGCAATGCGCTCCACAGGCGAATAATAACCGGCCGAAGTCGCGAACCCTATAAGCGGTGGGTTCCATCATGGAAGTCGCACTTGTGGTTCGGCCAATTGCCGTAACTTGCAGTGGGGAGGGGAGTTATCGTTGACGCTCAGAGCCGCGGCAATTACG
Organism: Planctomycetota bacterium; assembly: GCA_963205385.1. GTDB lineage: Bacteria > Planctomycetota > Planctomycetia > Pirellulales > Pirellulaceae > JAEZGD01. Next base: position 8,170 of record CAUJKE010000265.1, on the reverse strand, counting down.
CTGAAAGGAACTTGTCTTTGCTCGCGCTTCGTTCTCATCGAATATCAGCGGGTCGCTCAAAATCCTTGGCCCGCCAATTTTTGCTGGCTAGCATTGCTAGCCGAGTGTTTCAGGCGGATTCATATCGTTCGATATGCTCAGAACTGGTAAGACGCCATCGGCATCCAACCAGTGGCGACCGGAGAAAGACTGCGACATGACGGATAGCGTCACGCGGCACAACATGGAATCACCGCTGGGCGGCGGCCAGCATTCGCAAGAAGGCAGCGAGCCGCAGAGTGATTCGTACGCGCCTGCTGTGACCTCGGTCCCTGCGTCTTATGATAGTGCCCATTCTTCGACGCGCTCGCATTTGCATCCCGTTACGGACGACCAGCTAACGGTCATTTCCAAGCGTCCGCCGCTGGTTGAGCCGTTTATCGGCCAATCGCTCTCGCCGGCCGATATGGGGCGCACGTTGGTGGGGCAGCGGTTGGGTCATTTTGAATTGCAAGAGTTCGTCGGCGGCGGCGGCATGGGCGCCGTGTTTCGCGCGACCGACACGATGCTCAACCGCACGGTTGCCGTGAAGGTGCTGTCCGGGCAGAGCACGGAAGACGACACGCTCGCGCGGTTCAAGAAGGAAGCCCAAAACGCCGCCCGCCTGGATCACGAGCGGATCGCCCGCGTGTACTACGTGGGTGAGGATCAAGGCTTCAACTATATCGTCTTCGAGTATATCGACGGCGTGAACGTTCGCGATCTGGTGCAAGAGAGCGGTCCCTTGCCGATTAGCGATGCCGTGTATTACACGTTGCAAATCGCGGAGGCCTTACGCCATGCGAGTCGGCGCGATGTCGTGCATCGCGATATCAAACCTTCCAACATCTTGGTGACACAGGATGGCCGCGCGAAGCTGGTGGATATGGGATTGGCGCGGCGGCACGAAGTCGAGTCGCAACAGAGCGACCTGACCGCGAGCGGGGTGACGCTGGGGACTTTCGATTACATCTCCCCTGAACAAGCGCGCGATCCTCGCAATGCCGATGTGCGCAGCGACATTTACTCGCTGGGCTGTACGCTCTATTACATGCTGACCGGACGACCGCCGTTTCCTGATGGGACGGTGCTGCAGAAGTTGTTCAGCCATGCGACGGACACCCCACCTGATCCGCGATTGTACCGGCCGGATATTCCCGAGGATGTTTGCCGCACGATTACGAAGATGTTGGCCAAAGCGCCTACGCAGCGTTTTCAATCGCCAGACGACCTGATCATCGACTTGCTGAAGATCGCCGACCGGATCGGACTGGATAGCACCAGCGGCGAATCGTCCGTGTGGGTGTCGCGTCCCGCGAATCGCGCGCGGTGGTATGAGCGACATCTGCCGTGGGCTGCGCCGGTGATGGTGCTGATTGCCGTGATCTTGCTACTCGATTGGTTTTCCACTTCTCCTGAATCGTCCCCGCTGCCCCCCTCGCCGACATTGTTGCCGCCAGTGACCAGTACGGGTGTGGGTACCGAGCGGCCGCTCGCGCAGCCTCCAGCGGACGCCACGCCATCGAACACGCATGCCGCGCAGGACGGTTGGCCCGATCCAGCGCGCATCTCGGCTTCTCCCGCGGATTTGCTGGATCCCGCCGCGGTGACGCCACCAGAAACGCCAGCCATCGTCCGCGATCCTCGCACGACGGCTCCCAGCACCGCCTCCACCAAGGACGCAGCGCCCAAAGCGGTGAATACTCCGCCCGCTCCGCTCCCTGCGACGGAAACGCCGGTCAGTCCGCCGGCCGCGGCGGAAAGCCCGGTTGCCATTCATACACTCTTGGTAGGTCCGGCGAGTACGCCGCATGACGCTGGCGTCAAAGTGGTGGCATCGCTCGCGGAAGCTGCGCGCATGGCGGCCACGCTGCGTGAAGTCGAAGCGATCGAATTGCACTTCGACGGCGAGCAGGTCGAGACGCCTTTGGATTTAGCGTTCGACAACGTGACGATTCGCGCCGCCGTCGGCCGCTCGCCTGTGGTTGTTTTTCGGCCCCCAGCCGTGAGCACGCCGCAACCAGATCGCCGGATGATGCGCATCTTCGGAGGTCGCGTCGCCTGCCAAGGCATCCAGTTTCGCTTGGAACTACCGGAGGAATATGTTGGCGATGGGTGGTCGCTGTTTGCGTTGGAACAAATTAGCCGCCTCGAGTTCGACCGCTGCGCGCTGACGATTCGCAATGTGGGAGCGCAGGGGCTCGAAGCGCAGAATGAAGTCGCGTTCGTGGAGTTTCTCGCGCCGCCGGTCTTGGCAGCCGGCGGGGACGAGGATCCGGCGGGGAATGTGCCGCCGCTGGTCAAACTCTCGGCGACGATCGCGCGGGGTGAAGCCACGTTCGTGCGCGCCACGACCGGCATCCCGTTTACGCTCCGTTGGGATCAAGGACTGTTCGCCACGACGCAGCGCTTGGTGGACATTGGCGGCGCTCTCGGCAACCAAACGTCTGATCGCTGGATTCGCATCGACCTCAATCACGTGACGGCGGCCATGCAAGATGGGCTTTGCATTCTCCGTAGCCGTGAAGATGCCCCTGAACACCTCACGCCTGAGATTACGGCCCGGGATTGTATCTTTCTCACAGGCGCCAGCTCGCCGCTGATCGAATATCACACGCGCGAAGCGCTCGAGCCGTTGAAACGCAAGCACCCCACGCTTAACGGGCAAGGCAACATCTATGCCGGTCCCAGTGAGTATTGGCGGATCGTCACCCAGCGAGGTTCGGCGTCACCGCCCCCCGATGTGAGCTTTCCGCTCGATTCGACGACTGACGTGGGGTTCGACGAGCACAGCCTCTATCGCAAGGTCGTCTGGAAGGGTCTGCCCCCCGTCACGCAGCCCATATCCACGCATCGCAAGTTCGATTATTTGCTGAGTGATGATCCGCGAAATCCCGCCTTGCGCGGCGGTATCGATGCGGCTGGCTTTGATCCGTTGATCGTTCCTGAGTTTCAGTCCGAACCATCCGCCCCGCCGCCACTGGAGAATGCCACCGCGCCTGTAACGGCGGATGAAAACGACTCGTCCGCAGCGCCGGCGGCGCCCGCCCCGCCGGTCATGTCGGACAAGCTCAAAATGATGCTGACGCCTGGCAGCAGTCCCGCCGCCAGCCAGGACGAAGGCTCCTCTTCCACCGCGGATGAAGCCCACGAGGCGTGCTAACGCCGGCGTGCTCTTTCAGGCGGCGGCGGGCCCTTCTACAATCGGGAGATCTCTCGCCCGTCTTAACCTGTTGGAGTTGATGGTGCTATTTAGAACTTCCTGGATACTCCTGTCGCTGCTCGTGTTCGCCGTGGGATGCTCGAAAACGAGTACGCCACCCGCCGGCAATACGCTGGTTTACGGCCGGGGCGAGGATGCCAACACGCTCGACCCGATTCACACGGACATTGGCGAAGCGGTCAAGGTGATCGTCAATTTGTTCGATACGCTCGTCACCTACGATGACGAAACGGTCGAACTCGTTCCCGCGCTAGCGACGAAATGGTCGCACTCGGACGATGGCCTGACGTGGACGTTTCAACTCCGCGACGATGTGAAGTTTCACGATGGAACGCCGCTCGACGCGGAGGCCGTGGTGTTCAGTTTTGAGCGGTTGCTCAACGAGTCGCCGGACGATGTCCAGCCTCGTCCCTACCAGCCGAACTTTCGCGGCATCGAGCGCGTGAAGGCGATCGACGCGCATACGGTCGAGTTTCAACTGCGCTCGCCGAGCGCGGTGTTCCTGCAGAACCTGGCGATGTTTCCGGCCAGCATCGTGAGCCCGGCCGCCGTCAAGAAATACGGCTCGGGGTTTAGCAGCCATCCGGTCGGCAGCGGTCCGTTTCAATTCAAGGCGTGGGAGCGGGGTCAGGCGATCACGCTCGAGGCATTCGCCGATCACTGGCGCGGCCCGCCTGGCCTGGAGCGCGTCATCTTTGTCTCCGTCTCCGAAAATGCAACCCGCGCACAACAACTGCGGCGGGGCGAATCACAATTGGCGGATGATCTCGCACCGAGTGAATTGGCAATGCTGGCCACGCTGGACGACATGACGGTGCAAGAGGCGACGGGACTCAATGTTTGCTATCTTTCCATGCAGATGGAAAAGGAACCGCTGAAATACCGTTGTGTCCGCGAGGCGATTGGACACGCGATCGACAAACACGAACTTATTCGCATCGCGTATGGCGGCCAGGCGGAAGCCGCGGTGAATATGTGTCCGCGCGCGATGCGCGGCCACCATGACGGTATTCAAGACCGCGCGTTCGATGTCGCCCAGGCGAAGCAGATGCTCGCAGCTTGCGCTCAGCGGGAAGGCTTCAGCCTCCCGGTCAAGTTGACGCTCGCGGTGATGAACGAACCGCGGCCGTACTTGCCGCAACCGGACGTGGTCGGCTCGTTCATCAAGGATTCGCTCGCCAAGATCGGCATCGAGGTGCGCGTCGAACCACGCAGCGTGAACCAGCATTTCGCGCATGTCATGGCAGGCAAGCACGAATTAGCGCTCGCGGGGTGGTACACCGACAATAACGACATCGACAACTTCCTCTACTCGCTGCTCGATCCTGACAATATCAGCGAGCATGGCAATAATCTGTCGCATTACAACAATCCCGAGGTTCATCGTTTGTTGCTGGCGGGGCAAACGGAACTCGATCCCGAGAAACGCCTCCCGATCTATCACCAGGCCCAGGAGCTGATCTTTGCCGACGCGCCGACGATTCCGCTCGTGCATGCCAGGTTTCGCGTAGCGCATGCAGCGCGGCTCAAAGGCTACAAGCTGCATCCGACCGGGCTCGTGCGGTTGCGCTTGGCCTATTTCGAGGAAGCGCCGTGATTCGCTTCCTCCTCCGCCGACTCGGTCATGCGGCGGTAACCATGTTGGTCGCGGCGGTGCTGATCTTCATCAGCGTGCGCGTCTTGCCGGGAACGCCGCTGTTGGCCCAATTCGGGCAACACACCGATGAAGTTCAAATGGCCCGCATTCGCTCGCAGTTAGGTTACGACCAACCACTCTGGAAGCAACTTTGGACCTACGCCCGGCAGGTTCTGCGAGGGGACTTGGGGGAATCGATCGTGCGGCAGAACGAATCGGTTGCCGGCGAGTTAGCGAAACGGATTCCCGCGACGCTCGAGCTCACGTTAGCCGCCGTTGTGATTGCCCTGCCGCTGGGAATTGTCTCCGGTGTGGCCGCCGCCGTGTGGCGCAATCGTTGGCCGGATTATGTCTCCATGTTTGGCGCCCTGCTCGGCGTCAGCGTGCCGGTGTTCTTTTTGGGAATATGCCTCAAAGCCATCTTCACCAGCCTGCCGACAGGTTACAGGCTGCCGATTACCGTGAGCTTCGAATCTGTGACGGGGCTGGTACTGGTCGATACGCTGCTGCGCGGGCGGTTGGATTTATTCTGGGAAGGGATCCGGCACTTGCTCTTGCCGGCGATTGCGCTCAGTTCGATCCCCACGGCGACGATCGCGCGGATCACGCGGAGTACGATGCTCGACGCCCTCGCGGCCGATTACGTGCGGACCGCGAAAGCCAAAGGGAGCGCATGGGGGCGCATTGTTTGGCGGCACGCCTTTCCCAACGCGGCGGTGCCGGTCGCAAGCATTGCTGGCTTTCAAGTCGGCTTTCTCCTCTCCGGGGCAGTGCTGACGGAAACCGTCTTCGATTGGCCCGGCATCGGCAAATGGCTTGTCGAAGCCGTGCAGAACCACGACTATAACATCGTGCAAGCCGGTTCGTTTTTTATCGCCGGCGTCTTCGTCACGATGAACCTCGTATTGGACGTGCTCTACGCCTGGCTCGACCCGCGGATTCGCTTGCATTGACTTGCCTTCAGCGAGCACTGCCAGCACTGTGGCAGAAACTGCGATCAACTTTTCGTGAATTAGGCGAAAGCGCTGACATTCACGATTGACAGTCGGCTTTGGATTTCGATAATGCCAATTAAAGAGTGTAGATGGAGCGCCAATTCACATCAGAACGCGCCAAAACAGTAGTATTTCGCCGAGTTGCTCAAGGCTTCAAGTCTTCGTGCGGAGGATTCCGCATGGGGGCGGCTCGGATTTCCTTGTAATGCCAGCAATTGTCGCGTTATCAGCGCATCACGGCTCGACTGTTCCCCACAGTCCAAGTACCTCAAGGTGCTTCAGAGCTGAGTTGTGACCCGAAACGTGAATCCTGTCCTTTTTCCAGGAGTCACCTGATGTCTTTGACGACCCTACGTGTTGATCCGGCGCAATCCAACCCTGCGCAACAGGATCTCGCTCGCCGGGTGCGGATTTATCTGCATACCCAAGCGCATCCCGACGCTCACCGCCTGGCGGTGGAAGTCGACCATGACGTCGTCGTGGTGCGTGGCGATGTCGCGAGTGAATATGCCCGCGAACTGGCGAGCAACTGCTGCCAACGCGTGGCCGGCGTTCGTCGCGTCGTGAACGAAACGACGATTACGAGCAACGCCACGGTGGCGTAGTGCATCGCGCCGTCGAGGGCGCGCTTCGCTAGCAATATTCGCTATCAATAGTCAGGCTCCGTCGCGCGCTAAGTCGCCCCTTCTGTGCGGCCGGAAGCACCGTTCGTCGCCGCCACTTGTGGTTCGTTGGTTGTCCACGGCAATCGCTCGAGCTTGGTCAATTCGCGTTGTAGGATTTTGAGCAACGTGACCAGGAACACGACGACCATCGGTCCCACCATAATCCCAATTGGCCCCAGCGCTTGCACGCCTCCCAAGACGCTGAGCAGCGCGATCAGCGGATGCAAACGCGATTGCCCGTGCAGCACCCACGGCTTGACGACGTTGTCGATCATCGAAATGCCGAACGTGCCATACGTCGCGAGCAACCCGGCGGCTAACCAACGATCGTCGATCAGCGCCAGCCATAAACAACACGGCACCCAAATAGCGGCGGCGCCGATGAAGGGAACCATCGCGAACACGGTCGTTAGCAGCGTGAGCAGAAACACCGAGTGGAGCCCGGCGAAGTAGTAGCCCAGGCCGCCGAGCACTCCCTGGGCGATCGCCGAGAGCAGCGTGGCGACGGCGACGGCGCGGCTGACACGGTCGAATTCTATCAATAGTTCGCGCTGATAATCAGCGTCCAACGGCGCCAGCGACATCACGTGGTCCACCATCCGTGGTCCATCCATGAAGAAGAAGTACGTCGCGACCATCACAATCATCAGGCCAATGAGCATCTTCCCCACAAACGCGGTCGTATCGCCGGCCACCGAGAGTAGCCAGGCTTGCGTCGAGCGCACGCCGGTTAGCGCGATCGAGCGAAGCTGTTCATCGCTGGGGTTGGCGATTCGCTTGAGTGTCGTCCACAGCGGGCCGCCCAGGGCGTCTTGTTGGAAACTTTCAAAGTTTCGCAACGCTTCCTGCACCGCGGCGTCATAGTCGATCGTGCCCGGCTCCTTCTGCAAAATTGCCTGCAGCGAATCCCGCAGGGCAACCTTGGATTCCTCATCATAAGCGATGCCTAAGTAATCCAGTTCGGCGACCAGTCCGTCAAACCGTGCGACGATATCTTCCGCCACCGGTTTGAGCGACTTCTTGGTATCGCTTGGGCCGCCAAAAAAAGCGTGATTCAACTCCGCGTCGATGTGTTGCCACTGTTCAGCCAGCGGCATACTCAAACCGAGGGCCTGCCGCAAGCGGTCGAGCCGTTCACGGATCTCGTTCAGGTCCACCCGCCGCACAGAACGGCTCGCTTCAACCACGGCGAACACGCTGACCGTGATCGTGGGAACCAGTACGAGCGACAGCACGAGCGTCGTTGAGAGCGCGGCCGCCACATACGACCGGCCACCGACGCGGTGGTAAATCCAGCGATGCAACGGATAAAAAATGGCCACCAGCAGGGTCGCCAAGAAAATGGGGAGGATGAACGTCTCCATGACCTGGTAGAACATGATCCCACTGATGGCCAGAATGCCCACCAGCACGGCGAACGAAAACAATCGCGACATACAAGCTCCTTAGTGTCTGGCGGCGATTCTAGCACGATGACCGGCGACCGGGAGCGTCGGGTGCATGTCAGGGATTGTATGGGTTTAGGCGGCGGTTTGGGTGGGGGCGGAGCGGCGGAGGGTTGATCGGCCGGGGCGGTTGGTCATGAAGCGGGTGAGCCGACCGTCTTCGCTGAGCGCGGCCGCGCGGATTTGCA
>CAUJKE010000264.1 GCA_963205385.1 Planctomycetota bacterium | reverse complement strand
GCGAGCTCGTTCGCGAGCGGTTCGAGCACGGTGCGATGCGCCGCGTCGAGCAGCGCGAGTTGCGGGCGTTGGGCGTGGCTCAGCACGGCGGCATACATCAAACAGCCTGGTCCGGCGACAATCGTCGCCCCGCCGCTCGCTCGCCGGAGCACGGGAATGCCTAGTTCCTCGCATCGCGCGCGGTCCACTTCCTCGTCGATCTTCGTCGACCGCCCCACGACCACCATCGGCGTCGGCGCTTCCCAAATGCGGAGCAGCTCACGGTGGCTCGACTCCTCCTCAATCGTTTCCAGCAGGGCCTCGTCGAGCGCCAGATTGGCCTGGGGCGATTCGAGCGTCAGTTCAAGCAGTTGCATCGCGGCATGATAAAATATCGGGAGATTGACGTTTGTAGGGCCATCTGCCTAACATGATGGCAGCTTCCCGCCTGCCTGCCCATGCCCCGGCCAGGCGTTCCATGCCTCCGTCAGGCCTTCCATGCACCGCTCACGAACGTTTGCGAAAGCCCTTCGACTGGGCTGGCGCATGCGCCGGCGGGGACGCGATGGCCTGTTGTGGCTCTCCCTGGTTTGCTTCGCGCTCACCGCCGGCGGCGTGCCGCTGCCGGACGCGCCGCGGTTAGGCAACAGCGGCCCGTATCCCTGCCAGGGTCATCATTGCGGCTGCTCGGCCGGCCAGTGTTGGCAAAGCTGCTGCTGCTATTCGATGAGCGAAAAACTCGCCTGGGCGAAGGCCCACGGCGTGACGCCGCCGGACCACGTGCTCGCCGCGGTAAAAGTCGCCCCCCCGCCCAAGGCGAAGGCCAAACCTCGCAGTTGCTGCGCGTCGAAAGTCGCCTGCGCTGAGCTTGAACACGAACACGAACACGACACGAACAACTACGTGCTGGGACTGGAGCACGCCAAGTGCCGCGGCGCCGCCACGCATTGGTTGACGCTGGGCGCGGTGCTCCCTTGGTCGCCGCCGGCAACTTTTGTCGCGGACATCACTGCGGGCGAATTCCTTCCCCTGGCCGACGATTCCTCGCTCTCGCGGACCGCTCGTCCGCTCACTCCGCCGCCGCGATCCGTGTAGCGCGGCAGGCATTCTTGTTTCGTCCTTGTTTCGTGCTGCGCGCAGGCCGCAACGCGACTCCGTCGCTGCGCGGCGCACAGCAGGAACAAGCAACTTTCATCCCTACACGGAAACCAGGCTCATGACCCTCCGCTCGCCCCCGCGCGGCTTCACCTTGGTGGAGTTGCTCGTGGTGATCGCGATTATCGGCGTGCTCGTGGCGCTCTTGCTCCCTGCGGTGCAAGCGGCGCGCGAAGCCGCCCGACGATCGCAATGTAGTAACCATCTCAAACAGCTCACGCTCTCGATGCACAATTTCGAATCCGCCTGGCAGAAACTTCCCGGCGTTGGCCTGAACGACCAAAGCCAATGGGCGTTCTCGGTTCAATCGCAACTCTTGCCATACTGCGAGCAAGAGAACTTGCGGAACTTGATCGACTTCAAACAACCGCTGATGAACGGCTCCGGCGGTTCGCAAACGCTGAACCCGGTTCAGCAACCAGCGGCGGCGATTAACGTGCCGTTCTTCACCTGTCCTAGCGACCAGACGAAGAAGTCGTATGCTTCCAACGGCGGCATTTTCGCGCCGCTGAACTATATGATTAACTGCGGCACGGCGCAAACGGTGAACGACTTTCGCGTCCCTAACGACGGGTTGTTCTGGTACACGTCCGAAACCACGTTCGGCGATATTCGCGACGGCGCTTCCAACACGCTCGCGCTCAGTGAAGCACGCTTGGGAAACGACCAGCAGACGCCGACCGTGATCGATCCCCAGCGGCAATACGCCAGTTTTGGCGGTCAGGGCAATCCGCCGCTGTCCGATAGCTATTGCGCCGGCGCGTCGCGCTGGTCAGGCAATCGCGGCTCGGCGTGGATTTGGGGGCGCGAGTTCAACATCGCCTTCGATACCCGCCGCCCGCCCAACGCCGAAGTCACCGATTGCGGCGTCAACGGCACCGGTTGGTACAAGGCCAGCAGCCAGCATCCCGGCGGCGTCCATGCTTCGCGGTGTGACGGCAGCGTGAGTTTCGTCAACGACACGATTGAACTACGCGTTTGGCAGGCGTTATCGACCCGCGCCAGGCAAGAAGTCATTGGCTCGTTGTAACCACAGGCGTTAAGCTAGCGTATGCAGGCATCGCTCTGGATGCCTGCTACTTTCATAAGGCATTTACGATGAATTACGAACGATCCGATAGTGGCGGTGGGGCGATTGTCGCCGCCGTGTTGATCCTGATCTTGGTGGTCGTATTGGGCGTTGCAGGCTTGGGCTTCGGCTTTTTCTACCTGACCAAGCCCATGATTAGCAGCGTGTCGAACTCCCCCGCGCCGCCGCCAATCGCGTTGGCGTCGGGGCAAACCATCGCGCCGCGGACGACGATCCTCGCGCAATATCCGCTCGCCGCGCAGGATGTCAAAGATACGCTCGAAGCGCCGAGTGTCGCCATCGATTCCGCCGGCCACACGTATCTCGCGTATGCGTCGCAGACCGGCGACGCGGAGCGGACGCTGTTTCTGGCGCGGTTCGATCCTCAAGGCCACGCGCTCGACCATGAACCCATCGCGGTGCGGAAAACAGCGATCTATACGTCGGTCAGCACCCTGCGGGGGAAGGAAATCAAACGCTCGCTGCGGCTCTTGCCGAAGCTCGCGGTGAGCGACGCCAAGGTGATTCTGGGTTGGATCGAGCCGAATCCCGAGAATACCACCGTGGTGTTTTATGTCGCGGAGTCGGCCGATCAGGGCGCGACGTTTGGCGCGCCGATTCAAGTTCATAAGAGCCTCGGCGCGCGGCCGACGTTCATCGCGCTCGCCGCCAGTCCGCAGGGGGACATCGCCGCGAGTTGGCTTGATAATCGGGCCGGCATCCAGCAACCGTTCGCCTCCGTGAAGCCGCACGACGCCGCCGAGTTCAACCCCGAAGCGCAAGTGTATGCCTCCGTTGGCGAGCAAGGCGTCTGCCCTTGCTGCCCCACGGCGACGCTCATTACGAATGACGGCCGGCAGATTGTCGCGTTTCGCAATCAACTGGAAGGCGTGCGCGATATGTATGTCGCCGAGCGACCGCTCGCCGCTGAAGCCTTTGGCGCGCCACAAGCTGTGCGCGCGGAGCCGACTTGGAAGTTCGATGGTTGCCCGCACGATGGGCCCTCGCTCGCAACCGATGCGACCCATCTGTACATAAGTTGGATGGACGCGAGCCTGGGGGCGACGCATTGCTTTGTCGCCGCGCGGCCCCTGGCGGGCGGCGACTTCGACGCGCCGCTGGACCTCGATTCTTTACGCACGCCTGCGACGCAAGGCAACGCCAGCCTGGCCGCACTCCCCGGCGGCGGCGTGCTGGCGGTGTGGGAAGAGACAGAGTCGAGTGAGAATTCGCCGCTTCCCGAGAAGCAGCATCCGGCCGAGGCCTCGCACGGGCATCCACACGCCAGCGCGGACAGTTCGTCGCACCGCCTGATCTACATGGCGGCACTCCGCGCCGCGGATCAAGGCGTCTCGCGCTCCACGCCGGAACACCTTTTCGCCAACGGCTCGTTTCAAACGCGTCCCATCGTCGCCGTGGGCCCCGACGGCAGCGCCGCCATCGCCTGGAATGATCTGAACGAGCATGGAAAACAGGTCGTGCTGGTCCGCCTCCCCTCGCCGCCGGAGGCCCCATGAGTCGCTGGATCTTGTTAGGCGTTGTGTGTGCAGGCGTGTTCGGCGCAGCGATCGCTGGCGGCGCGTACGCGCGCCGCTGGCGCGATGAACGAGCGTCGCAAGTCGACGTAAGTTCTGTCGCTATGGACGCGCCGGCCGCGGCAGCCGCGCACGGGCGCGGCGCCTTGCTCTACACGGTTCACTGCGCGAAGTGTCATGGGCCGGAGGGGCATGGCGATGCGGAAGGGGTCGAACGACTCACACCTCCGCCGCGCGACTTCGCCAGTCGTCCGTGGCGGTATGAGGTCACGCCGGAAAACGTCGAGCGCGTCATCACGCAAGGCATCCACGGCACGTCGATGCCGGCGTTTGGAACGGCGCTGAGCAGCGCGGATACCGAGGCGCTCGTCGCGCAGGTGCTGCAACTCGCCGCGCCGACAAACATGGATGCTGAACATGATCCGTTCGCGCTCGCTGGCTTCACCCGCTTGAGCACGCCGCGCGCCGCGCCGCTGCTCAATCTCGCAGACGCGCATACCGTGCGCACGTCGCTCGCCGCCTTGCGCGGGCAGGTCGTCGTGCTGAACTTCTGGGGCGTTTCGTGTCCACATTGCCTGGCGCACATGGAAGAGTTAGCGAAACTCCAGGAGCAGTTCGCTGGTCGCGTGGCCATTCTCAACATCTGCGCCGATGAAGGCGATGCCGCTTTGGCCGCGGAAACACTCGCCGCTGCCGCGCCGTCGCTCACCGCGCACGTCGACCCCACCGGCCTGGCCAACGGGCGATATGAAGTTTCGGCCCTCCCCACCATCTGGATCGTCAACCGCGAAGGCGAACTCCTCGCCAAAGCCCAAGGCGCTCGCCAATGGCAAGACCCAAAACTCGCCGCGCTCCTAGAGTCGCTGCTACAATAACACTTTCGTTTAACGGCGCGGCCAACGCCTCGCTTGCGAACCGCAAGTGGACGTCGCGTTGCAAACGGCACAGCCCGACCAATCCCAAGCGAAGCCAAGAGGACACAATCATTCCCGTGACCGCTTATGAAATTGATGAGCCCTAACCGCTAAGGTGATCCGATGGCCAAGAAAGTGACCCGCGTCAATCGGCGGCTGACGGAAGAGGAACGCCAGCGAATTGCGACGATTCGAATCGCCGCGCAGCGCGATTTTCCCCCTAAACATGCCACTCGCAAGGCAGCAGCGCCTGGGATTCCCGCGACCATCCGCGCGGCGCGCGAATCACAAGGCCTCACCTGGTACGCGCTAGCACAGAAGGCCGGTATTCCGAACCAGGCCACGCTGCGCGATATCGAACGAGGCAAAGACGTGAAAGTCTCCAATCTGCAAGCCGTGGCCAAGGCGCTCGGCTTGGAGTTGGAATTGGTGCCGGCGCAATCGTAAGTCCAGGCAACTTCGCCCACATTCTGCTTGCGCTAAGGGGCGTCCGGTAAATAACGTTCTGGTCTTGTGAATACGAACGCCGCGACTTGCGTTGGATGCTGATTTGTGGCTTGCCTCGAACGTCTTCTCGGACCCCATCCAGCTCGTCTGGATGGTGAACCAGATGGTGAGCTAGATGCGTTGCCGCTTCGCATTTCTTAGACCCCATCCGCCTCGTGCGGATGGTGAATAAGTTCCTTGGCTAAAGATCGCCGCGTGGCGCCGGTAGCCCACAGGACTTCTTCACCATCGGGGCGAGCCCGAAGGGGTCGTGATGTTGGTGCGGCTCGCTACTAGTTCACCAACTCGCTCACCATCCGCACGAGGCGGATGGGGTCGTGATCTGTTGGTGAGCGTGAAAATCGGAAACTTATTGATCGATCGCCCCTAAGGCGAACGGGACCAATGCGAAAGCTGGCGGATGCCTACAGGCTCTCGCGAATGCCAACCAGACGCTGCAGCTTCCTGCTCAAGCGGCGCAGCTTTCCGTCCAGTCGTTGCATTCGATCCGCCATGCTGTTTGGCGGATGCCGATGCGCTCGCAGCCAATGGCGGAAATAGCGCTTGTTCCAATTCAACAAATGCCAACACGCGCCGCATGATTTGGGAACCAAGGGGTCGGTCAACACCGCCCATGTGAACGGGAGCATCGGCAGAGCGCGGAACAACGCGGATGGATACATTTTTGCGATCATTACCTCCGCCTGCGAACTGCTGCCATCGGGACTGCGGCGAAACAGGCATTCGCTGGTTTCATAGTGTTTGCCGAACTTCAGCGTGCGCGCCATGATGAGCCAATCATCCGCCCAAACCGGCCTCCCTCTCGTGACGCATTGGCGAATCACCGCGGTGCGATGCAAACCGTAGAATCGTGAATTCTGGCCCGGGTCTTTCAGATAATGCCGCACGTTGCTTCGGGGGCTACCGAGTAGCGCCTCGGTTCCGGTCGAACCTGTATCGACGACCTCTCCAGCATCGTTGACGAACTCCGCTTGCGACACACTCAGCACGACGTCTTGGCGTTTCGCGAGGACGTCATGGTTCGCGGAGATGAATGTCGGCGCCCAGACATCATCGTGCGCCGCCCACATGTAGTAAGGCGCCTGGGCCTGGTCCAGTACGAACAGGAAGTTTGCGACAGCGCCGATATTTGCTGGCTGTCGAACGTAGCGGATCCGCTGATCCTCACGCGCGTACCGTTGGCAGATCTCGGCGGTCGCATCCGTCGATGCGTTATCCGAAATGATCAACTCGAAATCTTGAAACGACTGCCCGACAAGAGCGCCGAGGCTCCGCTCCAGAAGTCGCTCGCCGTTGTAGACCGGCATTCCGATACTGACTTGAGGCATGGCACTTGACGCTTCTGGTTCGATAGGACGGCGCAAAGGGGAATTGCCTGGGTGCTCATTCCAACAGTCTGCCAACGATTTTATGGGTGCAATACTAGCGGCGCGTCTCGAGAACGCACAACACCAGTTTGGAAGCGCCCAATCGCCGGCGAAAGCGCGCGAGGTTTCTCAAAAGAGATCGAAACTGGCATTGTGAGTTTTTGCGACACCAGATTACACTTCCACTCCCATGGTGGTTTACGGAGCGCGGGCAATGCTAGCACGGATGCCTGGCAGCCAGCGTGTACAAAATCCCTTTCGCATCAGGCTCGGCCATGAAGGTTGTTATTCTCGCGGGAGGCCTGGGAACGCGACTTCAGGAAGAAACCGTCGCACGTCCCAAGCCGATGGTCGAAATTGGCGGCATGCCAATTCTCTGGCACATTATGAAGCACTTCCAGAGCCACGGCCTGCGCGACTTCGTCGTCGCCTGCGGTTACCTGGGAGACTCCATCAAGAGCTACTTTCTGGATCGGTACAATCTGAGCGGACATCTGGCGATCGACTTTGCAACCGGCGAAATCGCTCGCGCTCAAGAAGTGCCCGAAGACTGGAAGGTGCAACTGATTGACACCGGCCCCACAACGTTAACCGGCGGCCGCATCAAACGGCTGGAACCGTGGTTAGCCAACGAAACATTCATGGTCACCTATGGCGATGGCCTGAGTGATGTCGATGTGCGCGCCCTGCTCCGTTTTCATCGCAGCCACCAGCGCATCGCGACCGTCACCGCCGTGCGTCCGCCGGCGCGGTTCGGCGGGCTCGTGATCGAAGGGGATGCGGTCACGAGCTTTACCGAAAAGCCTTCGGCAGGCGAAGGCTGGATTAACGGCGGCTACCTGGTGTTCGAGCCGGCGGTGTTCGATTATCTCGGCGGCGATGAATCGAGCTTGGAGGCGTCCACGCTCGAGCGTTTAGCCGCGGATGGTCAACTCGCGGCCTACCAGCATGGCGACTTCTGGCAGTGCATGGATACCCTGCGCGACAAGCACTATCTGGAAGGACTCTGGCGCAATGGCCAGGCGCCCTGGAAAACGTGGGAGACCGCGTCCCCGGTAGGCGGTTTGAAAGTCGTGCCGCAGGTGGCGCATCGCGCGGCGTAGAAATAGTTTTTTCCCGCTGGATTGTCGTCCATGCCGCGGTTTTCGGCTTGGACCAGGGAGGTAGTTTGTGAGTTTATCTGCTCCCAGCAATTTTTGGAGAGATCGCTCCGTGTTGGTGACCGGGGGCACCGGGTTGCTAGGCGGATGGCTGGTCCAACGGCTGTTGTCCTTTGGGGCCAGCGTCGTTTGCCTGGTGCGCGACTGGGCGCCGCAAGCGGAATTGGCGCGCAGCGGCGCGCTGGACCAGGTCGCCGTGGTGCGCGGCGATGTCTGCGACCAGACGCTCTTGGAACGCACGCTGGGTGAATATGAAGTTTCGACCGTGCTGCACCTCGCGGCGCAGGCAATCGTCGGCATTGCCAATGCCAACCCAGGCTCCACGTTCGAGACCAACATCGCCGGCACTTGGCGCCTGCTCGAAGCTTGCCGCCGTAGCCCGCGCGTTCAGCAAATCGTGCTGGCATCATCCGACAAAGCCTACGGCGATGCTCCCACGCTGCCATACACGGAAGACACCCCGTTATGCGGCAAACATCCTTACGACGTCAGCAAGTCGTGCGCGGACTTGATCGCCCAGTCCTACTTCCACACTTACAAGCTGCCGGTTGCAATCACCCGCTGCGGCAACTTCTATGGCGGCGGCGACTTGAATTGGAATCGAATCGTCCCCGGCACCATTCGCGCCATTGTGCGCGGCGAACGGCCGCTCATCCGCTCTGACGGCCAGTTCGTGCGCGACTATTTTTACGTGGAAGATGGCGCCGCGGCATACATGCATCTGGCGGAACAGCTAGCGGCGCGCCCGGAACTTGCGGGACACGCCTTCAACTTTTCCAACGAAAGCCAGGTAACGGTTCTGGAACTCGTCGAGCGCATCCTTCAAGCGCTGGACTCGGAATTGGAGCCGGTCGTGCTGGGACAAGCCAGCCACGAAATTCGCTTGCAACATCTCTCGGCCGCCAAAGCGCGGGAACTGTTGGCATGGGCGCCACTGTTCACACTGGAAGAAGGCCTCACCAGGACGGTTTCATGGTACCAGAACTACTTGCAACAGCCGGTCAAGTTGCCGACACAAGCCCCACCTGCCGGGGCTGCGGGGCGGGCGGCTTAGCGCCGATTCTTTCGCTGGGGCAAACGCCTTTGGCAAATGCCTTGTTAAGCGCCGAGCAACTGACGGCGCCGGAAGCGTCGTATCCGCTCCAGCTCGCGTTTTGCCCGGCCTGCGCGCTCGTGCAGATTACCGAAACGGTGCCGCCGGACCAGCTCTTTAGCGACTATGCGTACTTTTCATCCTTCTCCGAGACGATGCTCCGCCATGCGCGCGAACTCTCCTTGGACCTGATCAAGCAGCGGCATCTCAGTCACGACAGCCTCGTGGTCGAGATTGCAAGCAACGACGGATATTTGCTGAAAAACTACGTCGCGGCCGGCGTTCCAGTGTTAGGCGTGGAACCGGCGCGCAACATCGCGGAGGTGGCGCGAGCGCGCGGCGTGCGGACGCTGAACGAGTTTTTTGACGCCGCGCTCGCCCAGCAGATCGTCCACGACGGCGAACGAGCGGACGTCATTCATGCGCACAACGTCCTCGCCCACGTGGCCGATTTGCATGGCGTGATGGATGGCCTGGCGTTGCTGCTCAAGGACGAGGGGATCGCGGTCGTGGAAGCGCCCTATGTGAAGGATCTCGTCGACCACGTCGAGTTTGACACCATCTATCACGAGCATCTCTGCTATTTTTCCCTCACGTCCCTGTCGAACCTGGCCGCGCTGCATGGTTTGAAGGTCGTGGATGTGCACTGGATGCCGATTCATGGCGGAACCTTGCGGTACACGCTCGCGCGGCAATCCAGCCGGCAAATGACGGCCCAGCGGGTGAGTGAACTGCTGGCGCAAGAACAGGCCGCTGGCTTGGATCGCCCTGAGTTCTACCTCGGCTTGCGCCAGCGCGTCGAGCACCTTCGCCACGAGCTCGTGGCGCTGGTAACGCGCCTCAAGAACCAGCACTGCCGTATCGCCGCTTACGGCGCGTCCGCCAAGGGGAGCACCTTGCTCAACTACTTTGGCCTGGGGCGCGAGTCGCTCGAGTACGTGGTCGATCGCAGCAGCGTCAAGCAGGGACGGTACACGCCGGGCACGCATCTTCAAATTCATCATCCCGACAAGTTGCTTGCGGACCAACCCGATTACGTGCTCTTACTGACCTGGAACTTCGCGGAGGAAATCCTCGCCCAGCAAGCCGACTATCGGGCTCGCGGCGGCAAGTTCATCGTTCCCATCCCGAGCGTCAAAGTGGCATGATCTTTTCGCCTACCAAACTCGCCGGCGTGTTCGTCGTCGCGCTCGATCCCCACTCGGACGAGCGCGGTTGCTTCGCGCGCACCTGGTGCGCCGAGGAGTTTGCCCAACAGGGTCTCGACGCGCGGCTAACCCAGTGCAACCTCTCGTATAGCAAGCGCCGCGGCACGATTCGCGGGCTGCACCTGCAAGCGCCGCCGCACGAAGAGGCCAAGCTGGTGCGGGTCACGCGGGGCGCCGTTTACGACGTGGCGGTGGATCTGCGCGCGGACTCGCCGACCTTCGGCCAGTGGCTGGCCGTCGAGCTGACGATGGAGAATCGCCTGGCGCTGTTTGTGCCCATTGGTTGCGCGCACGGACTGCAAACGCTGGCGGACGATACGGAAGTGCTTTATCAGATGACGACCCCGTACGTTCCCGGCGCAGCGCGTGGCGTCCGCTGGGATGACGCGACGCTAGGCATCCGCTGGCCGCTCGAGGTGAGTGAAGTCTCACCGCGCGACCGCGAACTACCAGGATTCGTCGCCGCCACCAAACCGCAGGCGGAGTTGACCGTCGCATGACCGACACGATATCCCAGAGCGTATCGTCATCGCAGCATGACTTCGTCCGACGCTGGAAGACGCCCGACGGGGGACGCCATATCCAGATTCGCAAAGAAAGCGGCGAATTGCTCGGTTTTCTCGCACCGCTAACGACTACGGACGCCGCCGATGCCGCCATCTGTGACGCGCTTACCCGGTGGCGACACGCGGCCCGCGAGAGTTTTTTGACGCAGTTCACCGCAACCACGACGCGCACGCGCGCATGGCTGGAACGAAAGGTTCTGGAGGACGATACGCGTTTGCTCTTTCTGTTGATCGAACGTGAGAATCGTCCCATTGGCAACATTGGTTTGTGCGATCTCTGTTCCACCAGCGCGGAGATCGATAATGTGCTGCGAGGCGAGGTCGCCGCGCCGCGATTCATGTACCACGCGCTGCTCGCGCTTTTGCACTGGGCGTTTACCGAGCTTCACCTCACCCAGCTTTCGCTGCATGTTTTCTCGAACAACGCGCGTGCGCGGCAGCTTTACGATTGGGTGGGATTTCAAGAAGTGACGCGACTACCGCTGGCGAAGACGATTTGTGGCGACGAGGTGCGATATGTGACGCGCTTCCCGCAGGCAATCGAACCGGTGGATTTTGAACTCGTGCGCATGCAACTAGTGAGCTCCGAATTTTGGGAGCGTCACGCGTGGATGCGGCGGACTGAGGAGAATGGCTGATGGATGACCTCACGTTGAAGTGGTTTCTGAGTTCGGTGGAAAATCGCTATAGCTATGGCTTTAGTTGGATGGGCCGCCCCATCATTCAGTACCCCCAAGACATGCTCGGCATGCAGGAACTCGTCTGGAAGTATCGCCCGGACGCCATCGTCGAAACGGGCGTGGCGCACGGCGGCTCGATCATCTACTACGCCTCGCTCCTGCAACTGCTGGGGGATGATGGTTGGGTGCTGGGGGTCGATATTGATATTCGGCAGCACAATCGGGAAGCGATCGAACAGCATCCGATGTTTCCGCGCATCAAACTCTTGCAAGGCTCGTCGATCGACGACGGCATCTTCGCGCAGGTTCGCGAAATGTGCCGCGATCGGCGGCGGATCATGGTGGTTTTGGATTCCAATCACACCCACGCCCATGTGTTGCGCGAACTGGAGCTCTATTCTCAACTGGTGAAGTCGGGGAGCTACCTGGTGGTGATGGATACCGTCGTCGAGGAGATGCCGCCTGGTTGGTTTCAAGATCGCCCCTGGGACAAAGGGAACAACCCCAAAACGGCGGTGTTCGAGTTCTTGCGCGGAACGGATCGCTTTGAGATCGACAAAGAATTGGAAGCTCGCTTGCAAATCACCGTCGCGCCTGACGGCTGGCTGAAGTGCATAAAGGATTGAACCAGAGGCTCACACGATGAAACGCATTCCGGTCGCCGGTCCATGGATTACTGAGAGAGAAGTGCAATATGTCGCTGATGCCGCGGCCCACGATTGGTATGAGCAAGCAGGCACTTACTGCCGGCGGTTTGAACGCGCGTTCGCGGACTACGTGGGCTCACGGCATGCCGTGAGCGTGCCGCATTGCACAGCGGCGATTCACTTGTCGCTAGCGGCGCTCGGCGTTGGTCCCGGCGATGAAGTCATTGTGCCCGACGTGACCTGGATCGCGTCGGCCGCGCCGATCAAGTATGTCGGCGCGGAAACCGTGTTCGCCGATATCGACCCCGTCTCGTGGTGCCTCTCGGCGGAATCGTTCGAGCACCGCATCACCGCGCGCACCAAGGCGGTGATTCCGGTCGAGCTGTATGGCAACCTCCCAGACATGGACGCCATTCGCGCCCTCGCCGACAAACACCAGATCGCCGTGATCGAAGACGCCGCGGAGGCGTTCGGGTCAACGTATCGCGGCCGTCGCGCCGGGAGCATGGGAGACACGGGAGTTTTCAGCTTTCACGGCTCAAAAACACTGACGACCGGCGAAGGGGGCATGCTCGTCACAGATCGCGACGACCTTCATCAGCGGGTGCTCTCGCTGCGCGATCATGGGCGTCCGCCTGGGGACACCGGGTTCTACAACCAAGAGGTCGCATTCAAATATCGTCTCAGTGGCGTGCAAGCCGCGCTGGGCCTGGCCCAGGTGGAACGGGGCGATGAATTGGTCGCGCGCAAGCGGGAAATCTTCAGTTGGTATCAAGAGGAATTGGGCGATCTTCCCGGCGTGTCGCTCAACGCGGAAACCGCTGGCGCCGTGAACTCCTACTGGATGACGACGGTCGTGTGGGATGCGGCGCTGGGCGTGAGCAAGGTGGAGCTCGCCGCGCAGTTGCGGGAACGAGGCATCGACACGCGTCCCTTCTTCTACCCGCTCAGTTCGCTGCCGGCTTACCAAAACTCGCCACACGCGGCAATCGCCAGGCAGCAGCACCACGCGGCGTATCGAGTTAGCCCCCACGGACTCAACTTGCCCTCCAGTTTTCGCCTCACGCGCGATGAGGCCAGCGTGGTTGCAGGCCATCTTCGCCACCTGCTACAGCAGGCGTCCGCCGCTGATCGTTCCGCGGCGTAACGGCGGGTGGATTTGGTTGTCGGTCACTCCTACTGGGACGTTTTGACATCGGATTGGTCTGAATCCAGATAGCTGTCAATTTCCAGGCGAACTGCGGGATCGCCGGGCAAGTGAATGCGGACGGTCCAGCCGTCGTCAACACTGCGGTCGGGGAGCACGCGGACGCCGAAGCCTTGATGCTTACTCTGCCCGATCAACTGCGACCGCACATAGCGCGTGATGTCCACCGTGAGTTCTTTAGGTGGCGACCACGACGGCGCGTCGTCGGCGAGCGTCGGCGCAATGGCCGTTCCAATCACGTCGCCTAGGTTGTTGAAGTCGTACGGCTGACCTTGCTCAGGCGCGGCACGCAGCGCCACCACGCCAACCTTCGTCGGCGCCTTGGGATGCGCTCGCGTCACGGGAAAGATCAATCGCGCTGCCGCGAAATTCTTCAGCGGCGGCAACTCCGGCAGTTCACCACCCATCAAGTACACCAGCGCCGGCGTTGCTTCCTGGTTGTTCTTCGGCCACTTGAGAAAATCGCTCGGGGGCGCGTCGCCTGTTCGCTCCGCGAACTGTCCGGCCGCGAGCGAGACGCTTGTCGTCTTCACTGGACGCGTAATCGCAGGCGGCGGCGCTTGCGTGCCGGCCAGCAAGGGATTGGGCAGCGTCTTCAATTCGTCGCCTGGTTTCATGCTGGCCGTCTGCGCGCCGTCCGGGATTGGCAGCGACTGCTGATGGGGCGCGAGCACTTCCCGGCGGACAAACAGCATCCGCGGAAAGACGGGATGCATTCCCCGCGGCGTCGGCACGTCGATAGTGAATGTCGCCGGCAGATCGCGAGCGAGGAACGTCTTCTGCACGACGGTCGGCGTCTGCTCCCACGACGCGCCATGCGCGCGGGCAATCTCCTTCCCTTCCAAACACAATTGCTCGTAGCTCTGATGTCGCGCGCCAGTGCGATAGGCATACGTCACCACGAGCTTGTTGTCGCCCAGCGCGGCGGGGTCCGCCACCGCGACGGTCACGGTGTTGCGGCCGGGGGACAGGTACGGCAGGGCGAACGGATTGTTCTGCACCGTCGCCTGGAGCTGCAAGCCAGTCAGACGCTTGTGGAAGGTCAGCCGCGCGAGAGCCTTGACGTGTCCTCCCACCGTGGTGCCAAAATCCTTCAGATCCGCCGCTTTCCACGACTTGCCGTCGTCGAGACTGACTTCCAGTTGGTCGACTCCTGCGGCCGAACTGCTGGCTTGCGTCATGATGTAAGGCGACGCTAATAGCACGGTAACGCTGGCCGGCTCTCCGGCCGTGGCGGGCACGAGTCCGTCCTTGGTCCACTTGACGTTGTCTACCGCGGCGAACGACTGCAAACATGCGGCGCGCGACAGATCCAGGCGAAAGTCAAGCTGGCCGTTGGCGTAGGATTCACATTTCCAGTCCGGTCCAAGATAAGGCTCGGCAATCGGCCCTTTTTCAGGCGAGTTGCGAATCTCTTTGTCGCCACAAGTGTGACACGGCTCGATCTTCGAGCCAGCCCAGTACCACGCCCCCGCGGCCTTGTCCCAGGTGTTGGTCAACGCAAAACCGGGAGCGAGGTTCACATCGGCCGAATAGTCTCCCGTGTCGTGGCGCATGCCGCCCCAGCCCGGTTCGGGCCCGACGCGGTTCTTGTGCCGCACGCCATCGACCACGCCTTGTAGCGTGTCCCCGCAGACCAGAAACGCCGGCGCCTGCCAATTGGCTTTCTCGCCAAACAAATCGAACTCATTGCCTTTGGCATACACGACCTTGCGCGATGGATCGAGCGTGAACGCGTCCAACACGAGTCGCTGCGGATCAGCCGCGAGATCATCCTGCCCCGCGATGGTCCGCCGCGACGGATCCCGGGGATCAGGCATCCAAGCGTAGAATTTCAAAAACACATCCAGGTAATGCCAACGGCCATCGTAGTAGGCCTCGACGGTGGTGTGTCCCGGCCAGCCGACGAACCTCCAATCCCATCCCATCGCCCGCCACAACGCGGACTGTTCCGCATGCAGCCCGCCGCACAAACTCCAGCCGTAACAGTTGATCTCTTTCAAGACCGGGATGCCGCCTGGCTCACTCGGATAAGCGCGGTGGTAATGCGTCAGTCGCATGAAGTTGTAAACCGCGATCGCCTTCTCGTCGTTCGTCTTGCAGTCGCGCGTCACCGTTTCGACGATCGACTTCAGCGACGAACAATCGGGTGCTTTGTCCGGCAAGACTTTGATGCCGCGCACGATTCCCGCCTCTGGTTTAGCGGCAGCGGCCTGCTCCTGGGCGAAAACCGGCGCCTCCAGAAAGACGAGGATACAAGTGCTGACGGCCAACAGAGTACGCGACATCATGAGACTTTTCATGGCGGCTATTCCTTACATCCACAAATCTCGTTCTCCAACCAGGCAAGCTGGATGGGAACGCTCCGGCAACCCAACACCTGGCGCCTTCGACTAAATTTCGTTGGCGACGTTGGGATATACTATATCCGAGCGTGAGACTCGCAGAAAGCATTTTCTGCGCCCAAGACGCAAACCCCTTGGGCTGTTTCCGTTCGACTGCCCAAGCCGTGAAGTTTGTGATGGTTGCTTCCTTCCGCCTTAAACATTCTGCTAGAAAGCCTATCTCCCATGAGAACAACCTGCATTCGCCTTGTGCTGCTAATGGTCTTCGTGCTCGCCTGCCAGGCGCGCCCGGTTCAAGCGGCGAATACCTACTTCATCGCGCCTGATGGCACTGCGCAAAACTCTGGAAGCGAAGCATCCCCGTGGGATATCGAGTCCGCACTGTCGGGACAGCAGAAGATTGCGCCAGGCGACACGCTGTATCTCACGAGCGGCACGTATCGCCATCCGGATCGCACGTGGACGAGCCCCGGTTTTCGAATCGCCTTGGAGGGCACGGCAGACGCGCCAATTGTTGTTCGCGCTGTGAAGGGCCAACGGGTGACGCTCGATGGGAAAGTCGAAGTGTCGCACAACTGCCGCTATGTGCAGCTCCACGACTTGGAAATTACCGTTTCTGAAACAGCCCAATGGGATCGCCGAGTGACGTCCGGCGGGGCGGAGATTGACAGTTCGGCGAGCCTGTCGCAAGGCGGCTTGAATATCCTCGGAGGCGCGGGAAGCAAATTCATCAACCTCGTGATTCACGATATGAACAGCGGCGTCGGCTTTTGGCGGTCGGCCGTGGATGCGGAAATGTACGGTTGCTTGATCTACAACGTCGGCTCGATCGGACCGGATCGCTATCACGGCCCCGGCATCTATACCCAAAATGAAACCGGAACCAAACTGCTGAGCGATAATATCCTCTGCAACATCTACTCGACGACCGTGCAAGCTTATGGCAGCAAGAACGCGTTCGTGAATGGCTTCCGCATCGTCGGCAACATCGCCTTTGCGCCCATCAAGTCCGGGGCGCGAGCGCAAGTGCTCGTCGGTGGCGGCCGGCCGAGCAAGAACATTGTCGTCGAGGACAACTTGTTGTACGAAATTCCGCTGCAAGTCGGTTATACGGCCCCGTACAACGAAGATGCGCAGGTCAATCGCAATTGGGTGGTCAATGCCGGCCTGAGCATCAACAACTACAAACAGGTTCAGCGGGAAGGGAATCAAATCATCCACACGAAAACCGCCCGGCCTGACCGGGACGCCGACGTGATCCTGCGGCCCAATCGCTACGATCCAGCACGAGGCAACATCGCGGTGTTTAATTGGAAACGTCAGGCGGAAGTCGCCGTGGACCTCAAGCCGGTCATCCAACCAGGCGGAACATACCGCATTGTTTCGGCGCTCGACTACTACGGCCCGCCGGTGGCCGAAGGAACCTACGACGGCACACCGATCAAACTTCCCATTCCCGCCAACGAAAAAACCGGCAACGGCGAATTCTGCGCATTCGTGCTCTTAGGGAGCATTCGGTAAACAAATTTCTCGTTCGGTCAATTGAGTCAACAGGCCCCGCGCCCCAATGGGGAAGAAGCCCTGTAGGCTACCGGCGCCACGCCGCAATCGTGAGCCACGAATCTCATTCGCCATCCGCACAAGCCGGAAGGGCCTTGGGCGCAATCGCGAGTCGCACGACAATGGCGCCGGGACTGCGCGTAAGCATATCAATCGGTGTTGAGTTAGTCAAGATATGTTTACCATTTTAGTCGCAATTAGTCGTTCAACGCGACGTTTAGCAGCCCGCGTCAAGTCACGCCCCACTCCTCTGAGGACAATTATTAGCCCCTCTGCGCAATCACTGCCGCCTCCGCCCCACGACCCCATGTCCGCCCCCCCACCCCAAGCCCGCCCCGCGACCCCAACGGGCACGCCCCCATGGTGAGCGAGTCGGCGCGCGAACAGCAAAACCCACCACCCCCACGACCCCATCGGGCTCGTCCCGATGGTGAGCAAGTCGGTAAGCTAACAGCAAGGCCCACCACCCCCACGACCCCATCGGGCTCGCGGGCTGTTGATTTGATGCAGTGCTAGCATCGGGGTTGTGGTGCGCGGCGAGGGTGAATCTTTGGGAATTGAAGCGGCGGCGGGGTAAATCTCTCCGAAACTCAAGTTTGAGTGGGAGCGAATTACGTTGCTGGGC